>DATFTB010000055.1:0-41065 GCA_035262325.1 Candidatus Acidiferrum sp.
TCGCGACGCGCTTACGGTCACCCGCCTCGTCGAGGCCATTCCCACGTTTGAGTCGGTAGCCGCCGCCTCCGCCGGCTTCTAGCTGCGGTTCGGAATCCCGTTCCACCATGGGGCACCTTTGCCCAATCGCAAGAGTCCCTCCGGCAGCGAACTCTCTCGTTTATCTGCTTCGCTATGATTTCGGGCGCCCAACCATCTGCTTTCTTGCAGGCCGACATGCCGAAGAGGGCCGATGGCATCGGGAGTGGAAGAAAAACCTTCCTCTTTCCCGAGGTGGTAGTAATTGATTCTCATTTCTGCGAAAAGGGCGGAGAGCCTGGTCTGCTATCTTGCTGACGATCTCTCCCGATGGAAACGAGGCTGCCTCGGGAAGTGTAAATCCGCGCCACTATCCCGTCAGATCTTTCTGGGGACCTGAGAGGTCGCCGCCGAACTACCCCCCCTTTTTCAGCTCCGCCAGCACCATCTTGGCGAGCTCTTTCAGGGTTTCGAACACGCCCTGTCCCTGAATGGCTACGGCTTCGATGATCGGCTCGCCTTTCTTCTGCAGTTGCTTGGCGAGATGATCCACGGTCATGACGTTTGGCAGGTCACGCTTGTTCAGCTGCAGCACGTAGGGGATCGTGGAAAAGTTCAGGCTATGTTCCTTGAGGTGTTCCTGCAGGTTTTCGAGCGTTTCGAAGTTGGCGTCGAGTCGTTCTTCCTGCGAGTCGGCAACGAATACCACGCCGTCCGCGCCTTTCAGGATCAGCTTCCGGCTGGCTTCATAGAACACCTGCCCGGGCACGGTATACAAATGAAAGCGCGTCTTAAAGCCGCGTACTGTCCCAAGGTCCAGCGGCAGAAAATCGAAGAAAAGCGTGCGGTCGGTCTCGGTTGCGAGCGACACCATCTTGCCCTTCTGATTCTGGCCGGTGTGGTCGTAGATCCACTGCAGATTGGCGGTTTTCCCGCCGAGACCCGGGCCGTAGTACACCAGCTTGCAGTTAATTTCGCGCGCAGGAAAATTGATGAAAGGCACGAGTCGTCAACCGTAGTCCAATCTTAGACTTATAACACACGCATAACGCGTGGGCCAGTCTCCCCGCCGTAACTCCACCTCAAAGACTCTGCTTCTAGTGTCTCGGAGAATAGCGGGTTCGCGGCAACATATTTTCGCATATGCCGCCGGACGGTAAAGGCTATCCAACACGGCACTTTCCACAGCATATTTCCCTCCGTTGACGCGAGGCTTTACCTTTGTTACATTCGCGCCATGGCGAAACCCCAGAAGAATTCGCACGGCCGGGCCAAGAGCGCCCACTTAGCGAAGGCTAAGTCAAAGAAAAAAGGCACTTTACCTCCGCGAGCGCCGCAGCACGGCGGCGTGGAGTTGGTCGACCCGTTGGTTCAGGCGCAGCTGAAAACCTACGAAGAGGCCATGTCCCTGTTTCACCAACAGAAGTTTCAGCGGGCCAAGGCGGAGCTTGAAAAGGTTATGGCGGGGCCAAGCAAGGAACTTGCCGATCGCGCCCGAACGCATTTGCGCATCACCGAGCAGCGCATGAAGCCTTCGCACGACCAGAATCCCAAGTCACCCGAGGAGCATTATCAGCGGGGCGTGGCTATGATGAATCTGGGTCGTTGGGATGAGGCGCGCGAGAGCCTCGAACGGTCCCGAAAGCTGGCTCCCAAAGCGGACCATGTGCACTACGCCCTGGCGGCGCTGGACTGCCTTACCGGTGAAGCCGACTCCGCGATGGCAAACCTAAAGATCGCCATTGAACTCCGCCCGGCAAACCGCTACCACGCGCGTAACGACGAGGATTTTGCCTTCCTTCAGGAAGACCCGCGCTTCACCGAATTGCTGTATCCTGAAAAAGAAGGATACTCGGGCTAATCGCCTCGCATTCCTTTGCGTTCATCCCACGCCCTGCCGCAGCCTGGCTGAGTTTGTTCGCCACTTTGTGTCGGCCCGTCCGTGGTGAGTCTATGCAGAGGGAGGATGTTTCACCCTCGGCATCCCCGGAACTACTGAACTCGAGCGCCTCGTGAAAAAATCAGTTGGGAACAACAGCAAATCCTTGCGGGGCCTGCAGGTAGTCGCGCTTGGCGGCGGCACGGGACTTTCGGCGCTTTTGCGTGGTTTGAAACTGCACGTTGTCCGGCGGAACGACCAGCGTCCTACCGAGGAGCGCCCCATTGCCGACATCGCCGCAATCGTCACGGTCACCGACGACGGAGGCAGTTCGGGCCGGCTTCGCCGTGAAAACCGGATTCTGCCACCGGGCGACATTCGAAACTGCATGGTCGCGCTGTCGAAGGACGAAGCGCTTCTCAGCCGCCTCTTCCAGTACCGCTTTCAGGCTGGTCGCGGATTGCGCGGGCACAACTTCGGCAATCTTTTTCTGGCGGCGCTGACTCATGTTACCGGCGATTTCGCCGAAGCTGTGCGCGTTTCGAGCAAGGTGCTTGCCATTCGCGGACGCATTTTTCCCTCCACCGTTTCGAATGTTCATCTGGTCGCGAACCTTGCGAACGGCAAGCGCGTTCGGGGTGAAACCAATATTTCGCGCAGCTCCGTTGCCATCCGCAAACTGGAGCTGGTGCCGCGCCGTGTTCGTCCACTTTCCGCCGCGGTCGAAGCAATTCGGGAGGCGGATTTGATTTTAATGGGGCCGGGCTCTCTTTACACCAGCGTCATTCCCAACCTATTGATTCAGGAAATTGCCGAGAGCATCGCTCGGTCTCGAGCGCCACGAGTGTACATTGCGAATCTGATGACTCAGCCGGGCGAAACCACAGATTACGCGCTCAGCGAGCATATCCGCGCCATCCAGGATCACGTGGGGAAGCGAGTGATCGATTCCGTTGTCGCCAATGTCCGGGAAGTCTCCCCGGAGGTTGCCGAGCGGTACCTCGCAGAAGGCGCTAGGCCGGTTAGGACCGACGCCGAAAAGGTGGCGAAACTGAAGGTGAAGCTTGTGACCGGCGACCTGCTCGACGAACATCGCGTGATCCGGCACAATTCGGAGCGCCTAGCGAGGCTGCTCGTCGAAAAGTTCTTGCCTCGCAAAAAACGCCGCTGAGCTGAGGGCCACTCGAACGGCAGTCCGCCCCTTTACGAAAATCGGAGGGCCCGCGGTCAGGGCCGGCGTCCCCGACACTTAGAAGCACTCATTCGTGAGGTTCTGAACGGCAAAGAAAAGCGACGTGCACGGATCCTGTTGGTTGGCGAACGCCGCGTTCGCCAGGCGCCCGGACGAAGGAAAGTCACTTAAGCTAGAAATGCGCCGACCGGTTTACCCACCGCCGGCCATTTTGCCAGTCAGCACCGTGATCGACGCCTTGGGCAGCAAGGCGGTTCGCCCGTTCGTCCAGTCCACCGCACTTCTTTTCGGCGGGCCGTCGGGATCGGCAAAGCTTGCTGCGCCGGATGGATGCCAAGCGTACTCGGCTGCGCCGAACGTTGCCACGTTCACGGTCCCGCCAAGGCGAGCGGCTGTTTCTTTGCCGTCTTTTTCAAAAGCGATCCTCACCTCGTGCGCGTTGGTCGGATCCTTGTTAATGATCATAAGGGACCATTCGCCGTCCGGGCGTTTCACCGCATAGGCGGTAATCAGACTGTTGCCGACTTCGTCCTCCAGGTCGCCCGTCGCCGGAAAAAGCTGGTGTATTCCTCCGCCGTGCTTCACCCAATCGAGATTCAAAAGCTGGCTCGCGAAATATTGCGCCGTATACTGCCGGATTTCCAGCTTTTCGTTGGCCACAAAATTTCCGTAAGTGCTCCACGCGTGGCATCCCGAGCGCAGCGCCTCCGGCTGAATTGGCGAGTGATAGTACACCGCGCCAGGGCCACCGTGGGTCAGAAACGCTCCAACGCTATCGGCCAGCCACAGTCCCGCAAAGAGGTCTTGCATCGGATCGGTGAGCGCCCACGACACATTGCTTTCCGTATTCATCAGGGGTACATCGGGCGGAACGCCGTCGTCCCGCCACACTTTCAGGATTCCCTCGACGAGCTGCGGTTCGCGGTACAGATCTGACCAGTTAATTACGCACGGCTCGAGGGGGTAGTGTTCGAACGACACAAACGCGAGGTCTGCCATCCTTCCGTGCGCTTTCAGGTAGTCGAGGAAACGCCCCAGCCAGGAAGTACGCCCCTGCGCATCGGGCCAAACTTTAATGTCTTCGTTCACGCCCGTGAAAATCGGGCCACCCAGCCGCAGCTTCGGATCGACTTTGTGCAGCGCGGTGGCCCATTGCAAATACAATTCCGCGTAGTCCTCTGGGACCATGTATGCGCCGTCTGGCTCCTCTCCCATCTCCACGTATGAAACCGGATACCCGCGTCGCTCGATGTAGGCAAGTTCGGCCCCGCTGTCTTCCGGCGTGGCGTAGATCATCGCGATTGGGATCATTGCCGGCAGGTGATTGGTGTAGCCGCTAGTGAAAAACAGGTCGAAGCCGGTTTGAATTCGATTGGAGATGATGTCTTCGGCGGTGTGCCATGAATCTACAGAGGAAGCCTGTGTCGCCGTCTGCGCTTGTCCGGGCGTGTGCTTCACAAGGTCCACGAACTGCCCCTGTGAATTGAAATTACCGGCTGAAATTTCAAAGATTGCATAGCCCACGCAATTGCGCGGGTCATCGTTTCCGTGCGTGTCACAGGTGTTCGAAGACTGCGTCATCCAGACGCGCAGGAAGCGCGTGGCAATGGGCTCTTCCGCCAAGCGCTGTACTTTGCTTCCGCCAGTTCCGGCGGCGACTTCGCCTTGCGGAAATTTCACCCATTCACCGGACGTCTGCTTGTTCAGTGCATCTTCTTTTCCGTTCCAGTATTCGACCGCGTATTTCTTGGCATATGGATTTGCCCAGGCGATCTGAATTGCGTTGATTTCCTGCGGCAGGGCAAATTCAAGCACCACCCATTGGGGATGTGTCGAGTCCGGCGCTCCCGTGAACTTTTCCGCTAGATAGGGATTGCTCTTCCAGTAGCTCGTTTCGTCGCCGTCGGTCAGGCGCGAAAACTCGTTCTGACCCGCATCGCTCCGAGTCGTGCCGCGATGCGCGATGTGATAACCGAAAGATTTGCGCAAAAAATCTGTCGGCTCCGCGCTGCCCACGAAATACCCACTCTTGTTTTTCTCATCGCTCCAGGTCCCGTTGGGATTCCAATGCCAGGCGGAGTAGGTGAGTTCCGTGTTCTGCCGGTATGTGATCGGCCCCCAGCCGGCGGAGAGCCCCGCCTTAATGATCGGCTCGCTGTATACCGCGTCAAATTCCCGCGCTTGCAGAATGTCCATGGATGTTCCCATCGCCTTGTCGGGATCGAACGCTCTGGCACGCGACGGCGTCACGTCGACATGCACGGTCTGGGCGCGCAGCGCTCCAGCTTGCGCGGCGAGCGACACGAGCAGTTGCAACAGGAAAAGACGCATCCATTTCGGGGCAGGGAACTGCATGGCATCCTCCTCTAAACCGCGAATATTATATCGATTTAACGGGGCGCTCCGAGGCAGTGCCCGCCCGAGAGGGGGGATTTAGTTCCCGGTCGACCGGCGTCGCTAAAGTCTGCTTTGTTGTCGAACAGCGACGCCCCTCGGCCGGCCTACCGTTCAATCCGAATTCTCGCTAACATTATCTTCCGCAAGCATTTCCGCAGCACGGAGAATCTTCATGTCGACTTTTGGGCTCATCGAATACAAAGACGCCAGCCCGCAGGTCAAAGCCGTGTACGACGACATCATGGCGACTCGCAAGACCGACTACATCAACAATTTCTGGAAGGCGATCGCTCACGATCCCGTTCTCCTCAAACGCACCTGGGAAGATTTGAAAGCCATCATGGCTCCCGGCGCGCTCGACGCACTCACCAAGGAGCTTCTCTACATTGCCGTCAGCGTCACCAACAATTGCCAATACTGCATCGCCTCCCATACCGCGTCCGCGTTCAGCAAGGGGATGACGCCGGCGATGTTCAAGGAGCTCCAGCAAGTAGTCGGGATGGCGAACGAAACGAACAAGCTCGTCACTGGCTACCAAGTAATGATCGACGCGCGTTTCGAGCCCCCGCTCGACACGGCGAAGTAACTTACGGATAGCCCACGGACTCGCGGCCCCAACCGGTCTCCTGGTACGGTGGCTGCGGCATGAAAAACACGTTCCTTTCGAGACACATCCGGCAGCGCTGTTTCCATTGTAGTACCTGAGTACTATAGCTGCTGGTACACGGCGACCCCACCATAGAAGAGGTACAACAGGAAACCCTGTCACCTCAATTTCTGGGGTACGCCATGGCTTCAACTACGAAAAACGCCGAACACCCGGCGGAATCGCCCACTCCCACTGCCCCTGCGCCGGGCGCGCCCAAGGCCGCCGACGGTTCTGTGCGCACACAACCGGCCGCCCTCGAGATTCCCGTCACTGTGAACGGAGCCCGCACGGTCGAAGGGTCCGACAAACGCGAACCTTTCTCCGAGTCCACGAAAACCGTTTTGATTTTTAATCACGGCGCGGTGATCCGCATAGCGACTCCCGTTGCCGCGGGCCAGCTGGTATTTCTCACCAACGAAAAATCAAACAAGGAAGTCGTTTGCCAGGTGGTGAAATCCAAACCGGGTCCTGGCGCCGGCTACGTCGAGCTACAGTTTACGGAGCCGGCCGCGGGCTTTTGGGGCATGCGGTTCCCCACGGCACCGGCTGCACCGGCCGCTCCTCCCCAAACGGTGCCTCCGCCTCCGCGACCTACTGCTCCTACGGTAACTCGAACGACGATGCCTCCGACGCCGCAGGCCTCGCCTGCTGCGCCAATTCCGCCGACGTCGGCTGCCTTTGGGCCGCCCGTGACTCCGAAACCCGCTGCGCCTGCGCTCTCCGCCCCCGTACCGCCCAAGCCAGCGGCAGCGCCGCCCACGCCGCTGCCCGTTGCCAAAACCGAAACCCCCAAACCGCCGACTCCGCCGCCGCCCGCGCCACTTTCGTTCGCGCCTCCTCCGGCCCCTCTTCCGCCCGTGGCTGGAGGAGGTCCCCCTGAGGGCCGCGGAATTCCTGAGATCCACGACTATTCGAAGGAGATCGCCAAAATTTTTGCGGTGCCCCCGGTCGGGTCTTCGCAGACGGCCTCAACCAGCTCGGCACCTCCGGCGCAGCTTGGTTCTATGCTGTTTACCGAATCGCCCGCCGCGCCACCTGCCTCTCGACCGGTAACTCCGTCAGCTTCGAATACGAAATCCTCCCTAACGGAAACCATGGGCGCCGCCCCGGGAAACTCCGCTCAAAAAGCTCCCGCGGTCAAAGGGCACGATGCTGAGCCCGCACCCAGGCCGCTGCCGAAGCCTGTTCCAGCCGCGAAGTCCAAAGCGTACGACATCGAGCAGGTCGAAGAGGTGAAAGTTCCAGACTGGCTCGCGCCGCTTTCCCGGAACGCTGAATCGACGCCTGTCGCTGCGCCCGCGCCTACTCCCGCGTCCGCTGCTTCGGAGCAATCCAAGATCCCTGGTTGGCTGGCGCCACTGTCGCACATTGCGCCACCCGCTCCAGTTCCTACGGGGCCATCCGCCGCCGCTCCGGCCGATGTTGCGGCGGTACCCGCTGGGCCCAGCGAACCAACTGCGTCGCAGGTTCTTCCCGCCGTGGAACCGGAGGCCAACTCCGACGATGCCCCCTTCGGTGGAAAAATGCTAGACGAATCGCTCGAATCCGTGCAGGAGGCTTCCACTGCCGGCAGTTCGAAGAAAGGGTTGTTCCTTGGGCTGGCCGCAGCCGCACTCCTGCTGGCTGGCGGCGGCGTGTGGTACATGCGCCAGACGCGAGGCGGCAATTCCGGCAGTGCGCCGGCAAAGACTGTCGAGGCGCCCGTCTCAAGCCCAATCGTAGCGGTAAACAATCCCCCGGTGGCCAAGCCCGAAGCGACGGTGCCTCCCACAGGTTCGAATTCGTCGTCAGCGACGTTTTCGCCAGTTTCCGGTGAGCCTGCGAAGAACACCACCCCCGCCGTCTCTCCTCTGCCGGCAACCGCCCCGAAGAACAGCCCTCCGTTGACGCGTAGCGAACCTCCCGCGGAGCAACCGAAAAAGCCGAGCCTTGGGGCGGTTCGCCTTTCTGCACCGGTTGTCAGTCGGGCCAAGAACTCACCGCAATCCGGCGATGCCGATCCTTCGTTGGGGACGAGCATGCCTACGCCCGGCGCTGAATCCCTGTCGTCGTTGTCGGCTAACAACAAGCAGCCGGTAGCGCCCGTTGAAGTCGGTGGCGACGTCAAGGCGGCACGCCTGGTCAAGTCCGTACCGCCGGTCTATCCAGCGGTGGCACGTACGCAGCGGATCGCGGGCAATGTCAGCATCGACGCGGTCGTCGAGACGGATGGCAACGTCAGCACGATGAAGGTCCTCTCAGGGCCAGCCATACTTCATCGAGCGGCGCTAGACGCCGTGAAGCAATGGCACTACGAGCCGGCCATGCTGAACGGGAAACCCACGGCGTCGCACCTGACCGTGACCGTGCAATTCCGCTTGCAATAGCCGCTTAAAGGAAATTAGGGCTTGCTGCGTTCGCGACGCTCCCTTTCCAGCTGCAGAGCCGCGGTCTAAGCGCCTCGCGGGTAGCCGCCTTGGGTGGAAAGCACACCATGTCCCAACAGAGCCTCCGCGGCCTGTTGGCCCTCCCGCTGGGGGTCGACCTCGAGGACAGCGATCCAGGACAGGTGCGGGAAGGGAAGGAAGCGGTCGATCGGCCTGACCAGCGGCACCAAGAGGTTCAACAGCTTGATCTGCCAGAATCCGAAGGTTTCCTTCCTCAGGATGCGTCCATTCATCCACCATCCGGGCGAACCGATCCGGTTGAACTTGATGATTCGATCCACGCGCAATCCCGCGCGCTCGCAGGCGTCGACCAGTTGTTCCCGCGTGTACCTGCGATAGTGCCCGAGCACGCGGTCGAGTGATCCATAAAGTCCGGGTCCATTCGGAACCAGCACGACCGCCCTACCATCTTTGGTGAGCGCTTTTCGAATGTTACGCAACGCCTGTACGTCATTCTCGAGATGCTCCACGACGTTCAGGCAGATGACGGTATCGAATTGCTCCTGCGGAAAGGTCTGCTCATCGCTTGCGTCGGTGTAATGGACGTGAAGGTAGGGTCTCGTCGCGGTCAGAGTTTCGAGCCGTCCGAGGTAGTGAGGGTTGACGTCGCTTACGCAGTAAACGGTCCGCGGGACGAGATTGGCAGTCAGGTTTCCGATGCCCGCGCCGATTTCGAGCACCCGCTCTCCCATGAAGGGCCGGATGGTATCGGCCATCCATTTGGTGAACCGCGGCGCGCGGTTCAACCGCGCGAGAATCTCGCTGCCGTGCTCGTCCTCGATGTAAATCTTGTCCGAGATTCCGAACCTCACCAGCGCGCCGAGGGCCCTCACCCCGTCTTTCCACGTGATTTTCTTTCCCTCGGAATAGGTACGCCCGGAATAGCGGATGGGCACCTCGAAAATGCGCGCTTGGCGCTTCGCCAGCTTGATTGCGATTTCCGGCTCGATTCCAAAGCCGTTGCTCTCCCACGGGATGCTCTTCATTAAATCGGAACGCACCATCTTGTAGCAGGTTTCCATGTCCGTCAGATTCAGGTCGGTGACCAGATTGGTCAGCAGCGTGAGCAACTTGTTGCCCAAGGAGTGCCGGAAAAACAGCACCCTGCGGAAATCGCTCGACAGGAAGCGCGATCCGAACACCGCTTCCGCTTCCTCGGTCACAAACAACGGCAACATCTTTGCCAAGTCGTCCGGATGGTATTCGAGGTCGGCGTCGTGGATGACTACAACGTCGGTATCCACGTGGGGTAAGGCGGTGCGGATGGCCGCGCCCTTTCCAGCATTTGTTTCGTGCTCCAGGAATATCCATTCGAAGCCGGAGAGTTCGGACCGACTCAGTGTTTCCTGAAATCGCCGCAAGACCTCTGCGGTATGGTCCGTCGATCTATCATTCACAACAATCACGCGCACGCGATCGAGCCAGGGAGATTCGAGCAGGGCTCCGAGGCGGCGCAGACTGGCTTCCACCAGATACTGCTCGTTGTAAACCGGCACGACTACCGAAAGGCTCAGCTTCGTTTCCATTCCGCTTCAATGCCGCTGGTTCGAGACCAGCCCCCGCGCATAGTTTAACTCTGCCCGCCCCCGAGCGGTGCGCGTTCTCGGGCGGTGTGTTCTGGCGGCCAAACTTGCTCTCCATGATTCGCCTTAATATACTGGCAACCCGGCCAACGGGCAGGTCCGGCGGGTGGGTAGCCCGCCGCTTACGGTCCCTCTTGGCCCTTCTTTTCGGGCCTGCTCGACTTTTTCACAGGCCGAACCATGCCGCGCAGCCGGCCACACCCTGGGCTGTCCGTGAGAAGGAGAGTTTTGCATGCCCAATACGCTCGCGCCGGAAGAAATGAATGTCTATCAGAACGCCGAGGCGCGTTTTGAGGTGGCCGCGAACAAGCTAGGACTCGAGCAGGGCGTCTATCGTTATCTCAAGTATCCCGACAAGGAAATCACCTTGTACATCCCTGTGGGCATGGACAACGGCCAACTCGAGGTATTTACCGGATACCGCGTGTTGCATTCAACCGTGCGCGGTCCCGGTAAGGGAGGAATTCGCTTTGCGCCGGACGTGACCATTGACGAAGTCCGCGCCCTGTCTGCGTGGATGACCTGGAAGTGCGCGGTGGTAGACATTCCGTTTGGAGGCGCAAAGGGCGGAGTCATTTGCGATCCGCGGAAGATGTCTCGCGGAGAGCTCGAGCGCCTCACGCGCCGCTACACGGCCGAGCTTTCCGATTGGTTGGGTCCCGAGCGCGATGTGCCGGCGCCGGACGTCGGCAGCAACGAACAGACGATGGCCTGGGTGATGGACACCTATGCGATGCATGCCCGTCAGGCCACGACCGCGGTCGTTACCGGTAAGCCGATCGAGTTGGGCGGCTCCCGCGGTCGTAGGGAAGCCACCGGTCGGGGCGTAATGATCTGCGTCGACAAGGCGATCACGAAGCTCGGGTTGCGAAAGGAAGAGACCCGCGTGATCGTGCAGGGTTTTGGCAATGTCGGCTCGCTTGCCGCCGAGCTGATGCAGAGGGCAGGCTACCGAATCATCGGTCTCGCCGATATTGGGGGCGGCTTGTTCAACGAAAACGGGTTCGACGTTTCCAAGGTGATCGAGTGGGTCTACAAGCAGAGGAAGCCCCTGCAGGAGTTTCCGGGAGGCGGCATCAAAATGAGCGCGCGCGACGTGCTTTTCCAGCCGTGCGACGTCCTGATTCCCGCCGCAATTGAGAACCAGATCACCGAACAGAACGCCTACCAGGTGCAGTGCAAAGTCCTTTGTGAAGGGGCGAACGGACCCACCACCTGGCAGGCGGACGCGATCATTGACAACAAGGGCATTTTTACCGTGCCCGACATCCTTGGGAACGCTGGCGGCGTCACGGTGAGCTACTTCGAATGGGTCCAGGACCGTCAAGGGTTTTTCTGGCGGGAAAGCGAAGTCAATGAGCGGCTTCTGGACGTAATGGAACGCGCTTTCGACGAGGTGGTGCGCTATGCGGAAACGCATCGCGTCAATAACCGCATCGCGGCATACATGCTGGCGATCGACCGCGTGGCTACGGCTCTTAAGCTTCGCGGTATATATGCTTGATTTTTTCTTGGCTTTCGGCGCGCCGAAGCGTACTCTTTCTGCGAGCTTTGGCGTCTGGTTGAGCGCTTAAAGTTGGGACGTCGCCAAGTCCCAGGAAGGAGTCGGTACAACGTGCCTTCGGACTCATCGGACTTGAAAGCCCGCTCGGAAGAACAGCACCGCCGCGATATTTGCATGGTGGGCCGCTGGATGTATGAACGCGGCCACATCGTCGCGGGTGAGGGAAACATTTCTGTTCGCCTCGATGGCGACCGCATCCTGACCACTCCCACCTGCCTCAACAAAGGCATGATGTCTCCCGAGGATCTTGTCATCATGGACATGGAAGGACGCCAACTGCAGGGCGAACGTAAGATTTCTTCGGAAGCGGGCATGCACCTGCTGTTTTATCGCATGCGCGCGGATGTCCAGGCGGTTTGCCACGCTCACCCGCCGACGGCGACCGGGTTTGCTACCGCCGGCCAGGGGCTCGACCAGGCGCTTCTTCCTGAGGTGGTGGTGTGCCTCGGCAAGATTCCGCTGGTGCGCTACGCGACGCCCGGCACGTCGGACCTCAGCGCGGTCCTCGAACCGTACGTTCCGCACTATGATGCGCTTCTGCTTGCCAACCACGGCGCCGTCGCCTGCGGCCCCGATCTGCTTACGGCGTTCTTCCGCCTGGAAACCGTGGAGCACTTCGCCAAGATCACTCTTGCCGCACGACTGGCAGGCGAACCGCAGTTGCTCTCGACGCGCGAGGTAGCCAAGCTGATGGCGGCGCGCGCCCGCTATAACGTCACGCCTCCTCCGGGCGGTGGCGCCGAACTTCCCGAGACGTCTGACAGCGGCGAGAATTCCACGGACGAAGTCACATTGACACGCTCCGAACTCGACGCCCTGGTGGATGAAGCGGTACGCAAAGACCGCGCCCGTCGCTAGACTTCTGCCCGGTAAACCCGGCTTCGAGCCGGCGAGCGTTTTTCTCTCGTCAAGGACGTTATCGTGAGCGATACCGCAACCTTGTTCGACGCTATCCGCTCCGGCGATCTATCGCAAGTAAGATCGCTGCTCGATCGCAATCCATCTCTGGCCTCATCGAAGAACGAGTCTGGTGCGTCTGCTGTGCTGCTGTCGATCTACACCGGACGCGACGAGATCCGGGAGCTGCTCCTTGCGCGCGGGGCCCCGCTTGAACTGCATGAAGCCGCCGCTGCCGGCAACCTCCACCTCGTCAAGCAATTCGTTGGCAAGAATCCCGCTCTCGCAAGATCTTTTTCGCCCGACGGTTTTCCCATCTTTGCGCTGGCCTGCTTCTTTGGGCATCTCGATACGGCGCGCTACCTTGCCGAGCAGGGCGCGGATATCTTGTCCGCAGCCACCAACGGGACCGGTTACAATGCGCTGACTGGCGCCGTCGCCGCCGGACGTGCGTCGATCGTCGAGTGGCTACTCGCCTCCGGCGTCGAAGCCAATTACCGTTACGGTGCCGGTTACACGCCATTGCTTACGGCTGCGGCGAACGGTCATCTCGAAATCGTCAGGCTTCTAGTAGCCCACCAAGCCGATTTGCATGCCACCACGAACGATAACAAGGGCGCAATCGCTCTCGCCTCCGAACGCAACCATTCTCACGTCGCGGAGTTCCTGCGGGAACTCGGCGCGTGACGGGAGTTGTTCGACGGTCGCAAACCGATGATGAATCATCGTCAATACCGGTCTCTTCGAGCACTAGTTCTCGTCGCGCTGTCGATTGCTTGCCTCAGTCAGGCTTTCGTTAGCTCCGGAGGAGGCGCACCCATGACCCTAGAAGTGAAGAGTCCGGATTTCGCATCGGGTGGGACGATTCCGAAACGGTTCACGTGTGAAGGTGAGGACCTTTCGCCGGCCTTGGAGTGGAGCGTCCCACCCACTGGCACACAGAGTTTCGCATTGATCGCCGACGATCCCGATGCTCCCGTGGGAACGTGGGTGCACTGGGTGGTCTTCGACTTGCCGCCCACCCTGCGCTCTCTCCCGCAAGCGGTTGCTAAGAAAGAGCAACTCGCGGATGGATCTCGCCAGGGTCAAAACGATTTCGGAAAGACCGGCTACGGAGGGCCCTGTCCGCCGCCGGGCAAAGCGCACCGCTACTTTTTCAAGCTTTATGCCCTTGATACAAAACTGAATCTTCCATCGAGTTCGACCAAGAAAGATGTCGAGCGCGCGATGCAGAGTCACGTTCTGGCCCAAGGCGAATACGTGGGACGCTACTCGCGCTGACCCCCCGGCGCTTCCTGCGATCCTCTTCCGTTCGAGTCGTCCAGTCTCACCTCCGTTTTGGCGAAGGCCACCAACCTGTATGATGAGATGAAAGGGAAAATCTTTTGCACAGAAACTGCTGTCGCTTGCTGCAAACTAGATTCGTGTTTTTCCGTCGTCCGACCCGAGGTACGCTCGTCTTTCCGCTCGGTGTGAGCTGTTGCAACTGAAACATCGGCGAGCGACGGCACTCGTTGCTCAAGACATTTTTCTGCAAAATCTTCCTGTGTGCGGGATTTCTGCCGATTTTAGTTTCCCATAACCGATTCGTCCCTCATTCTTCTGCTTCGCGCCACAATTTACAGCCTTCTTACAACGTTCTTGCCTTCGCGCAACGAGCGCGGCGCCGTTCCCCTCGACGATGCCCAGGAATGCGTTCCGGTCCGGGATCGATCGGTCTACTTTGCCATCGTATTTTCGTGACCCGCGCCGTGCGCCTTCCGCTACTTGCCCGGCTGACGGACCATTTTGGAGGATGCTCCCTTTGGTCCTTGGGTGGCGCCAGAACCTGGCCGGAAAGAAAGTGCGTCGGGGTTCGGCGTGCGCACTTCCAAACCGAGGCCACGGATTTGAGCGGAGGAAGAATGGAAAGACGTGTTTTTTGGGTGGTGGCGCTGAGTCTCAGCTTTTCAACCGGCTTTTTGGTGGGAGGCTCCTTTCACGGGTCCAAGCCTTCGGTCAACCCGGCAGAGGCTCTTGATCCGGCCTTCCGCGACGGTGTTTATCAGGCCAAGCTTGACGCGAAGGAGGGATTGCGCCCCCGTTTCTCGACCGGGCGGTGGAGTACGGACAGCGCTCGCGCTTCCTACGTCGCCGGTTACCAGCAAGGCTACCGCGAGTCTTATGAGAAGCAGTCGGGACAGCTGCTGGAACCGAGCGTCGCAGAGCTCGCCGCATCTGGATACCGCGACGGCATGCGCGACGGCGCCTGGCATCGCATGGCTTCACAGCCTTTCCAGGCAGATCAGACCGCGAACTATCGCGACGCCGGCACGTCCTACCTGGACGTGAACAGCAACGCCGAGCGCTTTAAACATCTCTACCGCGAGGCCTACTTGAACGGTTACCATCAAGCGTATTACGCTCCAGCAAAGTAGGGTGACTTCAGGGAGTCCGGAGGAGGAGTCCGGACTGACGTTTTTGGGCATGAGAGTATCTCCGAGCACGGAGGCCGAGATAGCAAAAAGGTTCGGTCCATGAAGCTGGAGAGCGCGGCCCCGTGGCTTCCGCCGGATCGTCAATCAGCCTCCCTCCTTCTCGACCAATCCCTTGTGACCGGAGGCAGCGGTGAAGGTAGCAGGTGTTTTTCTGCTGGTGCTGGCACTCGGCGTGCCCGTCGATTGCCCTTCCCGCGCAACGGTTCCGTCGGTCGAGACAGCTTCGCCCTCCCGGGGGGCTTGGGAGGGTCTAGCCATCATCGTCAACGTCAAGAATCCGGTTGGGAACCTCACGCTGTGGCAATTGCGCGGGATTTTCCTCGGTGAAAGACAGTGGTGGCCCAACGGGCGCCGCGTTATCCTTGGCGCGCTGCCGGCCGGAACCGCCGAGCGGCAAACCGTGCTTCGCCTGGTCTACGCGATGAATGATAAGGACTTCAACAAGTATTTTCTCTGGGGCATGTTCCGCGGCGAGGTGGTCACCTCCCCGACGATTCTTGGAACTCCAAAAGATGTGCGGAGATTTGTGGCGAACACGCCCGGCGCGGTGGCCTATCTGCGGGCTTCGGACCTCGACAGCTCGGTGAAGGTCGTACGGGTCGACTCCCTCCGGCCGGAAGACGACGGCTATCCCTTACGCCTGAGGGTCCGCCCGTCGAACTAGCCTGCCTGCGCGTGGAAATCACCCGAGCAAGAAGAAAAACACCATTGGCGCCGCCCGGACGAGTCCTTGCGGGATGCGAGAAGCAGTCGTTCAAGGCCCGTTCTCTCCTGCGTTGACACATCGCTCCAACACAGCAATACTTTCATGCGATGATCGGACTGCTCCGCGGCCGCCTCCTCGATAAGCGTCCCAATCAGGTCATTCTCGATGTCGGCGGTGTTGGCTACCTCGTGGCCATTCCTCTTTCCACATTTGCCACTCTTGGCGAACTCCATGCGGAGGTCACTCTGCTGATCCACACGCATGTCCGCGAAGATGCACTGGCGCTCTACGGTTTCCTTTCCGCGCGTGAGAAGCATCTTTTCGAATTGCTACTCGGTGCTTCCGGGGTTGGTCCGACCCTCGCTCTCAAGATCTTGTCGGGCATGAACGTGGAAGAGCTTATCCCCGCAATCCGTACGGGCGATCTTGTCCGCCTCACGAAGATTCCAGGCGTTGGGCGGAAGACCGCCGAGCGCATGGTCGTTGAGCTTAAGGACAAGCTCGAAGCCGTCACCGTCGAAGCCGAGAAGCCTGCCGCGTCACCCGCGGGTGCGGCTGCCGACGTGAAGTCTGCGCTCATCAATCTGGGCTATGACGAGCGCGCCGCTGAAGCCGCGGTCTCTGAAGCCAAGCGCCAAGCGGGCACCGCCAATTTCGAGACTCTTTTGCGCGCCACTCTCGCGGCTCTGAGCGCGCCGCAGAAACGATAGGAGACCATGGCAAACTTCGGCGCAAAAAAGGAGCCCTCCAACGAACAAGCCCAGCGGGCCTCCCGCATCGTTTCCGGCTCCGCGTGGGACGATGAGGCGCGTCTCGACGCCAGTGTGCGCCCCAAAACGCTTTCCGAATACATTGGCCAAAAGCGTGTCAAGGAAAACATCGCCATCGCTCTCGAAGCAGCGCGAAATCGTGGAGAGGCCCTCGATCACGTTTTGTTGTACGGTCCGCCAGGCCTCGGCAAAACCACGCTCGCGCAAATTATCGCCATTGAACTCGGCGTTCCCATCAAGACCAGCGCCGGGCCGCTTCTCGAGCGCAAGGGAGACCTAACCGCCATCCTGACATCTCTCGAGCAGCGCGAAGTTTTCTTCCTCGACGAAATCCATCGCTTGCAGCCGGCGGTTGAAGAAGTCCTGTATCCCGCGATGGAAGACTTTCGGGTCGATCTCGTGATCGGTCAGGGGCCCGGCGCACGAATCCATCCGTTCCACCTGAATCATTTCACGCTCGTCGGTGCCACCACCCGCGCGGGGCTTATCACCGCACCGCTACGGTCGCGCTTCGGCATCGTTCACAGGCTGGATTTCTACGAGCCCGGAGATCTGCTCATCATCCTGCACCGCTCCGCGAAAATCCTGAACATTCAGATGGACGACGCCGGTGCCGAGGAAATTGCCGGGCGTTGCCGGGGCACGCCGCGCGTTGCCAACCGCCTCTTGCGCCGCGCCCGCGACTTTGCTGAGGTTCGCGCGGGCGGCCGCATCACGCGCGAGGTCGCCGAGGAAGCTCTCCACATGCTCGGTGTCGATCGACACGGCCTCGACGAAGTGGACCGCAACCTGATGATTGCACTTCTCGATAAATACGGCGGCGGACCCGTGGGTCTCGGCACGCTCGCCGCCGCTCTCAGCGAGGAAGAAGACGCCATCGAGGAAATGTACGAGCCGTACCTCATGCAGATCGGCATGCTGGATCGCACTCCGCGCGGCCGCGTTGCCACGCAACGCGCCTACGAGTATTTCGGGCGCGAACTTCCCCGCCGCCAACCGCGCCTCTTTTAGACCAACACCTCAGGGAACCCGGCGATCTAGTTGTGCTTCACGAATTCGCCCTTCTTGCCGGTCAGCGAGTTGTACAGCGTCTCGATGAACTTATCGCTATCGAGGAACCCTCCTGACCACTTCTTCCACGGTTCCAGAATCTTTTCCTGTTTCATCTGCTCCAGAGTCTTATGGTCGTCCAATGCCTTTTGCACTGCGGCGGAGGTCTCCTTCAGCATTTTCACGAATTCGCGCACATCATCTAGATTCGAAAGGGCTCCATGCCCGGGTATCACTTTCACGTCCCGGGGCAACTGCGCGGAAGCCTTTTCGAGCGCCTCAATCATCCCTTGCACGCTACCCCCGCTGGCCACGTCGATGAACGGGAATCCGTAACGCACGAAGTCATCGCCCATGTGCACTACGTTGTTCTTCGGAAAGAAGATTACCGCGTCGCCGTCGGTGTGTCCGGAGGGAAAGTGCAACGCGCGGATGTCTTCTCCGTTGAGATGCACGGTCACGTCATGTTCGAAGGTGATCACCGGCAACGCCCCTTTCGGTGCCGGTTTGACTTCCATCTTTATCGACCCGCCATTTCCCGCGGTTCCCCCGGTCTCTAAGCGCTTTCGCACGTTATCCTGAGCGATCACCGTTGACCCGGTATTCGCAAACGGTTCGTTGCCGCCCGTGTGATCGCCGTGGTAATGCGTGTTGATGACAAACCGCACCGGCTTGTCGGTGACTTTCAGGTCTTTGAGCGCCCCCTGAATCTTCTCGGCCAGTGGGGCAAACTGGTCGTCGACGATCACGATCCCGTCTTCTCCGACCGAAGCGGCAATATTTCCGCCCTCCCCTTCAAGCATATAGATGTTGCCGGAGACCTTGGTCACCTTGATCTGGACTTTTGAAAAATCCTGGTTTTGTCCTTCGACGGATGTTCCGAGCGCCAGCAGCACAGCCAGAACCAAAGTCACTGTCGCGGCCCGCAACGCATTCTTATTCATTGGTCCTCCAGCTCGCGGCGCATTGTACCACCCCGGCACGCCAACTCGAGCGGCACAGGTTCTGTATTTTGACTCGGCACCGCTCGGCCGTTTAGGTATCTTCAGGCTACGGACCGGCTAATCCCGCGCAACTCGCAAACCGCGTTTGGTACAGTCTTAGTGGAACTTTTGTTCGAGTTCATGGCACGCCAAGCGCCGGAGAATAGGAACGAAAAGAGCATTGCCGGGCAATTTTGTGACCGAAACCGCCACCACGACTTCGCAACCAGTTGGTTCCAGACACTTTGCCTCTCTCGTTGCCGCGGGCATCTTCCTCAGCCGCGTTGCCGGTCTCATCCGTGACCGTGTCTTCGCCCACTATTTTGGCAATTCCGACGCCGCCGACGTGTTCAAAGCGGCCCTCCGCATCCCCAACTTTCTGCAAAACCTTTTCGGCGAAGGCGTGCTTTCCGCTTCCTTCATCCCGGTGTATGCCAATCTTCTTGCCCGCGGCGACAAGGAAGAAGCTCGCAAGACGGCCGGCGCTGTGGCGGCGCTTCTCGCGCTGAGCACCTCGCTCCTCGTTCTGCTCGGTGTTCTCATGGCGCCCTGGCTGATCGAGGCCATCGCGCCCGGATTCCGGGGCCAAAAGCGAGAGCTTACGGTCTTGCTCGTACGCATACTGTTTCCGGGCGCGGGCCTGCTCGTCGCTTCGGCGTGGTGCCTTGGCGTTCTCAACAGTCATCGCAAGTTTTTCATCTCCTATAGCGCTCCCGTCCTCTGGAACATTGCCATGATCGCCGGCATGATCGCCTTCGGAGCCGGGCGCGCCCAAAACTCGCTTGTGGTCGTCACTGCCTGGGCTTCTGTCGTAGGCAGCTTGCTGCAAGTCGCGGTACAGTTGCCGACGGTGCTGAGACTCTTGGGTGGTCTGAAGCTCTCGCTTGCTCATCGGGCCGAAAACGTTCGCACCGTCATCCGCAATTTCTTTCCGGTTTTCATCAGCCGCGGCGTGGTTCAGATCAGCGCCTATATCGATGCGTTCCTCGCCAGTTGGCTGCCCACCGGAGCCGTGGCGGCGCTGGCCTACGCGCAAACCCTTTATACCTTGCCGGTCAGCCTTTTCGGCATGTCGGTCTCCGCTGCCGAACTGCCGGTTATGAGCGGCGCCATCGGCGCGGCCGACGAAGTCGCCCAGATTCTCCGGCGCCGCCTCAATAACGGCCTGCGTCAGATTACGTTTCTCGTTGTCCCTTCGGTCGTTGGCTTTTTGGCGCTCGGTGACGTGATTGTCGCCGCGATTTACCAGTCTGGCCGCTTCCTGCGCGGTGACGTCATTTACGTATGGGGAATTCTTGCGGGCTCAACGGTTGGCTTGCTCGCTTCCACTCTTGGCCGCCTCTATTCCTCGGGGTTCTACGCGCTTCGCGACACGCGCACGCCACTTCGCTTCGCGATCGTTCGCGTGCTGCTCACCACCCTGCTAGGCTATCTGGCGGCTTTGCCGCTGCCTCGCGTGCTCGGCATCGAGCAACGCTGGGGTGTAGCCGGACTGACCATTTCCGCCGGCATTGCTTCGTGGGTGGAATTCACGCTGTTGCAGCGCGGAGTCCGCAGGCGTGTCGGCCAAGTCGGTGTGCCAATCGGCTTTCTCGCCAAGGTGTGGCTTGCAGGGTTGCTCGCCGCCGCTGCCGCGCGCGGCTTGCTCTATGCGCTCGGGCAACGCGGACCCATTTTGCTCGCGGTCTTCGTACTGACCCTTTACGGCCTCGTCTTCTTTGCCGCTGCGCTGGCCCTCAAATTACCGGAAGCCCGTTCGATCCCCGCCATGCTTGGCCGCCGCGCCGGCTTACGATAGGAAGCGAAAATGGCTACTGTCTATCTGGCGCTCGGCTCCAACATCGGTGACCGCGAAAAGAATCTGCGCGAAGCAACCCGCCATTTAAAGGGCAATGCGATTCGCGTGCTCGCGCTTTCCAGCATCTACGAAACCGAGCCCGTCGATTACCTGGACCAGGCCTGGTTCCTCAACGCCGTCCTCGAAGCACAAACCGATCTCGCGCCCACAGCGCTCCTAGGCAAACTGCAGGAGATCGAATCCCGGATGGGAAGCAAGAAAGCCTTCGCCAAAGGACCGCGCCTGATCGACCTCGACATTCTTCTTTATGACGACGCGACCGTCGAAACGCCAGACCTCCAGATCCCGCACCCGCGCATGCTGCAGCGCAATTTCGTTCTCGTGCCGCTCGCGGAAATTGCCCCAGCGCTTCGCCATCCCTCCTGGCCCGCGACCGCGGCGGAATTGCTCGCCCGGGCTTCCGACCGCAGCGTCGTCCGACGAGCTTTGCCGCCGCCCGAGCCACAACCTTAAAAGAGGACACGGAAAGAAGGAGTCTGGCCGTCCTGCCGATCAGAAGCGCAGCAAGGACGGCTGCTCAGCTCGTCCTTCGCAGCAGCAGCCGATGCAGCGTCATCACCTTCGGCGACAACGCGTCCAGCTCAATCTGCGACAGGCCGTCGCGGTTGATCTCTCGCCACCGGTACACGCCCGGCTCCGATTCCGTTTGCTCTCTACCCTCGAGCCGTTCGAGAAACTCCCGCGCATCGTCCATTGAAGGTTTCTCGTGAAGTGTCGGCCGCGCAACCGCCTCCACGGCATAGCTCCGCAGCAGCTTGTTCCAGTAGTGTGCAAACAACTCCCCGGAAGCGAAAATGTCGCTCCATGCCACCTCCCCGCTGTAGGCAATTACCACTCCGACGACCCGCTCGCCCTTCAGTCCCGAGGTTTCTTTGCGGAATCGCCGCTGTAGCTCGTCCACAAGGGCGTCTACCGAGGGTCCAACACGTCTCGATCCGTAGATCTTCGAGTAGGACTCGGTCGGTGCCTCCGCCTCGACCGCCATCGCCAGATCTCTCTGGGCCACGCGCGGAGCGGGTGCGTCCGATGCTCGAGACGCGCTGCTTCCGGCCACTACCGAGGCCCAGACGTCGGTCTGCTTTTGTTTCACAGCCGCCTGCTCCCTAACGCTCGGGTGCACAATCGTCTCCGCGGCCGTGAATTGTGCTCCGGCTGACCACCGTCCATGCTCAACGCAAAAGACCTCAAGCGGCAGCGGGAGCGAACCCGGCGCGACGATGCGGTCCTTCGCAATGACGCGGTCCTGTTTGCCCCCGCTTACGAGTTCCCCGGCCAGGAGCAGCAACGGCCGTTTGCTCTGATTGATGAGCACAAGCTGGTTCACCGAAGCGCCGCTTCCGCTCCACGCTCCACGGCGACCGTCGCGGTCGCGGATCATCGTTTCAGCCCCTCCCTCGCGCACAACCACTTCGCCCCGGGAGAGGCCCTCTTCGAGGGTCAGGAATTCGCTGGTGTCATACTCCCTCGAGCTGACTACCGGAAAAACAGTCAAATTTTCGTAGCTGATGGGGTCCAGCAGGCGCCAGTCGACTTCTGCCTTTGGGGCAGGCGAGCCAGAACCGGGGTTGGACCAAAGGAATCCGAGTGATGCCACGCCGAAGGTCGCGAATCCGAAGAGCGTACTGCCAATCAGGGCGTACAGCGAGCGTTCCATTCCGTCCTCCTTACGTGCGACGGGCGCACGTCTCGGACTTAGAACGTCACTTCGGTTCTTTCTTGCACGCGGGGCGTGATAAGGCCATGCCGGAGAGAAGGCCAGCTCATCCAGCAGATTCTACGCTCTGGGATCCCCCAGATTCGTGCGCGGCTTGAAGCGGCGATTCTTTGCCGCTTCGGCTTCTTGCTTTTCGTACTCTGCCAGTTCTTCCTCGGTGTAAACGTAGGAGTCTCGCGAGGCAAACATGGAAGTCGTCCGGTTGACCTCTTTCTTCCGCTTGCGCGCCTCGCCATATTCGCGGCGGGTCATTCGCAGAGGGCCTGCAATCGCCTTCACTTCCACGAGCAGGTCGCTTACCTTTTCGAGAAAATCGTGGAGGTGGAATGGCCGGACGGCATACGGCAGCCGCGTCATTTCAAGGGGCGCAACGTATTGGGCGCCCGTCAGCTCTGGCACGACGTAGAGAACACGGATTCGGCCGCCTTCTTCGGCGTTCACGGAAGCTAATTCTCTGAGCATATGAAACGTGGCCGTGTCCAGCCCAACCAAGGCGATATTGGCGATCAGCAGGGAATATTCCGCGGTCTTCAACTCGGCGTGCAGCATGGGCAGGTCCTGCACGATGCGAACACGCCAGCCTTCGCCGTCCAAAATCTGCTTCAAAGCGGTTGCGTTGCGGGAGTCTTCTTCGAGGACCAGAAGGCTCACTTGCTTCGGTGCCGGCTTGGAGTCGTTCGCCATTGAGGAAGTATAGGCTTCCGGGGCCAACAGGGCAGCGCGCGCGGAAAACCAGAGTCTTAAACGCTACCTGTCCGGATGGTCTGGTACGTGGGTTTGGAGTCGGGCCGCTGGGCCACCGCTTTTGCGGGCTGCAGCCCTTTTTTCGACCGGCCTAGGGCTTTTCCCCGTTGGCCTGTGCCGGTTTTAGGATCATTTCCACGCGCAAGGGGTTGTCGCGCGTCAAAACGGGGTAGGCCTTGTCGCTCAAAAAGCGCACCTGGTCATCGACCACGATTCGTGCCGTGACCACATAGGTATGCCTCTCATCGATCTTCGTGGGATCAAACTTCAGCTCGAAGGGCACCGGTACCTGGCGGTCGCCCAACGGGATTCTTTGCTGCGCGATGGTCTTCGCCGGGGCGTCGGCGAGCGACACGTCCTCGAGCCGCACTTGCATAACCGCATTCGGCGGCAAGGTGATTCGTTCGAGATAGGACACCGTTCCCGTGATCGAGGCCGCGGCCCGGGAAGCCTTCAGCGGCTTATCCAGTTGGCAGTCTTTCAGGATCATTTTGCCAGTTCCATCCGGTGTATCTTCCGCGAGAAATCCGCCGTTCCCCTTGCCCCACCAGATCACCTTCCCGTCGGAGTAGCGGTTTCCGTCGGCCGACCGCGTCCGCGTCATTAGATAGGCCGTACCAAGATAACGAACCTTGGCGGTCTCGTTATGCAGGTAGACGGTCAGCTTCGTACCGCCCTCACAGGTGTAATCGAACTGCGTCCAGTGAATCGCGGGCCGCACTTCAGCCGAGGGTTTGGCCGGCTGTGGAGGGCCCTCCTGGGCGCCGACCGCGCAAGCCCCTAGCAGAACCATGACAGCACCCCAATGCAATTTCCGCATGGTCTTTTCGACTCCAATCTCACGCTCCCCCACAAGGCCGGTCGCGCTATTTCCCCACCACCAGGTAACTCCCGCTGCTATAGCGCTTTTCTCCGGTCCCATCCCAGAAGATGCGGTTGGTACCCAATGGAGTTTTCCCAGGTGCGCCGACGGTATAGAAAATCTGCAGTCCGTCGCGCGACCATTCCGCCGCGCGCGCAAACTCCGTTGCAGGCCCGAGCACGACCCGTCTTTTGGACCCTACCTCGTAAAGAAAGAATGTCGCGTTCAATCCCATCGAATCTGTTGGCGCGCCAGCCGGTGCCCTTCTGTAGTAGGCCGAAACCAGCAGCAGGTCCGGATTCACTGGACACATCCGGATCGTGTCGCTACTCATGACCTCGAAGGTATCGCCGTAGATCTCCTTCAACGGAACCGTCAGTGGGGGCTTGTCATCGCTGAGCCAATAGGCATTCTCGCGGTCCGTCGCGAGCACCGAAGTTGACGACACCCATCCGTGCAAGGCGTCGATATTCTGAGGAAACAGCAGCGCGGCGTTTTCCGGAGTGCCGAGGGGCGCCGTCCAGACCTGCCAGATCTTTCCGTCGAATTTCAGATAAACGACCTTCGAATCGTCGGGAGACCAGAACGCTCGGCGGACGTCATTCCCCGCGAAATCGCGTGTGCGGCCGGTGTCCGCTTCATACAGCGCAATGGAGCGTCCCGGCCCGGTCTTCGAATCCGAGCGCGTGTAGAGCAGCATTTTGCCATCGTGCGATAGCGCCAGCTCCGAACCGCTCGGCGCCGCTGTTTTTCGCACCTCACCGCGGCTGACCGTCACGCGCCCTGCGGCGTCCAGGTAGGCCACCGCCGTTGGCGAACGGAAATTTGTGATGGGGTCGAGGACCGTCTTTTTGTCTTTATCCTTATCCTTGTCGCTCGCGTCCTCGTCCTGGTCAAGCTGGTTCTTTTTACGAAATTCAGGGAACTTGTCGGGAGAGCTCAGCCCGCAGCCTTTCAGGGAACCGATCTGCGCGTGGTCCACGAGCACGCTAAATGTATATTTCGTCTCGGACATGGTGTCCGAACAGGGTTCGCGGGTCAGCCTCACTGCCACGTTCGCCCCTGTCGCCACGTCTTTCGCTTTGTAGGTCCAGGAACTTCCCGATTCCTCGCTAGTAATCTCCCCGGGTTCGAGCACGATGGGCGGATAATTCAAGCGGTCCAGCCGCTCCGGACCTTTCATCCCGAGCCGCAGGCTCCAGGAGGGTTCGTTGCCGTGCGCGATGATGAGGATCGGATAGTGCTTGGAAGTCGGCGCCGGAATGGCTTCCTGCGCCGACACCGCCGGAGGCTTCGCTGCAGGCTTCTGGGCCGCAGCCCGAGCCTGCCCCTCGAGCGAAATTAGACACAGGAACGCCAGAAAGAAGAGATTTTGAGCACCCACGCGGCCCGTCCTCAGTGTGCAGTCGCCGGGCTTAGCCCGGCCAAATCAATGCCCGCCCATACTGTTTAGCTCATGAGAGACCAACCAGACGGAAAAAGCAAATCAGATCGGAGCCTCGTGCTCCACATGCCGCGCTAATCCTAATTCTTCCTCGTGCCCGCGGCTAGAGCCGCCCGCCAGAGGTCATGCGCAGCGGCATCCCTCGGGTCGGCGAAGCCGCCGCGGGCGATTCCGGAGGTAGCGAAGAAAAAGAGAAAACCGCTTGACATGGCGAAGAAAAGGCGAAATAATCCTTGCGCTCGAGGTGAGCTATGTCCCCAGTTCTCCCCCTTTCGTCGCGGCTCCGGCCAAGACGCCCCGTTCGTCGCCCCGCTGTTCATCTCCTCCCTTTTTGCTCTGATGCCCAAGACCCAAAACCAGAGGCCGGCGCCCTCGCTGAGGGTTCACCCGGCTGGCGCACGGGAAGTCTCGAGAGCCCCTCGGCGGATTGCCCCCCGCCACACCTCGCGACTCCCCCTGTGCCACTGGTGGGCATAGCACGCCTCGCTGCAAAGTCTCCTACGGCGCAAACGAAACGCAGCTCCGCCGGGAAGCCGGAATACTTTTTCCTGCCGGTGAAGTCGATCCTGAACCACTGCGATTCCAAACGCGTACCCTTCGACTGGACCGTCAATCCCTACCGCGGCTGCGAATTTGGCTGCAAGTATTGCTATGCTCGCTACACCCACGAGTACATGGAAATTGACGGCAGCGAATTCGAGCAAAAAATCTTTGTTAAACGGGATGCGGCTGCGCTCCTGGCGCGCGAAATTTCGCAAAAATATTCGTATGCGTCAAAGGCCTCGGGCTATACCCAGGCCGAGCATATCGCGGTCGGGACGGCGACAGATCCTTACCAGCCGGCCGAAAGGGAATATGGCGTCACGCGGGCATGCCTCGAGGAGTTGGCGAAGCACGAGGGTTTGAGCGTCTCCGTGATCACCAAGTCGAACCAGATTGTACGGGACATCGACATCTATCAGCGCATCGCTCGGAGGTCCGCCCTTTCTCTGAATATCACGGTGACAACCTTGAAGCCGCGTCTGGCTCGCCTGCTGGAACCACGAGCTCCCCGGCCGGACTTGCGCGTGCGCGCGGTGCGGGAGTTGCGTGCGGCCGGACTGAACGTAGGGGTTTCCGCTTCACCGCTTCTGCCGGGCATCAACGATGGTGAAGGTGAACTCGAGGCCGTCGCCGAAGCCGTGCGAGAGGCGGGCGCGCAGTGGTTCTTCTCGGGCGTCCTTTTTCTGATGCCCGCTTCCGCGAGGCAGTTTCTGCCGTTCCTGCGCGATAAATTTCCAAAGCTCGCCAGGCAGTATGAGCAGTGGTATGCGAAGAACGGCTATGCGCCCGAGGAGTACAGGCGAAAAGTGTCGGAGCGCGTGCACTGCATTCGGGAGAAATATAGTTTTGCCAGCCGCCCTTGGGAGGGTATGCGCACCGCTATGCCCCGTGCGCAGATGTCCCTCGACTGGGATGTCGCCGCCTTGAGCGGAGAAAACCGGCAAATGCGCTCTTGCGCCAACGGGTAGGGTTCTCTCTTGATGGGGCTAAGGAACAATGATGCGCGACTCTTCGCGCTTCAGTTCCTGAGCGTCGGGGAACTGGCCGCGCAGAAACTCGATGAAGCGGCGCGATCGCGGGCGTCCGTTCGCACGCAAGAGCCCCATGCGGAACAGGAAAACCAGCAATTGGAGGATCTCAGAATCTCTCAGGCGGGCGCCGGAATTCTGCGCCGCGCTCCGTTTTGTGTCCTCGAGAAATCGGGCGAGGTCATCGTAGAGTTCTCCCTGAACGAGGGCCGCCGGCCGCTGTTCGTAAATGATGCCGGTGGAGAGTGTTTTGTAGGTTTCAGCGAGCGCCGCGAGGCTCCTAAGGACATCCGGATCGGTCGTGGCCTGCCGCTGGGCGCAGAATTTAGCGATGGTAAATGCGACCGCCGAAAGAAGCTGGCCGTTCGCGTGCACGACATCCGACGTAAGCCGCACGTCAAGCAGAGGCGTGTCGGGCGAAAGCGTCCGCGGGTGCTGATCCTCGTAACGATGCGCCGCGGTGATATAGCCGCAGTCCGGCGGGCAGTCGATCGTCACTTCGCGCTCTGTCCCGCAGCACACGGCACAGATTTTTTCGGCTTTTGCGGGGCAAAAACGCCCCGGTTTTCGCTTCTGACAAATTGGACAAACCACGACGGGTCCCCTAGAGAGGCGCGTGAGAAAACAGAATATCACGCCATGATGACTTTATCGTGGAAGCGCCGCGCGGCAATGATCAGCAGCAGCGTGCCCATCCCGAAAAGAGCCAGTGCGTCGATCCACAGATGACCCCACCCGGCCCCGCGGAGAATGATGCCCCGGGTAATGTTGATGAAGTAGCTGGCCGGAACGAAGTAGCTGAGGACATAGAAAAACTGCGGCATGGTTTCGCGGGGGAAGATATATCCGGAGAAGAAGACGCTGGGAAGAATGGTAAGGAAGGCGAGTTGCATCGCGTGAGCCTGCGACGTGGCTTTGCTCGAGATCAGGATCCCGAGCGACAACGAGACAAAGATGTACGGCAGCGACAGAAAAGCCAGCAGCACCACGTTGCCGTGGATCGGCACCTGGAACAGGAACCGCATCGCGCTGACAATCATGGCCAACTCAAAAAAGCCGATGCCCAGGTAGGGAAGCAGTTTGCCGAGCAGCAGCCCCATCGGCCTGACCGGAGTCACGAAAAGCTGTTCGAGCGTGCCGCGCTCCTTTTCCCGGACGATCGAGAAAGCCGTCAGGAAGGTTGTAACGTTGAGCAGCAGCACCGCCGTCAGTCCCGGAAGGAGAAAATTCGGCGAGCGCGAGTCTGGGTTGAAAAGAACCTTGGGCCGCATGTCCACGGCAAACGCTTGATCGGTATTGCCCAGCACGCGTCGCAGCGATTCATCGAGACCAATGGCGGTTGTGACGTTGATGGCCTGGCCTGCGACCGATGAATCGGAACCGTCGATTAGTACCAGCACCTGCGCGCTCATTTGGTGCAGGAGCTTATCCGAATAGTCGACCGGTATCTTGATGCCGACGCGGCACTTGCCGGAAATGATGGCGTCGTTCAGGTCCCGGTCGTTGTTCACAAAACGGTAGATGCGAAATGTGTCGGAATTCTTCAGGCGGTCCAGTAGTTCACGGCTCTCTTGCCGTCCGTCGGCGTTGTAGACCACCGTGTTGATCTGACGGATGTTGGTGTCGATGCCGTACCCGAGCAAGAACATCTGCAGGATGGGGATGATCAGCGAGAAGAAAAGGGTGGCGAAGTCACGGCGGACGTGCAGCGTTTCCTTGTAGAAAATGGCGCTGAAACCGCGAAAAGGGTTAACCACCGGCGGCCTCCTGCGCGCCCTGCCGCTTGGTCGTCAGCTCGACGAAAACGTCTTCAAGACTAGGAGCGAGCGGGCGGATCTCGGCAACGGCGATGCCCTCCTGCTCGAGCTGCTTGCGGAGATGTTCGAGATCAAGGTGGTCGTCGATCAGAGCGTGAATCGATTGGCCGAAAATGGTCGCGCTCCTGATTCCCGGGATCATCCGGGCGTGGCGCAGCGCGAAGGTTACTTGTGGCGCGGTGATTTCCACCCTGTAGGTGCCTTGTGGCTGCACCTCGGGCAGTTCGCGCAGGGCGTCCGGGGTGCCATCGGCAAGGAGCTTGCCGAAATAGATGTACGCCACGTGGCTGCAGCGCTCGGCTTCGTCCATATAGTGTGTGGTCACGAAAAACGTGATGCCCTGGCCCGACAATTCGAACAGCAGGTCCCACAGTTGACGGCGCGCCACGGGATCGATGCCGGCGGTGGGTTCATCGAGGAAGATCAGCTTCGGCTCGTGCAACATCGCGCAGCCAAGTGCAAGCCGCTGCTTCCACCCACCCGAAAGCTGTGCCGACAGCCGATCCTTGTACGGGCCAAGGCCGTTTAGCTCAACGATTTCGTGCAAGCGCTTGCGCAGACGCTCGGGTGGCAGGCCATAGACGCGGCCGTAAAAGGTCAGATTTTCCGTGACCGTAAGGTCCGTGTAGAGGCTGAAATTCTGCGACATGTAGCCGATGTTCTCGCGGACCCCTTCGGGATCCTTCCGCACATCGATGCCCAGAACGTTGGCTTCTCCCCCGGTCAGAGGCAGCAGGCCCGTCAGCATCTTGATCACGGTGGTCTTTCCGCTGCCGTTCGGTCCGAGGAAGCCAAAGATTTCGCCCGGCTCGACCGTGAAGCTGACGCCGTCGACGGCCGTGAACGACCCGAACCTTCGAACCAGATGCTCGGCCGAGATCGCGACTTGTGGGTTGCCCGGCACGGTTCAGCTCGCGGGGTTCAGTTTGACATCGGCGGCCATCCCCGCCAGGACGCGGTGCGAACTGTCGTCGATCCGCACCTTTACGCCGAAGACCTGGTGCACTCGCTCCTCGCGCGTTTGCACGTTGCGCGGCAAGAACTCGGCTTGCTGGTTGATCTGCTCGACGCTGCCGCTGAACGTCTGGTGGGGGAAGGAATCGACGCGGATCTCCGCTTTTTGGCCGACGCGTACGCGGCCGATTTCGGTCTCGGGAATGTAAATGCGAACGTAGATCTGGTCGCGTTCGAGCAGCGTGGCGATCGGTGCGTTCGGCGCGATCAGGTCGCCCGGGCGCACGTCCAGAACTTCCACCGTCGCCGCCGAAGGAGCGAGCACCTGGCGCTCACGGTAGCGTGCCTCGTCGTAGGCCAGCGCGGCGCGCGCCGCCGCGATGTCCTCCGGGCGGCTGCCATGCTCAAATTTTTCCACTGTCGCTTGTGTCTGGTGGTAGCGCGCCTCGGCCGAAGCGATCTCTTCGGGGCGATAGCCGCGTTTTAGTTCGTCGAGCTTATGCTGCGCGTTTTGTTTCAGGGCCGCCGCCATTTTCCAATTGGCCTCCGCGGTGTCGCGTTGCTGCTTTGACACCAGATCCTTCTGCGCCAGGGAGTCGTAGCGCTGGAAATCGAGGCGCGTGCGGACTTCGTCGGCGGTCGCGCGATCGAGGTCCGCCCCGGCCGCGTCGATGTCTTCCTGCCGGTAGCCGTTCCTCCGTTGCTCGTATTCCGCTTTGGCCTGTGCAGCAGCCGCCCGGGCTTCCGCGATTTCCTCGGGACGAAAACCGCGTTCCGCCTTGACGGCATTGGCGCGCGACTGCGCGAGCGATGCCTGAAGCTCCTTGTCGTCAAAGCTGATCAGCACTTGGCCCGCCTCCACCGTGTCGCCCTCGCGCACGAGAACCTTGTCAATGCGGCCGCCAACCTTCGAGCCGACGCGAATGTTGCGCGCCTCGACCGTGCCCGAGCCCTCGAGCGCCGTGTCGCGCCGGAACCAGCTCATCGAATACGCGCCCATTGCCGCGAGCGCCGCGATCAGGACCACCGGAATCAAAAGCTTCCGTTTCATCGAATCGATCTCCTCACGTGAACAAAGGAGCTACGCAGGCTGAGGTTCGAGCGTTACGCGGCGCAAGTCCCATCCAAAGAATGTTGAAAGCGGATTCGATCCGCGCCTCGAGGGTGCTGTCTCCGTGAAGCGTCCACATCAGCAGGGTCCCGAAAATCGTCTGGCGGAAGACTTGCGCGAGTTCGACCGCAGGCAGGTCGTCACGGACTTCGCCGCGCTGCTGGCCGAGTTCGATCATCTCGCTATGCAGCGCCAGAACGCGTTTTTGCATATCGAGCATGGCTTCTCTGACAGGCGTACTCGAGAGATAGCCGAGCAGCAGCGCGCGGACGATGGCGGGGTTGCGCATGGGCTCCTCGGTCATCCGTGTGCTCAGCGAGCGCAGGTATTGCAGCAGGGGCGCTGGGCTGTGACGCGCCTCCGCAACCGCATCGCTGAGCTTCGCCAACTGCATCTCGCCAAAAGCGAGAAGGATGTGGTCTTTGCTTGGAAAATAATTAAAGAAGGTTCCTTTGCCGACGTCGGCGGCCTCCGTGATGTCTTCGACCGTCGTTTCCGCAAAACCCTTGTGCGCAAAAAGATCGAGAGCCGAACGGAAAAGCCGTTCGCGAAGTTCGAGGCTGCGTCTTTCGCGTCGCGAAGTGGGGGAAGGAGAAGCCTTGGTCGCCATAGTGACCTTAATTCATAAATGACTATAGGTCATATATGGCCGCGTGTCAAGTGAAAAAAGAAGCGCGGGCACCGACCGTGGCCGCTCTCTTTGCTGTAACGTGTTCTATCTACAGCTGACTATATCTCTTTGCCAGAGCCGGTATATTGCGGCGACTTTTTATTCAGGTAGGCGATCAGTTGCTGGGCGGCCGGGGGCACGGGCGCAGCACCCTTGAAGACAATGTCCTCGGGCGGCAGGCTTTTGCCGTATACCTTTTCGTTGGCCCCATTGTCGGGTCGCACGGTCGAGCCGGCGAGCGAGATGCCGGCAAAGAGTCCGCGGGCCCTCGAGTAGGACAAGATTTCGGCCCGCATGGTGACGTCCGTCGAAGCCTCCGCCGTGCGTCCCTTGGGGCCGGCGGCGGCCGAGGCATCGGCTCCGAGCTTCACCTTGCTCTTCAGGATGGCATGAGCGCCGCGGCCGTTCATTACCAGAAGGACGAAGTCGGTTGCCTGGCCGCCGATCTGGAAACCGAAGCTGCCGCCTTCGAGGGCCATCATCGTGGGCGCGCTCCACGGGCCGGTGAATCTCTCCCCGGTTCGGCAAGTCATCGCCCCGCGACCGTAACTGCCGCCGAAAATGAAAGCGGCCTTCACCACCGAGGGATAAATAATCACGCAATCCGCTTTATCGATCAGGTCCTGAGGAATGTTGTCGGGAATATCCATGATTTCCTGAATCACGATGCCGCAATTTTCCAGGCGCTCTTTTTCTCTTGTGTTGTCGGCCAGGAGCGGCGGAGCGCTCAAGCAGAGACTCAGGGCAATCGGAAGCAGTCTTTTCATTCGTCTTCACCTTCTTCGAGCTTATCGGTCCCTTGGTGCGAAAACGAGTCGCTCTGGTGCGTTTAAGGCGGGTCGGGGATAGCCGTCACAGGGGTCTTGTCCGGCGCCGATTCTCCGCAATGCGAATGGAGGAAGCTCCCGCTCGCTTTCGAATATACTTTCAGTCTGTGGATTTTCCAATAGAGGAATTATGGTTCCCAGATCGATACGCGTGGTTTGTTCGGTGTTGGGTTTTTTGTTGGCCCTTGCCACCCAAGGCCAGGACACCAAGCCGTTAACGGCTCCGGGACGTTTTGCCGAACGCGCCGGGCTGCTCGTCGAGGCCGCGCCGGTCGACAAAGGCGAATGGGGTCTGCTGATCGTCGACGCCGCGTCGGGCGAGATTCTCTACCAGAAAAATGCCGACAAATATTTTGTGCCCGCGTCCAACATGAAGCTGCTGACCACGGCGCTGGCGCTCGACACGCTCGGTTCCGGCTACCGCTTCCGCACCACCCTCGAAACAAACGGCGTCCTTGCCCCCAATGGACGTCTGTCCGGTGATCTGATTCTGGTTGGGCGGGGCGATCCGAACATTTCCAACCGCAAATTTCCTTTCGACACCAAGGAGGAGTTCGAGGGCCCTCCCGAAAAAGTGCTCGCGGAACTGGCGGATGCGGTCGTGGCGCAAGGGTTGCAGGAGATCGCCGGGGATGTTGTCGGCGACGACAGCTACTTTCCGCGTGAGCGATACCCCGATGGCTGGGAGATCGACGACATGGTCTGGGAATACGGCGCGGCGGTTTCGGCGATTGTGATCGACGACAATACCGTAACGGTGCGACTGACAGCGGGTGAGAAACCCGGCGAAGCGGCCCAAGTCGCCGTTGATCCAGCGGCGCAGGAATTCACGGTAAAAAGCGAGGTCACAACGATAGACGCGAAGGGAAAGCCCGACCTGCGCCTGACCCGGGAACCGGGGGCGGATTCCGTCCGCATCAGCGGAGCCTTGCCGGCGAAAAGCTCGCCGCACAAGCTCGTCTTGGCAATTCAGGAGCCCGCAGAGCACGCAGCCGAGGTGTTGGCCCATTTGCTCGCGGAGAGAGGGGTGAAACTGGACGGCAAGATTCACCCGCAACACGATCCCGATCCTCCCGCAACTCCGCGAACGGTGCTGGCCGAGCACCTCTCGATACCCCTTGCGGACTCGGTGAAGTTGGTCAACAAGATCAGCCAGAACCTCCACACCGAAGTGCTCTTGCGCACGGCGGCACGGCAAAGCGGACGCTGGACCGACCCCGAAGACCTGACGAAATTTCCCCAGGCGTTTTACGCCAAGGTGGGAATTCCCGACGGCGACGTGGTGCAAACCGACGGGTCCGGGCTGTCGCGCCACGATCTGGTAACCCCGCGCGCACTTGTCGCCCTGCTCGAATATGCGCAGAAGCAGGCGTGGTTTCCCGCCTTCTACGCGTCGCTGCCGGTAGCCGGCGTCGACGGCACCCTGAACGAGCGCATGAAGAACGCCGGAATTTCCGGGCGGATTCATGCCAAGACGGGTTCGGTTGCGCACGTGCGCACGCTTTCGGGCTACGCCGAGACCCCCGGTGGAAGGCGGCTGATCTTTTCCTTCCTGAGCAACAATGAGTTTGTGAAAGGCCACGAAGTCCACGACGCGCTCGATGGATTGTGTGAAGCGATGATTGAGGAGTTTGACGGCCCCCCGGCGGTGGAAGCGGGCACCGTGAAAAAAGAAGCCAGCCGTCAGGAATGAGAAACGCATGACAGGGGAACGCATCGTCACCGTCTTCGGAAGTTCCCGGCCGCGGGAAGGGGAAGCGGATTATGCCGAGGCTTTGGCTCTCGGACGGGCTTTGGCGGCACGAGGATTCGCCGTGTGCAGTGGCGGCTACAGCGGAGCGATGGAAGCGGTTTCGCGCGGGGCGAAAGAAGCAGGCGGCAAAACCTACGGCGTGACCGCGGATTTTTTTGCGCGTGAGGCCAATCCATGGATCGACGTGGAAGTGCGCAAGAAATCGTGGGACGAACGGCTGTTCGCATTGATTCAGCTCGCGGACGGTTTTGTGGTCTGCAGGGGCGGCACAGGCACACTCGCGGAACTTGCGGTGCTCTGGGAAATGCTGAACAAGTCCGTAATGAGGGCCAAGCCGGTGGCCGTCCTCGGCAATTTCTGGCGGCCCATCCTGGACCGCGTCCGAGAGGTCGAACAGGAGTCGCGTTCCTCCTCCGGGGTGCCCAGGTGGGGAGAGGCCGACGGCAAACTGCTGCACAGCGCCCGGACGCCCGAAGAAGCCGCAGCGTATCTGGCCGCGGAATTGAACAAGGCTTGAGAGATGTCCCGACCGGCCCACGAGGTGCTGGAGTTCGACAAGCTGCGCGATTTGCTGCGCCAGCGCACCACCTGTGCGCCCGGCCGGAGGTTCGTTGACGGTCTCGAGCCAGGGAGAAATCGCGCCGCGCTCGAACTCGCTTTTGTGCTCATTCGTGAGGCCCGTGAGTGGTTGCGCCTTGGGCGGGAACTCGGCTTCGGCGCGCTGGCGGACCCGCAGAAATGGCTCGCACGACTGGAAGCCCCCGGTGCGGTCCTCGAAGCCGGCGATTTTCTGGATGCCGCGTCCTTGCTCGAAACGAGCGCGTGGCTGCGCCAGCAGTTTCGCGAAGAAGCCGCCGAATTTCCCTTGCTCTCCGCTCGCACCGCGGTGCTTGCCGACTTTCGCGACGTGCACGCGCCGCTTCGCCGCTCGATCCTGCCAAACGGCGAGATCAGCGATGATGCGTCGACCGCTTTGCGCCGCATCCGCGCGAGCATCCTCCAGACTCGCGAATCCATTCAAAGGTCCCTGCGGCAGATCCTTCGTTCGCGCCAAGCCGAATCGGGCGAGGACTACATCACTCTGCGCAACGATCGTTTCGTAATCCCGGTCCGCTCGGAGCACCGCCGCGCGATTCAGGGCGTGGTGCACGGCGCGAGCGGCACCGGCCAGACGGTCTTTGTTGAGCCGTTCGAAACCGTTGAAGCGAACAACCAACTCGTGCAACTAGCCGAGGATGAAGCCGCGGAGATATACCGCATTCTCGAGGAGCTGACCGGGCGTCTGCGGGCGGTGCTCGGACCGCTCGAGGCGGCGGCGGCCACCATCGCTGAGCTCGATAGCATTTTTGCTCGTGGCCGCTTCACGCGGGATTTTGACGCCTGCATGCCGGAGTTTTCAGAGGCCGCGCAGCTTTGCCTGGAGGCTGCGAGGCATCCCGTGTTGCAAGATAAGCTGCGAAGGGAAAATCGCGCGATTGTACCGATCTCGCTTGCACTCGGCGGGGACGAGCGGCTGCTCGTCATCAGCGGCCCAAACACCGGCGGAAAAACGGTTGCACTGAAAACCACGGGCATGGCGGCTCTGGCGGCCCAGTCCGGAATTCCGCTAGCTGCCGAACGCGCGGTGTTGCCGCTCTTCGATCACGTGCTGGTCGACATCGGCGATGAACAGTCAATCGCCGCAGACCTTTCCACGTTTTCTTCGCACATGCTGAATCTGAAGGCCATGCTCGACGAGGCCACACCCAATTCGCTCGTGCTCGTCGACGAAATGGGTACCGGAACGGCGCCGGAAGAGGGCGCGGCGCTGGCCATCGCGCTGCTCGCCGAATTTCACCGCAAAAACTGCATTGTCCTGGCCACCACGCACCACGACCGGCTGAAGGCTTACGCATCCACTGCACCGGGCGTCATCAATGCGGCCGTCGAGTTTGACGACGTGAATTTGCGCCCGACCTACCGCCTGATGGTGGGCGTCCCCGGCGGGTCGAGCGGAATCGCCATTGCTCAGCGTCTGGGACTCCCCAACCGCATCATTGTGGAGGCGCGCTCGCTGCTCACACCGGAAGCTCACGAGGCCACCAACCTGATCGCCTATCTGCACCGCAGCCGTGACGAACTGGACCGGCTGCGCGCACAGATGGTCGAGGAGCGCCGCGCACTCGAAACCGAACGCGCCAAGCTGCGCGCCGATTGGGTGGACCGCCAGAAGAAGCGCATCGCGGAACTGGAACAGAAATTCGCGGAAATGCAGAAGCGCTTCGAGGAAAATGTCGCGCGCGTCGTGGAGGCCGTCAAGGAGCGTGAACTGCGCTCGCAGCTCGAAAAGACGGCCCGCCGGAAAATGCTCGACGTTCGCGGCGAAGCCAGAGAAGAATTGAACACTGCCGTCGTGCAAACGATTTCCGAATCGCAGCAGGATCTTGGCGTAAAACCGGAGTCTTTCGATAAGGTCAGCGCGGAACAATTGCAACCCGGCGCCAGGGTGCGCGTCCGCGGATTCAGCAAGCCGGTGATTTTACGCCGCGTCGAAGGGCCATCCGCCGAAATCGAGGCCGGCCCGCTGCGCATGAAGATCGCGGTCGATGAAATCATCGGCATCGAGCGACAAGCCTCCGAGAGGCCCTCAAGCGCAACGCGAGGGCGCGCCGAGGTCGCCGTGACCGCCGCTCCCGGTTTGGCCGCGGCAAAGAGCGAAATCAATGTTATCGGCATGACCGTCGAAGAGGCCAGCGAGCGCGTCGACAAGTTCCTCGACGAAGCCGCACTCGCTCATCGCGCTCAGGTGCGCATCATTCACGGCCACGGAACCGGGGCGTTGCGCAAAGGCTTGGGCGCGTTTCTGAAGACCCATCCCCTGGTCGAGCGCGCGTCGTTTGAAAGCGAAGAGCACGGCGGCAAAGCCATCACCGTTGTAGACTTGCGGAGATAGAAATGAGGAAACCCGCAATCGCAAACGCGAAACCCGCAAGGAAGTCCAACCTCGACCTTGCGGAGGTACAGGACCGGGTGCGCGGACCAGCCCACCGAGTTTGCTCCGCCGGAGACAACCGCGCACGGGCTGAATCCTCTCGAGGCTTGCGGACGCCAAGAGAAAGGCAACCAGACGACGAGCTTCGATTTTCGTGCTCCGAGTTCTGAAGCATGGCGGAAACGGGGTCATTCGCGGATCGCGTCAAACAGCAGGCGGACATCGTCCGCGTCATCGGCGACTATGTCCGTCTGAAGAAGAGCGGTCAGAATTTCACCGGCCTTTGCCCTTTTCACGGCGAGAAGACTCCATCCTTCGCCGTGCATCCGGTCAAGCAGATCTTTCACTGTTTTGGCTGCGGCAAGGGCGGGGACGTTTTCACTTTCGTGATGGAAATGGAGAAATGCCAGTTTCCCGAGGCGGTCCGCATCGTGGCGGAAAAGTGCGGCATCGCCATCCCCCGCCCGAAAGAACGCACGCCCGAGGAGCGTAAGGAAAACCAGCAACGCGCCGCGCTGATCGAAATGCACAAGGAGGCGCAGTCGTTCTTCGTCCGTCAACTCGAAACGACGGCCGAAGGAAAAGCCGCGCGCGCCTATCTTGAAGACCGCGGGCTCGACGAGCAAACCATCGCGCAGTTCGGCATCGGTTATGCCCCGAGCGGCGGCGACATCCTTCTCCGTCTTCTGAAACCAAAGTATGCCGAGAAGCTGCTGGCGGAGTCGGGCCTGCTTTCCCGGGACCAGGGCGGCCGCCTGTTCGATCGCTTCCGCCGGCGTATCACGTTTCCCATCGCGAACGAGTCCGGCAAGATCGTCGCATTTGGCTGCCGGGCGCTTGGGGATGAGCAGCCCAAGTACCTGAATTCGCCGGAAACGCGCGTCTATTCGAAAAGCAACGTCCTCTACCACATGGATCGCGCAAAAGACGCGATCCGCCGGCAAGATTTCGCGGTCTTGGTCGAGGGCTACATGGACGCGATCGCCGTTGCACGAGCGGGCATCAGCAACGTTGTGGCAAGCTGCGGCACAAGCCTGGCCGAGCCGCAGATCAGGCTCCTCGGCCGATTCACCAAGCGCGTGATCGTGAATTACGACCCGGACGCGGCCGGACAAGCCGCCACCGAACGTTCCCTCTCCCTGCTCCTCGAACAGGATTTCGAAGTGCGCGTACTTGCGCTTCCTCCCATCGGCGACAGGAAAGCCGACCCGGACCTGTTCATCCGTGAGAAAGGCCCCGAGGCCTACCGCAACGCGCTGAAGAACTCCGCGCCTTATGTCGACTACCTGATTAGCCGCGCCCGCCAAATGGATCTGACCACCGCGGAGGGAAAGCTTCGCGCCCTGAATTTCCTGTTGCCATACCTGCAGAAAATTCCCAATCGCCTGCTGCGCTCGGAGTGGGCCACGCGGATTTCCCAGCAATTGCGCGTTGACGAACCGGTCTTGCGCGCGGCGCTCGGTAAGGCCGCGGCGGAGCGGCGGAGCGAAGTGCACATGGCCCCGGAGCTTGTGGGAAAGCCGGCAAAGCCCATCGAGCGCCGCTTGATTCGAATGCTCGTCGAAACCGAAGGATTCCGGGGGAAACTGGCCGAGCGTCTCGAGCAGGGCCGGCTCTACCAAGGCCTGGAAACCGAAAAAATCTTCGCAGCCGTGATTGCCGCGGAGCGCCTAGGTCAGCCGCTGACCGCGACCGAGATCGGGGCTTCGCTTGCAGAACGCGACCGACGGCTGTTCTTCGAAATCCTGTTTGAAGACGCGCAAGGGGGAACCTGGGAAGAAGCGGAGAGCTGCCTCGAGGCGCTGCGCGAGCGTCAAATCGAGCGTGAACTCGCGAGTGTGCAGCGGGAGATCGAGACCAACCCGTCCGGGCCTGTCTTACGCGAGCTCCTGGCTCGCAAGCAAGAGCTGCTGCGCCGTAAGGCCGCGGTTTGACGGCTCTAACCCCTTCGAATCAGGCGGGATGGCGGTTTGAGCTTCAAGTGCCCAAGGAAATAATTGACTTGAAGGGACTTAAGCGTGTAACGTGGAAGGGTTAGGCGGATAACGGTTCCGCTCCCGTCTGCATCTATCTGTTTAGCTGAAGGATGCGAGGGGACCGTTACGTAAGAAGCGCGGCAAACGGGCACGGCGTGGGGCAGCAACAAGGAAATCAGCGCGGCGCGCAGGGCTTCAGAGAAAAAATCGAGAGCTTCCCGGAGGACCGTGTGCCTCCTTTTGCCCGTGTATGGCCGTTTGTCTGCGCTCGGAGTTGAAAGCGGGCGGATCTGCCCGCGTGACGTACGTGTAGCGGTTTTGCGTTAGAAGCGCGGAAGGAGTTGTTGTGGCGGCTACGGGTTTAGAGGAAAAATATGATGCGGTACGCCAGCTGATTGCCATCGGCAAGGAGCGCGGCTACTTGTTGTACGACGAGGTGAACGACTCGCTTCCCGCGGAAGTGCATTCTTCGGAAGAAATCGACGACCTTCTCACGACCTTTGAACGCAACGGCATTGAGATTTACGAGGACGCGGCTTCGGCGAAAGCCGCGCGCGCGGTCGAAGTGTCGGTCGAGCACGGCGACCGCGATGCGATCAAGGAGGAGTTGCACGGTGAAGAGGGCAGCGACCTTGACCTGACTCCGGGTTCGCTCGAAAAAACCAACGATCCGGTAAGAATGTACCTGCGCGAGATGGGCACCGTGCCCCTGCTCACCCGCGAAGGCGAAGTAACCATCGCCAAGCGCATTGAGCGGGGCCAGCTCGTCGTGATGAAAGCCATCACGCGCTCGCCCATCGTGATCAAGGAGCTGATCGCGGTCGGAGATGACCTGCGCAAAGGCGCCCGCTCCATCAAGGAAATCGTTCAGTTCGACGACGAAGAGCTGACCGAAGAGAAGATCGCGAACAAGACCAAGCAGACGCTGAAGCACATCGACAAGATTGCGAAGCTCTACGACCTGGCGCTGAAACAAGCGGAAAAACTCGACAAAACGCAGAAGTCCAAAAAGAAGCCCTATGTCAAGGCAAAGTGGGCCGTGGCCCGCACGCGCATCGAGATTTCGCTCGAGATCCGCGCCATTGATTTCAATCCCTTCGAGAAGAAGCGTCTGGTCGATAAGATGCGCGGTACGGTCGAGCGCCTGCAGTCGCTCGAGCGCGAAGCCGGCCGCCTGGAACGGCGCGCGGACGTCTCGAAGGGCGAAAATGCCGCTGAAGCGCGACGTGAATTGCGCACCCGGCGTTCCGAGCTGAAGGACATCGAGGAAGCGAGCGAGGTTGGTCTGACCGAGCTGAAGCGGACGCTGACCATCATTCACCGCGGCGAAGCGGAAGCCGAGCAAGCCAAGAAGGAGCTGATCGAAGCCAACCTGCGCCTGGTCGTTTCCATCGCGAAGAAATACACCAACCGCGGGCTGCAGTTTCTCGACCTGATCCAGGAAGGCAACATCGGGCTGATGAAAGCCGTGGACAAGTTCGAATGGCGCCGGGGCTACAAGTTTTCTACCTATGCGACCTGGTGGATTCGCCAGGCCATCACCCGTGCCATTGCAGACCAGGCGCGCACCATCCGCATTCCGGTGCACATGATCGAAACCATCAACAAGCTCGTGCGCACCAGCCGCCAGTTGGTCCAGGAACTCGGCCGCGAACCGACCAGCGAAGAGATCGCCAAACGCATGGATATCCCTGTGTCGAAGGTGCGCAAGATTCTGAAAATAGCACAGGAGCCGATTTCGCTTGAAACCCCGATCGGCGAGGAGGAAGACTCACACCTCGGAGATTTCATCGAAGACAAGGCCGTGGTTTCTCCTTCCGATGCGGTCATCAACCTCAACCTGAAGGAACAGACCTCCTCCGTGCTGAAGACGCTCACCCCGCGCGAAGAGAAGGTCATCAAGATGCGCTTTGGGCTGGATGACGGCAGCGAGCATACGCTCGAGGAAGTCGGCCAGTCTTTCGCGGTCACACGCGAACGCATTCGCCAGATCGAAGCGAAGGCGCTGCGCAAGCTGCGTCATCCTTCGCGCTCGCGCAAACTGCGCGCCTTCTTGGAAGGCCCGTCGCGCGACTACCTATAGAAGCGCCCCGAAACACGAAATAGCGAAAACGGAAGCGGCGAAAAACGCCCGGCGCAAGCCGGGCGTTGTGCTCGAAAACGTAACTCGGCCGCTTGTGCGAGGAACTCGGCGTAACGCGG
>DATFTB010000056.1:0-3204 GCA_035262325.1 Candidatus Acidiferrum sp.
GACGGACCGCGTGGCCGCCGCGTCGGACACCAGGACATGTTCTTCGGTGAGCACCTGCAATACCATGATCGGAAGGAACAGCTACTACGGCGACCACTTGTATTCGTTCGACCTGCGCGTTTCCCGATATTTCATGATCCGTGAGCGCTACCGGCTCGATTTCGCCGTCGACGCTTTCAATCTCTTCAACCGCCCGAATGTGGACGAGGTGACGTCCGTCTACGGGTCACCAGTCTTTTGCGGGGCCATTCCGAAGAACTACAAAGACGCCACCAGCCGTGCCGTTCAGGCCTCTTCGTCCTCGGTGGCCTGCCCGGCGGGTCCTATTCCAGTTCCCGGCGGCAGTGTTGCCCCTACGCCGATTGGGACTGCCTTGTTTATCCCGTCTACGCCATCTCCCACATTCGGGCTGCCCAGAACGATGCTGAACCCTCGGCAATTCCAATTTTCCTTGAAACTGTCGTTCTAACGAGAACGCGGTGATGCGCGACAGCCCTCGACCACCGGTAACGCCGGACCTCACCGATCTCTTGTTGGACGTTTCAGGCGGCAGCGGGAATTTGGAAAACGCGACTTGAGTCCCGGCCGGCCATTCTCGCCTCGCTACGCCTGGTACGTCGTCTCGGTCCTGATGCTTTGCTACGCGTTTTCGCTGATCGACCGCCAGATCCTGAGTTTGCTGGTCGCGCCGATGAAACGCGACTTGCACATCAGCGACACACGCATCGGTTTGCTTCAGGGTCTGTCGTTTGCCCTGTTTTACACCCTGGCCGGCCTGCCTCTCGGCAGACTGGCCGACGTGCATTCCCGGCGGAGGATCATCACCGCAGGCGTTGTCGCCTGGAGCATCATGACCGTCGTGTGCAGCACGGCCCGGAGTTTCTGGTCGCTTTTCTTCGCGCGCATGGGCGTGGGCGTCGGCGAAGCCGCGCTTTCGCCTGCTGCATTTTCGCTGATTGCGGACTCTTTTCCGCCCCGTCAGCTGGGTCTGGCGCTCAGCGTCTATTCCATGGGCATCTACCTCGGCTCAGGCCTGGCGATGATTGTTGGCGGGTCGGTCGTTCAGGGCCTTTCGCACCGCCCCGAAATTGCGCTTCCGCTTCTCGGCACAATCGCGTCCTGGCGCGCCACGTTTCTGGTCGTTGGGCTCCCCGGGCTTCTGGTCGCGCTGCTGACGCTGACCATTCGCGAACCGCAACGCCGCGCGCTACTCCTCTCTGCCAACGGTCGCGCAGTTGAGCCGAGCTTCCGCGAGGTGCTCGAGCAATTGCGCCGCCGTGCGCGATCCTTCGCCGGCATTTCGCTCGGAATGGTGTTCCAGGCTGTATCCGGTTATGCCTTTCTTGCCTGGGGACCGACGTTTTTCGAGCGCACCTACGGGTGGACTGTGGGGCAGGCTGGCAGGACACTAGGTATCTTGGCCTTGACATTCGGCTGTTTGGGCATGTACGTAGGGGGCGGGTTGTGCGATCACTGGCAGAGGCGCGGAATCGCCGAGGCGCCACTGCGGGTTGGCGTACGCAGCGCAGCGGGAACTGCGATTGCGTTCCCACTGGCACTGCTCGTCGGCAGTGCCACCTGGAGCACGGTTCTACTGGCGGCGGCGATTTTTGTTTTGGCCTTCCCAATTGGCAGTTCGTATGCCGCATTGCAGCTGATTTTTCCGAACCAGCTACGCGGACAGGTCTCCGCGCTCTTCTTGTTTACTCTGAGTCTCGGAGGACTCTCCTTGGGTCCCCTGATGCCGGGGTTGCTGACCGATTATCTGTTTCGCAATGATAAGATGATAGCCTCTTCCTTGGCGCTGACAATTGCAGTTGCTTCCGTATTGATGTGGGCCTTGTTTCTGACAACCTATCGGCCGTATGGCGAGGACTATCTGGCGGCACAACGGGCCGGCGCCGGCTGAAAGGCCAAAATTCGTTACTTTTCCTGAATTGTTTCGAGGTAGTGGACCAGATTCGAAATGCGCATCTGAACCAGCGCGTCGTCGTGGCCACTGACTTGCGAAAATAGCGGCCCCCAGACGGGCATGTCGGAAGACCCGTGCGCTCCCGATACCCCGGTCCGGAGCACTGTGGTCACATGATCGGCGGGAAACTTGCCGCCGTTTTTCTTGGTAAGTTGCGTCAGATTCGCCGGCGGGTTTTTTAGCGAGCCAGCCGCAGGTCCGTTTCCTTTGCCGTTGGCCCCATGGCAAGGTGCACAGTAGGAATGAAACATTTCACTGCCCGAATTTGGCGAGGTCGCTTGTACCGGTTCCTTCTTGACTTCTTTGGACTCGGACTGCGCTTCGCCCGGAACGATCGAAAGGGAAAAAATGGTCCCCGCCAGGCAAGCAGCGCGGAGAATATTTGTCATCACGCGTGGCCTCCATCAATCGGTACTGAGATACTCGTTGAAAGCCGCGTAGTGATCGGGCAACGGCAGTACTTTCTCAACGAGACCCTGTTGATGCAAGGTCTACGCTTCTCTCGTCATCCTTGTCAATGAAATCAGCCCGCGCGGCCGTCTTTTTCTGAGCGATAATCGGCCATAACCCGTCGGGCTCGGTTTCGGAGCGCTCAATTGCATCCTAGGATGCGGCCGATTGAGGAGGCCCGGGATCCCATCGGGCCGGCGGGCAACGGAGCCGAAGGAGCAAACACATTTCGCGGGTACAATGCCTGGCGAGGCAGAACAACCGCAGCGGAGACGGGAATGCAAATGCTGGCTAGAAGACCGGTGCGCCCGGTGCGTGTCGCTTCGCTCAAAGCCGATCTGGATCGCCGGCCAAACGGAGTCGTCTACGTTCGTTCGCCAGAGCCACTCGGACCCTATCCTCGGAGGGTCACGGATCGGCTGGAGCATTGGGCGGCTCGAACTCCCGAACACATTTTTCTGGCGCAACGCGGTTTAGACGGCCAGTGGCAGACAACGAACTATGCGCAGGCGCTGGCGCGGGTCCGTCGGCTTGCACGGGGGTTGCTCGACAACGGGCTTTCAGAGCAAAAGCCTCTGATCATCCTTTCCGGAAACAGCGTCGAGCACGCATTGCTTGCTCTTGCGGCGATGTACGCCGGGATTCCCTACGCTCCGATCGCTCCGGCGTACTCGCTGGCTGTTGAGGACTTCACCGCGCTTTCCTACGTGTGGCAGAACCTCGGACCGGCCATGGTCTTCGTTGATGAGGGAGCCAAATTCGAGCGCTCGCTGAAGGCGGTA
>DATFTB010000057.1:0-4886 GCA_035262325.1 Candidatus Acidiferrum sp.
AGCCGGTAGCCGCTGCTCCGGTGCGGAACAATATCGGCCTCGCTGATGATTTGCGTTGACGCCATCCCGAGCGGCCGGAAAATTCGCGCCTGCAGAAAATCGCCATAATAGTCCCAGTCCCAGTCCTTGCGGAGATCGATCACGCCTTTGTTCATGGCTTCTGCACTACCGTAGTCGGGGATACCCGAGGTGTGGGTCAGCAGCTCGCGGACGGTGACGTCGTTCCAGGCGGACGGCGATTCGGGAATGTACTTCGCAATTTTGTCGTCCAGCCCCATCTTCCCTTCTTCGAAAAGCATCACGACAGCCATGGAGGTGAACTGTTTGCCAACCGAGCCGGTTTGGAGAACCGTTTCGGGCGTCATCGGAACGTTGCGCTCGACGTTGGCCAGGCCGTAGCCAGCGGCCTTCATGATCTTGCCGTCGCGGCACACCGCGAGGCTAACGCCGGGGATTTTTTGCGCTTTCTGCTGCGCTTCGACGGCCAAATCCACTCTGGCGGAAAGCGCGGCGTCACCATTCGCTTGTGCCTGTGCGAAAGCCGTACCTGCAGCTAAGGCCAACAACATCACCACGACCCACAACCGCAACCGGCTCAAGTTCAAGGCGCGATCCCCCGGACGAAGCTCGTCAGGATACTCGAGTGGCCCGTCGACTGGCTAGCCTGGGGCATACGGCTCGTACAACTTCAGCGCTTGCGGTAGACTCTTATAGATATAGCCCTATCGGAATCGAGTGAGGTCAGCCGTGCATTTGGCAACAAAACGAGTGGCTCGCTACTCCGCCATGGTCGTCGCCGGGCTGTTTTCTGTATGGCTAAGCGTTCCAGCGTTTGCCCAGGATCCCGGTCCCCTAAGCAGTCCCCCCGCTTCCCGCACGCAACCGCCTCCTGCGCGCCAGACTCCTCCTCCGGCGGCGCAGCCGGAAGGCCAGCAGAGCTATCACACCTCGCCCCCACCACAGGCCATCCACTCGCCAGGCGACAATCCCATCACCAGCGACCCGCCCTCAATGCCCGTCGATGACATCGTCAAGCGCTTTTCCGAGCGCGAGAGCGAATTCAAGCGCGAGCGCGACAACTACACCTATACGCAGGCGTTCTCGATCCAGACCATCGACGAAGATAACCGCCCCGACGGCGAATATCGCATGACCAGCGATATTATTTTTACGCCCGACGGAAAGCGCTTTGAAAAAGTAACCTTCGCGCCGCCGAATACCCTCCAACGCATTATGTTGAGCGAGCAGGATCTCGACGACGTCCGCAACGTGCAACCTTTCGTGCTGAATTCCGCGGAACTGCCCAAATACAACGTGAAATACGTCGGACGCCAGCAGGTCGACGAACTCTCCACCTACGTCTTCGACGTCGGGCCAAAGGCGATCGAGAAAAACCAGCGCTATTTTCAGGGCCGCGTGTGGGTGGACGACAAGGACCTGCAGATCGTCATGACCGACGGCAAAGCGGTGCCCGACATCATCACCAAGAATAACGAAAACGTGTTTCCTCGGTTCCATACCTACCGCCAGAATATTGAGAAAGGCTACTGGTTCCCGGTCTACACAAGGGCCGACGACTACTTGCATTTCCGGGCCGGGGACGTGCATATCCGCATGACGATCCGGTATTCGAATTACAAGCGCTACGGAAGCACCGTGAAAATGGGCGCGGCGAAGGAAGCGAAAGACCAGTAAAGGACCGCCCGCACGACAGAGCTTCCGGCTTCCCGAGGGGGTTTTTGTGCAGTGCATCTCAAGTTTGTAGACGGTTTGTGATTTGATTTCCTCGAGTGTTCAAGCGCCCGCCCAAAGTAACTGTACCGATTGACAGTTGAGGTTTACGTAAATCGAAGGCAACGTAAATACGGTAGCCGGACTGCAACAGGGCAAACTAGCAGTGCCGGTGACGAAGAGCGGGGTGCAGGGTCTGATGGGTGTGCCGGGGAAATGGGGGAACTGCGTCGCAGGCCGCAATCGCGCCGCGCGACTGCCTTTACGCGGACTTCCCTTTTTTCGCTTTGTGGCACTAGCGGCCTGCCTCGGTGGCGTCCCGCGAGCGGCGGCGAGTTGCGAAGACGTCCCGGCCGGCAAGTCTTTCTGGATCCGGTTGCTCGATCCCGTGGCTTCCTACAGCTCGAAACCCGGTGCAACCGTCCGTGCCGTGCTGATCCAATCGCCCGAATGCGACTTGATGCCGGTATTCTCCGCCGGGCTCGAAATTGACGGAGAGGTTGTGGCCGTCAGGAGAGTCGGGCTGGGATTCAAGCACGACACCGCGCGCCTCGAGGTTGTTTTCGACCGCATCGTCACCGCCAGCGGCAGCGTGCTCCCGATTGCGGCGCAAGTCGTCGAGATCGATAACGCGCGCGAGACGGTCTCGAACGGCGTGATTCACGGAATACGCGCGACCGACACCCCCCAGGGGCGCATCACCAGCCGGCTGGTTCATATGCCCACGTTCAATCCTTACTCGGACATGGGCCTGATCGTGTACCGAGCCCTGACCTTCCTACCCGAACCGGAGATCTATTTGCCGCCCGGCACCGACATGCGCTTGCGCTTGAACGCCCCGCTCTACGTAGGCGACCAGCCCGAGCTTCCGCACGTTTCCTTCGAGATGGATGAATACGAGCGCGGCGATGTCGAGATGCTGCTCGACAAAGTATCCTTCCGCACCACGACCAGTTACGGCAAACCAGCGGACCTCGTTAACCTCCTGTTTGTCGGCTCCGAGGACCAGATCAAAGGAGCGTTTCTGGCCGCGGGCTGGCAACCGGGCGATCGAAATTCCAAGAGCGCGTTCCTTCATGAGTTTGGCGCTTTTCTGACGTACAGCAATTACCCGACCATGCCGGTATCGCGCCAGTTCCTGAATGGCCGGGTCCAGGACCTGACATGGCAAAAAAGCTTCGATAGCTACGGGAAGCGCGAACATCTGAGGGTTTGGGAGCAGCCGAGGACGGTTCTCGGCCAAGAGGCTTGGCTCGGGGCCTACACGCGCGAGACCAGCGCCGTTCTATCCTTGAAGTACCACAAGTTCATCCACCACATCGACGCCAATCTGGATGATGGCGTGAACATGCTTGTGCGCGATCTTACGCTGTCCGGATGTGTTGAGTCCGTGCGGCAATTGCCGCGCCCTGAGATTCCCCAGCTGCTGGTCAACTCGACCGGCGATGAAATGCGCAGCGACGGGGTGCTGACCGTCGTCCAGCTGAAAAACTGCGAGCGTCCCGACGTCCGCTACACACGTTCAAATCCCTTGATCCCGATCCGCCCGCGATCGCGGATGGCCAGATACCTGCGCACACAAGTGCTCGTTTACAAGAGCGACGTTGTCCGCGGCAACATCATTTACAGCGCGTTTGATCTTTGTCGGATGGGCATCCACTCTCTCCGTCACCGTCACGATCCAAACGGTCGAGAGAACGAGGACGGGCTGCCGCTTTCGCCCGTGTCTCCGGAGACTCTCTTTCCTCAGAATGCGCCCGGCGAGATACCGCTGGCGCGCTAGCTCCCTGCGTTTCGCCGAGCACCTCAAAAGCTTCCAGTTATTGGGCGCTCTCGTTACGCTAATTTGCGCTTCCACATGCCGCTATGAAGCAAGAAGCGTTGATCGGCACGACAGCTCCACTCGATGCGCTCACGGTAGGCGCGATCGGCATCCTTGCCTACATGCTCGGAAGCGTCCTGCACGAAGGGCTGGGACATGGCGGCGCTTGTGTCCTGGTCGGCGCCAAACCTCTCGTGATTTCTTCAGTTCATTTTGAGTGTAGTTCAGACAGCCGCCTTGTGTTTGCCGGCGGCACGGCGATTAACCTGCTTGCAGGAGCGCTATTCTTTGCGCTCGGACGGCGCACCGTGCCCGCTTATCCGCGATTGAAGTATTTCTCTTGGATCGCGATGACATTGAATCTTTACACGGGCACCGGATATTTCCTGTTCTCCGGCATCGGTGGCATTGGTGACTGGGCCGGGTTTATAGAGGGGCTCGGCACGAAGTGGATGTGGCGAATCGCACTGACGATCATCGGGGGCATTACTTATGCGCTCGCCGCGCGCATCAGTCTTCTAGAATTACGTCCGTTTATTGGCAGCGAGAGAGAACGTCGTTACCAGCGTGCCGTGCGCCTCACGGCGGTTCCCTATTTTGCGGGTGGAATCCTAATGTGCATCGCCGGCGCTTTGAATCCCAAAGGAATGATCCTGGTGCTGATCTCAGCCGCGGCATCGACCTTCGGTGGCACTTCGGGACTTCTGTGGGCCACGAATTGGCTCAAGCGCGGGACACTGATCCCCTACGGACCAGCAGCCGAACCGCTACCCATTCGCAGGAACTGGCCGCTGGCGGTAGCGGCCTGTGTGGCCGCGATTGCTTTCATCGTCGTGTTAGGCCGGAGCGTCCGGTTGGCGCACTGAAACTCTGGGCGCCATTTAGCCCGATTGGCTAGGCATCCTTTGCGCAATCCCCTCAGTGCTGCGTCGGCCTCGGTTCCGCTCGTGCCGCCCGTCTGCCGGAAGCCGCGGCTGACCACGCTGGCATAGGGCCCGCACCTGTAGGAGACGTTTCATCCACTCCGTGAGCGGCTTCACAGAGACACACGGACCGTGCCCCTGATACATCCACGAATTGACCCATTCCGACCGGCGCGGCGCAGCCGTGAGCCTGCGAACAAAAAGCCGACCGGCTGGAACTTTTTGACCGCTCCGCTCGTACTACCAGCCAAGGAGCTTTCCTATGAATCAATCGCCCAGGGGCCTTTGGGGGTTTGTTTCCGCAACAGCTTTGGTCGCCTGCAGCTTACTTCCAATGCTTGCCGTCGCCCAGTCTTCCTCGAATCCCGATCAATGGATCCACGTCCGCGTGGAAAGCCGGGAAGACAAGA
>DATFTB010000058.1:0-35623 GCA_035262325.1 Candidatus Acidiferrum sp.
GTTCATGTTGCCGATCTCGTCCATGAACAGCGTTCCGCCATCGGCCGCCTGGAACAGGCCCCGGCGATTCTCGTTGGCTCCAGTGAACGCGCCCTTCATGTAGCCGAACAGCTCCGATTCCAGCAGCGATTCGGGAAACGCGCCGCAGTTAATGGTGATGAATGGGGCTCGGGATCGTGTGCTGTTTTCGTGGATGGCTCGCGCGACAAGTTCCTTACCCGTACCGCTTTCGCCGGTGATCAGCACGCGGCTGTTCTGCGGAGCCACGGTCTGGATCAGGTCGAAGATGGCCTTCATCTTCGGACTCTGACCGATGATGTTGTCGAGGCCCGTCAGGCGGCGCAGTTCGCGGCGGAGATAGCCGGCCTCTTTCTTCCACTTCAGGTTTTCCGTGACTTCCCGGACCGCTACGCGCAACTGTTCGACGAGATCGTGATCCTTGATCACGTAGCGGTTTGCGCCCTCGTTGGCGGCGGCGATCGCCGTTTCCAAGGAGGGCACTCCGGTGATCAACACGAAATAGGAATCGGGGGCGATTTCGCGGGTAAAACGCAGTAGTTCGACGCCCGTGGCACCGGGCATACGCACGTCCGATATGACGATGTCGTAGAGGGAACCTTCGAGCTTCCTCTTGGCCGCCTCGACGCTGTTGGCGACCTCAACGCGGTGCCCCTCCTTCCGGAAGGTGATTTCGAGGAGTTCGCAGATGGACTTCTCGTCGTCCACCACGAGGATGTGAGCTATCTCGCGGCCCATTTCACGCGGAGCGGTTTTGGTTGCTTGCATTGCGCCTCATCCAGAGCGCGGAAGCTCGACAACGAATTCCGCGCCCTTGTCCCTCTCACTGAAAACCGTGATGCGGCCGTTGTGCGCCTGAATAATCTGGTACACGATCGCGAGGCCCAAGCCCGTGCCGCCCTCAAAATTCGACTGCAGGGGCTCAAAGATCTTCGAGCGTTGCTGCGGATCCACGCCGATGCCGGTATCGCGGAACGAAATCCTCAGCCAGTCCGGTACTTCCTCGATACCCACGGTCAATGTGCCGCCGTCGGGCATGGCGCGCAGCGCGTTGTCGCACAGGTTCCAGAAAACCTGCTTAATCTTATTGGGATCCACACGGGCGTTGGACACTTTTCCGTTGAACGCGCGTACAATGTGAAACCCTCCCTCGACGCCAGGCTTCCGCTCGATGAGCGTCAGGGTTTCATCGAGCAGGGTTCGGACGTCGGCCACTTCGAAGACATAGGACTTCTCGCGCGAGTAATTCAGGAAATCCGTAATGATGTGGTTCAGGCGCTCGGATTCCCGGCTGACGATATTCACCAGTTGCTTCTCATCTTCTTCAAGCGGCACCAGTCGGCCAAGTTCCTTCACCGCGCCGGCCATGGCCGTCAAAGGCTGGCGAATCTCGTGGGCGATGGCCGCCGACAGGCGCCCAACCGCCGCCATGCGCTCCTTGGTGGCAACCTCCTGTTCGAGCCGCCGCAGTTCGGTCAAGTCCTGGAAATTGAAAACAAACCCGCTGCGGGCAGCAGCGCGCGTGCGCAGGGGCGAAACGGACACACCCAGGTAGCGCCGCTGCCCTGCTTGCGTGCGCACTTCGATCTCGCGGCGCAAGGACAGCCTTTCGGGCAGCGCGGACATATCGGGCAGCCAGAATTCCTTGTTGATCTCGCGCAGGTCGCGGCCGCGCAACTCCGCGAAGGAGCGCCCCAGAATGTCCTCCCCGGTGCGGTTGATAAGCAGAATCCGCCCTTCTAGGTCGGTGGTAAGGAGACCGCCACGCATGGAATGGATGATGTCCGCGGTGAAGTCCTGCAATTCGAGCAGCTCTTCCCTTTTCTGCTCGAGTTCGGAGCTCTTCCGCCGAAGCGACAGCGCCAGCAAACTGGCCAGATAGGCCACGCCAAGAAACCCGAAGCTGTTGTTGAGAAACCACAAGCGTACGTTTTCAATCGACGGTGGGGCAAGCGAAGTGCGCGGGAGCTTCCCCGCGTGGACAAGTGCCGCGGTCAACGCCAGCGAGGAAATACAGAAAAGCGAGGTGATAAACGTTCCCTGGCGCGAGAACAAGATGCTCGCCACGATAATCACCAGCAGGTACAAGACGGTGAAATTGCTGTCTTGCAGCCCGGTCGTGTAGACAACGCCCGTGATCATCACCACGTCGCAGGAAACCTGGAGTGGCCCGAGCCACGCAACCGACGGCAGGAGTCGCACGAGAATTAACTGAAGGATTCCGATGGTGATCCACAGAATGATGATCGGTAGGAAATAGCGCGAGATACCGGAGGCCGGGACGTATTGAGGCCAGACGACGCCAACACCAAGGATCAACGCGATCATCAGCAAACGGACTCGCGTCAACCATTCGAGCCATTCGCGCCGGTTAAAAGTCTGTTCCATGGATTGAAAGCCTAAGACTCGGCCAGCTTCCGTCCCCCGCCTTCTATCTTAAACAGAAAAAGGAGGACAGGTGCTAATCGCCTGTCCTCCCGTTTTCCGAAACCGCACCCTCTCTAGTGGCCGCTGAGTTTGCCGATGAGGGAGAACAGCGGCAGATACATCGATATCACGACGCCGCCGACGACCAAGCCGAGAAACACGATCATGATGGGCTCGAGAGCCGTCAACAGGTCCTTGACCGCAGCGTCCACTTCTTCCTCGTAGAAGTCCGCGATCTTCTGCAGCATGGCATCCATCGCGCCGGTCTGCTCGCCGACCGCGATCATCTGCGTCACCATGCCGGGAAACACTTCCGATTCCTTTAGAGGGTCGGTTAGCGATTTGCCTTCTTCGAGTGACTTGCGGACCTGGTTCAAAGCTTTCTCGATCACGGCGTTGCCCGAAGTCTTGGCGGTGATATCGAGTCCTTCGAGGATGGGCACGCCGCTCGAGATCAGGGTGCCAAGTGTGCGCGTGAAGCGCGCAACGGCGATCTTGCGCATCAGAATGCCAAGCACGGGCAGCTTCAGGATGATCGTGTCAATTGCCATCCGCCCACTGGGCGTGCCGTACCATATCTTTATCCCAACGACCATGCCGATAATCGCCACAAAGATCAGGAACCCGAAGATACTTCCGACGAAGTGACTGAGACCGATCACGATTCGCGTCGGCAGCGGCAAGTCCACTCCCAGTCCGGCGAACAGCGTTGCGAACACCGGCACCACCTTCCACAGCAGCAAGGTGATGACGGCGGCTGCAATGGTCAAGACGCCGATGGGATAAACGAGGGCCGACTTCACCGCGCGTTGCAGCTTTACGTTCTTTTCGATGTAGGCGGCAAGGCGCTGAAGAATGGTGTCCAGAATACCGCCCGTCTCGCCCGCCTCTACCATGTTGGTGTAAAGGGGATCGAAGACCTTTGGATACTGTTTCATGGCCGCCGACAGTGTGCTTCCGCCCTCGACCGAGCCCCGCGTCCCGGCGAGCACCTTCTGGAAGGTCTTGTTCTCCTGCTGGCTCGACAAGATCTCAAGGCACTGCACCAGCGGCAAGCCCGCGTCAATCATCACCGAGAACTGCCGGGTGAAGATCGCCAACTCCTTGGAGTCCACGCCTCCGCCGAAGGATGGCAGATTGAATTCCTTGCCCTTCTCCGACATGCGTGTGGCAGTGATTTGTTGGCGGCGCAAAAGGCTCTGCAGCTCCGTCTTGTTGCTCGCCGTCATCTCCCCGGCCACAGCAGCGCCAGTTCGATTGGTTCCTCTATACGTAAAGACCGGCATGGTAGTCCCTCCTTGGCGGTCGAAATTCGTTTTGGCCCTTCGAAAGCTTGCTCATCAACGGAAATCCTAGTGACGCGCGCCAACAGGGGATTTGCCCGAAACGCTCTTACCCGCTGAAGGAGTGCTGGTCACACCACGGTTGATCATGTCCTGCAATTCATCCGGATTCGAGGAGCGGGACAGAGCCATGTCCAGGGTAATGAGCTTGGCAAAATACGCGTTTGCCAAGCCCTGGTTGAACGTCTGCATGCCCGTTTGTCCGGTTCCGGTCTGCATCGCGGAATAGATCTGATGAATCTTGTCTTCGCGCACCAGGTTGCGAATGGCGGGCGTCGGTACAAGCACCTCCATCACCATGACGCGGCCGCGGGCGTCCGCGCGCGGAAGCAACGCCTGACACAAAATGCCTTCGAGTACCATGGAAAGCTGAGCGCGGATCTGTGGCTGCTGGTGGGACGGGAAAACATCGATAATACGGTTGATCGTCGACGAGGCGGAATTCGTGTGCAATGTGGCAAAGGTAAGGTGACCGGTTTCCGCGATGCGTAGCGCCGATTCGATGGTCTCGAGGTCGCGCATCTCGCCGATCAGCACGACGTCGGGGTCTTCGCGCAGCGCGGCGCGCAAAGAGTTCGCGAAAGAATGCGTGTCGGCGTGGACCTCCCGCTGGTTCACCAGGCACTTCTTATGGTTGTGCAGGAACTCGATGGGATCCTCGATTGTGATCATGTGCTCTTCGCGTTCGGCGTTGATCTTGTCGAGCATCGCGGCGAGCGTGGTAGACTTGCCCGAACCGGTCGGGCCGGTGACAAGCACGAGGCCGCGCGGTTTGTCACAAAGGGTTCTGACCACCGGCGGCAGGCCCAAGGCATCAAAGCCCTTGATCTCCCACGGGATGGTGCGGAAGACGGCGCCGACCGCGCCACGCTGATTGAAAACGTTGCCGCGGAAGCGGGCCAGATTCTTCAAGCCGAACGAGAAGTCAAGTTCCAGGTTCTCCTCGAAGCGGTGCTTCTGCGCGTCCGTCAGAACGCTATAGGCCAGAGACTTGGTATCCGCCGCGGTCAGTGGCGGCATATCGAGCGCGCGCAGGCGACCGTGCACGCGGACGCGCGGCGCGCTGTTGGTCGTGATGTGAAGGTCGCTGCCTCCCATCTCAATCATCTTTTTGAGCAATTCGCTCAATGTTATGCCAGCCATTTTCGGACCCTCGCTACAAAACCGTTTCGCGCAATACCTCTTCGAGAGTGGTCAGCCCGGCCGCGGTCTTGATCAATCCACTACGGCGGAGCGTGATCATGCCCTGCTCGATGGCCTTTTTCTTTAACTCCAAAGCCGAAGCGCCCACGAGAATGAGCTCTCGCAATTCGTCATTAATCTCCATTACTTCGTAAAGACCGGTGCGCCCCTTGTAGCCGCGTTTTGCGCAGGTTGAGCAACCCTTGCCGTGGTAGATCTTCGTGGTCTTGACCTCGTCTGGGCCGAAACCGGCGTCAATCAGAGCCTGCTCGGGAATGTCGAGCTCTTCCTTGCAGTTCGTGCAAATGCGACGTACGAGACGTTGCGCGCAGATCAGGTTCACCGAGGTCGCCACCAGAAACGGCTCGATACCCATGTTCATCAGACGGCTGATCGTGGACGGCGCGTCGTTGGTGTGCAGGGTCGAAAGCACCAGGTGCCCCGTGAGCGCAGCCTTCACGCCGATTTCCGCGGTTTCAAAGTCGCGGATCTCTCCGACCAGGATGATGTTGGGGTCTTGCCGGAGGAAGGCGCGGAGAGCGGCGGCGAAGTTCAGCCCGATCTGGTCCTTCATTTGGACCTGGTTAATGCCCGCCAACTGAAACTCGACCGGATCCTCCGCGGTCATGATGTTCGTATCGACCTGATTGAGGCGCGCCACCGAGGAGTACAAGGTATTGGTCTTGCCCGAACCGGTTGGCCCGGTCACTAGCACCATCCCATAGGGCTTCAGAATGTTGCGTTCGAACTTCTTCAGGGACTCCGGTTCGAAACCCAGCTTGGTCATGTCCAGACGAAGGTTTTCCTTGTCGAGCAACCGGAGCACGATCTTTTCGCCGTAGAGCGTGGGCACGGTGGAAACGCGGAAGTCGAGCTCCTTCTTCTTCCCCTCGGCCTTGTACTTGATCATGATGCGGCCGTCCTGCGGCAAGCGTTTCTCGGCGATGTCGAGCTTGGCCATGATCTTCATACGGCTGGTGATAGCGTCGCGCAGCTTCAGGGGCGGGTTCATCACCGTTTGCAGCACCCCGTCAACGCGGAACCGCACTCGCATCTCGGTTTCGTACGGCTCGACGTGAATATCGCTGGCGCCCCGCTTCACCGAATCGGTCAGGATGAGATTGACCAGTTTAATGATGGGAGCTTCCTCGGCGGCCTTTTCGAGCGCCTCCGCGTCCATCTCCTGCTCTTCAGCCGAAAGTTCGAGCTCTTGGTCGACATCAACCAGGTCCTTCATCAGGGAGCTCAGCTCTTCGTGGCTAGATGCTCCTCCCCCGTAGAACCGGGAGATAGCCTCTCCGATCGCGGATTCCGAGGCCACGACCGGTTCGACGTTGAAGCCGGTCATGAACTTGATGTCGTCCATCGCGAAGACGTTGGTGGGGTCAGTCATCGCAATGGTCAATACGGCGCCGACGCGGGAGAGAGGAACAACCTGGTAGCGTAGGGCGGTATCCTGCGGGATCAGCTTGATGACGTTCGGATCGATCTCATAGTACTTGAGATTGATCGACGGCACGCCATACTGCCGCGAGAGCACACCTGTAATGTCATCGTCGGTGATGAACCCCATCTTCGTCAGGCAGCTTCCGAGCTTGCCCCCGTTGGAGCGCTGAAATTCCAGCGCCTTATCCAACTGGTCCTGCGTAATGAGGCTTTCTTTAAGTAAAATCTCGCCCAAACGGACGGACATCCGCAGTGCTCCCTAAATACAATGCACCCACCGCTCAACATAGCAAAGCGCCCGGCAAGGCGTGGTTCGATTTTGGGGAGCAGTTGTGAATTCGCTAATACCTGTACAGCAGAACAGGAATCGAACCTTCCGGGGACAGGGGCGAATTCTTGACTTGCTCCCAGAGCATCGTTATCTTGCGAAGGAGATGTCTACAGCGGACAGTCTGCAGATATTCGATCGCTTGATACCGAATATGCCGAGCCACCCGCGGTCACGTGCGGCCCCAGTGAAGGCGGGTCCCCTTCCGGCGCTTGCTGACTATTTTACGGCATTGTTCGAGGCCCATGGGCCCCAGAAATGGTGGCCCGGGCGGACCCGCTTCGAAATGATCGTGGGAGCCATTCTGACCCAGAATACGAGCTGGACGAACGTCGAGCGGGCCATTTCGAGCCTGCGCGCTGAGCGCTTGTTGACCCCTGCCGCAATCGCGCGCATTTCGGAAGCGAAACTGGCCCAACAGATCCGCTCGTCCGGCTACTTCCGGCAAAAGGCGCGAAAGCTCAAGGAGTTTGCGCGCTTCCTTCGCAACAATTATCAAGGTTCACTCGAAAGGATGTTCCGAACATCAACCCTAACCCTGCGCGAACAACTCCTCGCGATCCACGGGATTGGCCCGGAGACCGCCGATTCAATTCTGCTCTACGCCGGTAATCACCCCGTGTTTGTCGTGGATGCCTATACAAGGCGGATCCTGGAGCGGCACAATCTGGCAAGCGGGAAGGAAACCTACGAGGAGATTCGGCGGCTGTTCGAGCAAAGCCTTCCCCGAGACCCGGCTCTCTACAATGAATATCACGCTTTGATCGTTCACACCGGCAAGGAATACTGCCTGGCGCGTGAAGCTCGTTGCAGCCATTGCGCGTTGCGAAGATTTCTGCCTACGACCGAGAAGGAAAACGTATGAGCCCGGCGACTTCAAAAACGCGCACGCGCCTGGCGGTCGGCGGCATTCTGGTCACGCTTCTGCTAGCCGCGGTATTCATGCTCGGTTCGCTCGATGTGCCAATCGAACCCAGTTCCTGGCGGGAAGTCATCGCTCTATACGCCGTCTCCAGCTTTATCACCGCTGCGCTGCTCGTCTTTGGGCTGATTCTTACCCGCAGCATTGTGCGGCTCTTGACGGAGCGAAGCCGGGAGCAACTGGGAGCCCGCTTCAAAACAAAAATGGTATTGGGCGCGATGGCCATTTCGCTTCTGCCCGTGATTTTCATGTTTTTTGTGAGCTATTCTCTGCTGAACCGTACCCTAGGCCGCTGGTTCCCCCGCCCCCTCGAGATCGCCTCCGAAGAAACGCAAACGCTGTTAAATGATCTCGGCAAAGGCACGCTCCCGCGGTTGCACACCCTCGGCTATCAGGCTGCAGCGCACGTGGCGGAGCCAGCCGACTCCTTTCTGCAGCATTCTTTCATGCTCGGACTCGACGCCGCCTGGTTGTATGACTCCGAGGGCAAGTTTCTGAAAGGCGGAGTCGTCTGCGAGCACCAGCCGGAAGATCGTTCCCGTGACATTTGCAGCGTAAGCGGGCTCGAAGGTCTCTTCGAGCGCACCTTGCCGAGCGGCGTCGAGATTTGGCAAGCAGGCAACAAGAGTTACTTCGCCGCGCGGGCTCCAGCAAATATTTCCGGCGACAAAGTAGGTACGCTCGTCGTCGCGTACCGAACCAGCCCTGACTTTCTCAAGCGCTGGACCGCCATTCAAACGCAAACCCAGGAATACGAAAAGGTGAAGCAAAACCTTCGGGCGTTGAAACGGCAGATGCTCCTGATTCTCTTCTTCTTCACCATTCTGGTCCTGTCAGCGGCGACGTGGGTGGCCTTGTTCCTCTCAAAGCAGGTGACCGTGCCGATCCAGGCGCTTGCCGAAGGCACGCGCGAGGTTTCCGCCGGGAACTTCGACTACCAGGTGCCCGAGCAAGCCCAGGATGAGCTCGGCATGCTGGTCCGCTCGTTCAATACCATGACCACGCAGCTTCGCGACAGTCGCTCGCAGATCGATGAGTTCACCCGCAATCTCCAGCAGGCCGTGCAGGAGTTGGAGCGCCGGCGTCAGCTCATGGAAACGGTTTTGGAGAATATCCCGGCAGGGGTCATTTACCTAGACTCCCACGGCAATATTCTGCGCACCAACACCGCCCTCGCGGAAATGTTTCAGACCACGGAGGCCAACGTGCACTCCCTTGAATCGCTCTTGGGCGGCGAGGCCTTTCGCGTACTGCAAACGCTGATGCGGAGATCCTTGCGCATGGGAGTGGTTTCGCGAGAAATCGAACTGGTAGTTACCGGGCGCGTGCTTCACCTGGCCATCACCGTGAGTTCCCTCGGCCCGCGCCGCGCCAACACCGGGTTTGTTCTCGTTTTCGACGACCTCACAGAGGTTTTGCGAGCGCAGAAGTCTGCGGCCTGGCAGGAGGTGGCGCGGCGCATCGCGCATGAGATCAAAAATCCGCTCACGCCCATCCAACTCTCGGCCCAGCGCTTGCTTCACCAGTTGGATCGCCGCTCAGACGAAAACACGCCGCCGAAAGACCCGCAACTGGCTCGCATCGTTCAAGAATGTGCCCGCATGATTGTGCGGGAGGTTGGAACGCTGTCATCCCTCGTCAACGAATTCTCGCAGTTTGTACGTTTCCCGACGGCCCGTCTGCAGCCTACCGACACCAACACTGCCGTGCACGAAGCACTGGAGGTCTTCGCCGGGCGACTCGAGGGGATTCGCCTGAAAACATCGCTCGAGCAGAATCTGCCGGCCATTCGCGCCGATGGGCCGCTTTTGCGCAGCGTCATTGTCAATCTGATTGACAACGCGGCCGAAGCGCTCGAAGACGCTACCTGCCGGGAAATCACCGTGACAACCCATCTACTCCCCGAATCCGATACGGTCGAGATTATCGTCGCCGATACGGGCCACGGTATTTCGCCGCAGGACAAAGACAAGCTGTTTCTGCCACATTTTTCAACCAAGGACCGGGGCACGGGCCTCGGATTGGCCATCGCCGCCCGCATCATTACCGAGCACGGCGGTTCGCTCCGCGTTGAAGACAACCAGCCGGTCGGCTCGCGCTTCCTGATCGAGTTGCCGGTTGCCGAATTGGCCGCTGCGGCCGCCCCGGAACGGAATGGAATGGACGGGGATCGATGACCGCGCAGCCAAGAATTCTGATCGTGGACGACGAAGCCGGCATCCGCGAATCTCTCAGCTCCATCCTCCGCGACGAGCGCTACACCGTTGATACGGTTGCGTCGGCAGAAGAAGCCCTCGAGCGCGTCGGCAAGAACGACTTCGAGGTGATTTTGCTCGACATCTGGCTGCCCGGCATCGACGGCCTCGAGGCACTCAGCCGCATCCAGGCAGCGCCCCGCCCGCCCGCCGTCATTATGATCTCAGGGCACGGAAACATTGAAACGGCGGTTCGCGCCACAAAATTGGGCGCCTTCGACTTCATCGAAAAGCCACTCTCGCTCGAAAAAATCATCGTCCTGGTGCGCAACGCCGTGCAGCAAAGACGACTGGAGGAAGAAAACCAGGTCCTGCGCAGCGAACTCGTCCACAAGTACCAGGTCATGGGTGACAGCGTGCCCATGAAGGCGCTCCGCCAGCAGATCGCCGTGACCGCGCCAACCAACGGCCGCGTGCTCGTTTATGGGGAAAGCGGCACCGGCAAGGAACTCGTCGCGCGCGCACTCCATGCCCAAAGCCTTCGGAACAAGGGACCCTTTGTCGAGGTGAGTTGCGCCGCTATTCCTGAAGAACTCATCGAATCCGAGCTCTTCGGCCACGTGAAAGGCAGCTTCACGGGTGCCAATGACGACAAGATTGGCAAATTCCAAAAGGCTGAAGGCGGCACGTTGTTCCTCGACGAGGTCGGCGACATGAGCCACCGCACCCAGTCGAAGGTGCTCCGCGTCCTCGAGGAACAGCGCATCGAGCCCATTGGCTCCAATCAGACGCTCCGGGTGGACGTGCGCGTCATTGCTTCAACCAATAAGAACCTGGAACAGGAGATTGCGCGCGGCGGTTTTCGGCAGGACCTGTTTTACCGGCTTAACGTGATTCCCTTCTTTGTGCCTCCTCTGCGCGACCGCAAGGAAGACATTCCCGTGCTGGCTCGGTTCTTTCTCTCCGAATTCAGCGCCGACTACGGCAAGAAGACGCGTGAGCTAAGTGACGGGGCGATGGAAGTATTGGTCCGCTACCCGTGGCCCGGGAACGTGCGCGAGTTAAAGAATCTCGTCGAACGCTTGGTGATCGTTTGCCCCCAAGCCCGTATCGAACCACATCACCTGCCGCCGGAATTGTTCCGTGGCGTGGCGGAAAGCCCGCAGCATCCCTATTCCACTTTGCACGAAGCGCGCAGCGCCTACGAGCGCGAATTCATCCTCCGTAAACTCCAGGAGCACCGCTGGAACATGACGCAGACCGCTTCAGCGTTGGGACTCGAGCGTTCTCACCTCTACCGTAAGATGAAGTCTCTAGGCATCGCCGCCCCGGAATAGGCGGCCTCACGGCGCTCGGCGAGCGCCTGCTTCTCTAGGGGCCCTCCTCGGTGGCGGGCCGGCGGCGCCCGCGCTCGTTGTGTTCTTCCTCGGCCGGATTTTCCGCCAAGGCCTCCAACTGGCTGTGCCAGTCGAGCTCCCGCACCCTCATCGGGTTTTCCCGCCACCCGCGGTCCACCTTTACAAACATTTCGAGGAAGATCTTCGTTCCGAGGAGCGCTTCCAGTTCCTTTCGCGCCGCCATCCCCACCTTCTTGAGCATCTCGCCCTTGTGCCCGATCAAAATCTTCTTTTGCGAATCGCGCTCCACATAGAGCGTTGCGTGAATCCGCAGGATCTTCGGCCCTTCCTTGAACTTGTCCACAACCACCGCCAGGGCATGTGGCACTTCGTGGTAGGTTAAATCAATTGCCTTCTCGCGGATAATCTCACTCGCGAGGAATCGTTCGGGTTGGTCTGTAACCTGGTCTTCCGGGAAGAACGGTTCGCCTTCCGGAAGGTGGTTCAGAATTTCCCGGAGCAGTTCCTCGCAGCCGGCCCCTTTCAGAGCCGAAATCGGCACCAGCGCTGCAAACGGGAAGGCCTTTTGAAATGCATCCATCAGCGGGAGCAACTTCGGCTTTGGCAGTCGGTCAATCTTGTTCAGCGCCAGAATGGTCGCGCCGCTCGACCGTTGGGCTTTCTCGACCAGCAGCGAATCGGGGTGCGGCAAAGTGCGGCTTGCATCGATCATCAGCAGCAGGACATCAATGCCCTCGAGTGCGGCGGATACCTCGCGCATCATCTGCCGATTCAACACCGAGTCCGCTTCATGCAGTCCTGGCGTATCGATGAAGACGATCTGCCCCTCGGGCCTGGTAACAATGCCCTGGATGCGGTTCCGCGTGGTCTGGGGCTTGGAGGTGACAATCGCTACCTTTTGCCCTACGAAGCGGTTCAGTAACGTGGACTTGCCCGCATTCGGACGCCCGATAATGGCCACAAACCCGGCCCGCCGCTTGCTTACGCTCGATTTCTGCACTGCCTCGGCCCCTAATGGGAGGTTTGTGTGCTGGCCGCCGCAAGCCGGCGCGCGCGCAACCGCAACACTTTGCGCTGGTTCGCTTCGAGAACCTCGAAGCGGTAGCCCTCGAGATCGATCCTGTCGGCCGGAGCGGGCACTTTGCCGAGCACATGGCTGAGCAAGCCGGCAATCGTTGTCACCGTCTCATCCGAGTTCTCTCCGAAGTGGACTCCCAACAACTCCTCCACCTCAGAGATGGTCATGCTGCCACGCAAAACAAGGCTGCCATCCGGCTCGCGCACCGCGTCCGGCGCCGGCTGCCTGTTGTCCGCGCCGCTCTCACCCACGATTTCCTCGACCAGATCTTCGATCGTTGCGATCCCGGCAACCGTGCCGTGTTCATCAATCACGATTGCCATCGACTGATTCTTCTGCCGCATTTCTCTCAGCAGGTCGGAACCCGACTTCGTCTCGGGCACAAACAGCGTTGGCTTCACGAGTTCGCGAACCTTGCGTTTCGGCAAGTCCGTGTCCGCCACCTGCAGCAGGTCTTGCGCGTGAACGACTCCAATCATGTCGTCCATGGACTTCTCGTATACCGGCATCTTTGCGAATTTCGTTTCGACGAATTTTGCGTGCATCTCTTCGAGCGACGCCTCGGCCTGCATCGCGACAATGTCGGGCCGGGGAGTCATCACCTCGCGCACTCGCTTGTCGCTGAATTCCACGACCTGCTCGATCAGGTTGGCCTGCTCCGGTTCGATGATACCTTCTTCTTCGGCTACCTCCACCAGTGCTTCGATGCCCTCTTCGGCTCGCTGCTCCTCCGTTTTCTCGCTTTCTTGCTCGGAGATACGCGCGAGCGTTTCCGCGCCTTCGAGAAACACGCGAATGGGCCACACCAGGAGCATCGCCGCGCGAATCAAGGGAAGAAGAGGCAGGAGCCACCGTCCGGTGGTGCGGTACAGCAGCATGTCTGGAATAAAATGCATGGCGATCACAACTTCCAGGCTCAGGAAAACCATAAACTGTACGCCGGCTTCCCACCGGTTGGGCACCATATAGACGATCGCCCGCGTGGTCTCAAGAACCACGAAAGCCAGCCAGAAATGCCCCAGAATGCGGAACGCCCGGCCGCCGCTCTTGCGGTTGATTCGCAGCTTTGGCTCGATTTCTGCTTCGAAGATATCGAGGTGTTCATGAACACGGCCGGTGGCCATGCGGCCGAGTTCGCGGTAGATGAGTGTGAGATAGGAAAAGATCGGCAGGCCAAGCGCCAACACCAAAACGCTGCCAACGTATGCCCAGAGCGTCATCAGGCAAGTCCCAATCGCCGCCGCAGCCGGCCTTCCACGCGATCCATCTCGCCACGATCGGTCTCGTGATCATATCCCAGAAGGTGCAAAACGCCATGCAAGATGAGGGCGTGGATCTCTCCCGACAGACTGCGCCCAACCGAGTGGGCGTTGCGCCGGGCGACGGCAGGGGAGATCGCGATATCGCCCAGAAATTCCCCGCGCAATTCTCTCACTCTCGTTCGAACGCTGACGGGTTTGCCGCGCTCTTCGGCGGGAAACGATAGCACGTCGGTGGTTCCCTTTTTCTTCCGATAAGTTTCGTTCAATCGCACCATTTCCCGGTCCGTCACGAAACAAAGTGCCACTGAATCGCTGCCGACCCCGAGCTCACCAATCACACGGCGCAGGAATCGCTCCGCCGTTCGAAGGCTGACGCGCACGCTCCGCTGGCGGTTTTCCACCTGCCAGCCGCCAGAGGCACTTCTCCCATTTTTTTTCGTGGCCATTCAAGCTAGCTGCTGGATTTTTCAGGCGCTGCCGGATCTTTGACCGGGGCCAGGGCTTTACCGTTGCCCCCACGCTGGGGATGCGAGGCGTCATACTCCTCGTAGGCCCGGATGATCTGCTGAACGAGGTTATGGCGGACAACGTCCTTTTCTCCAAACTGGATCACGCTGATCCCTGGAATACGTCCGCAGATATCCAGTGCCTCGAGAAGCCCCGACCTTTTGCCGGATGGCAAATCGATCTGCGTCACGTCTCCCGTGATCACCGCCTTGGAATTGAATCCCAGGCGCGTCAGAAACATCTTCATCTGTTCGCTGGTGGTGTTCTGGGCTTCATCCAGAATCACGAATGAATCGTTCAGTGTGCGCCCGCGCATGAACGCCAGCGGAGCCATTTCGATTATGCCTTTTTCGAGGAAACGCTCGAGTTTGTCCGCATCCAGCATGTCGTAGAGCGCGTCGTACAGTGGGCGCATATACGGATCGATTTTCTCCTGCAGCGTGCCCGGGAGGAACCCCAGACGCTCCCCGGCTTCGACGGCTGGGCGCGCCAGAATGATGCGGTTGACCTGCTTTGTAAGCAACGCGCTAACGGCCATGGCAACGGCAATGTAGGTTTTTCCGGTGCCGCCTGGGCCGATGCCAAACGTCATGTCATGCGTTTCGATTTCTTCCATGTAGCGGCGCTGGCTCGAGTTCTTCGGCGTTACGGTCTTCTTGCCGAACGACCGCGTGCGGGAATGTTCAAACATGCCGCGGGGAGACTCATTCGGCTCCTCGGTGGCTACCCGCACAAGGGACTTCACTTCCTCGCTCGATAGCAGGCGCCCATGGCGCGTCAAGTGGTTATACTCTTCCACGATGCGCACCGCCTGTTCGACGCTCTCCTGCTCGCCCTCGACCGTGAGCCTCGTGTCATGCAAATGCGTCTGCACTTGCAAAGCGTCTTCCAACATCCGTATGTTCTCGTCTAAGGTACCGAAGAAGGGTTCGATCTTTCCGGTGATGTGTATCGTGCGCTTCATCCACTTGGAAGATTGTGCTGCGGTACGAAACGGGTGGCCGATGGAATTCCTCCTGGAAACTTCTGGCTCATCTTAGCCCGAACGGGGAGAAGCTACCTTCAACCTAGCGCACCCGTCCGCGTCGGTCAAGTTACACTCCGATGAACAGCCTCCAACCCGGCACTGCCCCGCGCGATCGCGGCAAAGCCGGAACGCGAACGAGAGCGGCCGGCGGGTTTGAGCGCGCTTCGCCAAACCTTTACCTGTCTTTTTTTTCCGGCCCTCCCGAAGGGACAGGGGCGACCTAACTGACCCTCCACTGTACGCGCGTCCTATAGACGCCAACACTCGCTAGCGCCAAACTGACACGGACTGGCGTGGTGCGATTCGGCGTACTAGCCTGAGGGAGGCGAGAGGTTATGTGTGTGTCCACCAAGTGTCTTGTGCTTGGTTCCGCTCTGTTGCTGGCGGCCGAGCTGGCCTGGTCGGCACAGGACGCCAGCAACGCAGCTGCGCCTTCGACGCCTCATGCCCTCGTAAAGTGCCCGGAGGTCCCGAGCGTCCCCATGACCTCTGATGCGGAACAAGTCCTGCCCCTGCGGCTTATCGTCACTCTTGCTTGCGGCGAAAGCGTGTTGGTTCTCTCGGATACACAAGGTTATACGGCGCACATCAGAACGGCCGACGACCTCGACGGCTATGTCGCTTTGAGGTATCTCGCGATAGGCGAACGCGCTGCCGACGCGCCCGAGCAGCACGCTCCCACTGCGATCCCCGTCAACGGCGTTGTGCGCTGGCATGCGGGAGCGCCCGGCTGCGATGAGTTCATGATCCAGGGCCGCCTCGTCGAGTCGATCATATCAAACGGCATCACCGTTCAGGTTTCCCTGCAGGACACCGGGTGGAAGTACAGCGCGAGCATCGCAGTCGCGAACCAGGGAAATGACACGGTCGAAGTAATTCCCGGCATCGTGACTCTCGACGAGTTGCAACCGAACGTGAAGTCCCTGACCGCAATCGACCCCGAAAAACTCGCCCACAACCGCACACACCAGGTACTCTGGAGCATGGCCAACGCCCAACCATCGTCGAGCGCCGTGGAACCGCATTCAGCGAATTCCACTGCTCTTTCCGCAATGTCTTACCGCACCAACCCGGCCCCCGATTATCTGAGCCCCCAGTTGGTTCCGGCATCGGCCCACCCGGGTGCATTCGGGCGCACCGAATCGGTCGACGTCCTCAGGATCGCGTTGAAGAACGTCTCGCTGCCGAGCGGTCAGATCACCGCCGGCATCATGTGGTTCAACCGCGATTCGAGCGCCCGGGAACTCTCCCTCCGCGTCCCGGCCGGAGATCTGGTGTTTGACTTCCCGCTTTCCTTCGAGCCGAAAAGGTAAAACCTCTCGGCAAACCAGGGAAAGACCGCGGCCCGGACCTCCCCCACCGGGCCGTTTGTTTTCCACCTTTGCTCGCTTAGGCACCTGGTCTTCGGCCCAGATCGGGCCTCGGCCGCCCGCAAGCCGGGAAAAGGCAGGCGTGTTAAACTGAATACGACATTTAGGGGAGAGGTAACCGACGTGGCGGACCACACTGAAGATGGCTTCAAGGTAGTTGACCGGCGGCCGTTCACCGCGGACGGGGAGCTGCGGCCAGAGGTTGTGGAGGAGCAGGAGCGCGAGGCAAAGCGAGAGGAAGTGAAGGAAAAGGCCCAAATGAAGCGTGCGCCGGCGGAAGAGAAAGCGGCTGCGGCCGCTTCGGGAACGGCGAAGAGGTTGCCGGCCTTTGAGAATTTGATCAGGATGATCGGAAGCAACGCGGCGATGGTGCTGGGAGCGTACGCGGATCCGAATACGGGCCAGCCGATGTTTGATCCCGACGCGGCCCGCGAGTTAATCGACATGCTGGACGCGTTGCGCGAGAAGACGAAAGGGAATCTGGCACCGGAAGAAGACAGTATGTTGATGGATTTGCTCGGGAAATTGAAGATGACGTATCTCGAAGTGAACAAGGCCATGGCCGCGGAGATGGCGAAAGTGTCCGCGCAGGCTCGCGGGGGGAAGAAGTAGCAGAGCCGAGATTTCGAGATTGGATTTAGGAGAGCGGCACGGCGCGAGTCGTGCCGTCTTGCTTTTTTGCGGGGCGGGTCATGGAGAAACGGAGATAGCGCCGGGAGGTGTAATTCCGGTGCGTGTCCCCAAAAGCGACCGCAAGCCACGGCACTCCAAAGTACAATAGGCCCATGGGAGCTGAACCGATACGTCTGACAGTGCTGGGCTCAGGCACGTCGATGGGGGTGCCAACGCTCGGGTGTCACTGCGCCGTGTGCAAATCGGCCGACCCACACGACCATAGATTGCGCCCTTCCCTGCTGCTTTCCCGCAATGGACAAAATGTGGTGATCGACACGACCCCGGATTTCCGGACGCAGGCGCTGCGCGTGGGGCTGGATCGCCTGGACGCAGTTCTTCTGACGCATTGCCACGCCGATCACATTCTCGGGTTCGACGACTTGCGGCCTTACAACTTCCGGCAGAAAACGGCGATTCCTGTCTATGGAACGGACGATACCTTCCGGGTGCTGCGGCGCGTGTTCTCCTACGTGTTTGACAATAAGCCGACGCTGAGCGCCATTCCGAGCGTGAAGCTGCATGAAGTGAGTGGCCCGTTCCCGATGCTGGGGATACCTTTTATTCCTGTGCCGCTGCGGCACGGGGAGATGGAAGTGCTGGGCTACCGGTTCGGCCGCGCGGCGTACCTGACGGACTTCAGCCGCTTGCCGGAATCGAGCGTGCCACTGCTCGAGGATCTGGACGATCTGATTTTGGATGCGCTACGGGACATTCCGCATCCGATGCATCAGACGGTGGAGCAGGCCCTGGCGCTGATCGACCGCTTGAGGCCGAGGCGGGCGTGGTTCACACACGTCGCCCATGATTTGCCACACCAGGCTACAAACGAGCGTTTGCGGAAGGCTGGCTACCAGCACGTGAATTTGGCCTATGACGGGTTGCAGTTTGACGTGGGTACGGAATCGCCGGCCGTGGCGCGCGCCGCGGAAGCGCTGGCCGTGCACGTACATATCCCGAGCGGGGGAATGACCGCGTTTTACTCGGCGACGGATTGGGCGGCGCGTTACGGTGCGAGCGGGCGGGGAAGCGTAGTTGCCATCGGGACGTTTGACGGTATTCATTTGGGACACCAGCGAGTATTGGAATTCACGATTGCGAAGGCCAAGGACAGCGGGGCGGTGGCCACCGCGATCACGTTTGAACCCCCGCCGTTGAAGGTTCTGCGGCCGGAGGCCGCGCCGCCGCGGATCTCGACCAACCAACAGAGAATGGATTGGTTCGGCGCCGTGGGGATGGAAGCAGTGGTGGTGCTGCCGTTCACAAAGGAACTCGCGGCGCTCGGGCCCGAGGATTTTGTGGACCAGATTCTGGTGGAGCGATTACGCGCGCGGGCGGTGGTTGTCGGAGAGAATTTCCGGTTCGGACACAAGCACGCCGGAGATGTGGGGCTCTTGCGAGAACTCGGCAGGAAACACGGATTCGAGGTGGTAGTACACGAGCCCGTGAGGCTGAAAGGCGAAGTGGTTTCGAGTACGCGAATCCGCAGATTTGTGGCCGACGGCGACGTTCGCCACGCGGCACGACTGCTCGGGAGGGCGTTCGCGCTGACCGGCGAAGTGGTCAGCGGGACAGGCAGGGGAAGAAAGTTCACGTTCCCGACGCTGAATCTGAAGCCGGAGCAGGAGCTGTTGCCAGCGCGCGGCGTGTACATTACGCGGACGGTGCTCGATGGAGAGACCAGCAGTCACCGCAGCGTGACAAATGTGGGAATGCGCCCGACCTTTAACGGGTCGGGATTGACCGTGGAGACCCACCTGCTCGACTATTCGGGCAATTTTTCGCCGGAACGGATTGAGGTCAGATTCTGGAAGAAGCTGCGGGACGAGAAGAAGTTCTCGGGCGCGGACGAGTTGAAGGCGCAGATTGCCAGGGACATCGCGGCGACGAATGCGTATTTCGCGCGGTTGAGAAAGGTACGGGCGAGAGGCATGCGCATGCCGGCCTATTAGTGGCCCGCGACCGGTGGCGAGACTCGCCGATGAAAGCCCAGAGCCGATTGAAACCACCGAGCACCGAAAGGAAACAGCCGAGTCATCGACGCCTCGGAGGCTCACAGACTGAACACGGATTACTTTCTTTCAGCGGCGAGGCAGTCGTTGCAGATGCCGCCGACTTCGGTGCGCGAGACAGTTACCCGGATGTCACAATCACGGGCAATCTGGTCCTTGAGCTGCTCGTAGAGGCGGGATTCGAATTCGCGGACCTTGCCGCAGCGGAGGCAGGCCACATGGATGTGATCGCGAGGGCCGTGGGTTTCGTAGTAGTGGCGGTCACCCCGAAGGTGGAGGAGGTCAAGCTCGTCGATGAGACCTTCCTTTTTCAGCAGGTCGATGGTGCGGTAGACGGTGACGAGATGGACTTCGGGGCTGATTTTCTGGGCGCGATCGAGGATTTGGTCGACGTCGAGGTGCTGTTCGGCAGCGTCCATGACCTGGAGAATCACGCGACGCTGGCGGGTAAGGCGAATGCCGCGCTGCCGCAGGGCGTTTTGGAGATGGCCGGAAGATTTGGCGACGTTGATGCGTTCGCCGCTCGAGACGCGGTGGGATGGCATAGTGACCATGAGATTATTCCTAAAGGGAGTTTAGCAGGGGGGATTCAAAAATAGAAAACACAAAATGGCCGAGAACGAAATTAGAAGTGCGCCGTCGACCCGCCCCGGCGAGAGGCGGGTATGAAAGCCAGCTCCACGAGACCCTAGGAGTGCGTCGGGAGCATCCGCATCACGTCGTTGTACATGACGTACGCGATGAGAACGAGGAGAAAAACCAGGCCCACCTGGATGAAGCGTTCCTTGAACGCGAGGCTGAAATCGCGCCGGCGAATTCCTTCCAGCGAAAGAAGTAGAATGTGACCCCCATCGAGAATCGGAATCGGTAGAAGATTAAGGATGCCGAGATTGACGCTGATGAGCGCCATGAATTGGATGATGGCGAAAGCGCCCTGGGAGACGGCTTCACCGGCCGAGCGGGAAATGCCTACGACGCTTTGCAGCTGCTTGACGGAAACGCGGCCGCTGAGGAGCTTCGCAACCACATCGACGGTTTGCGTCACGAGCGAAGCAGTTTGCGCCGTAGCCGCCCTCAGGGCTTCACGCGGACCAACGCGGTTATAGGAGAGCGAAAACTCGCGCTGAACACCGATAAGATAGTATTTTTCAGCGGCGTCGATTACTCCTTGCTTCGGAGTCACGGAGAGAGCAAGTCGCTGTCCCTTGCGATCGACGTCGACGTGGAGAGTCCTGCCGCCGGAGTCCAGAACAAAATCGACGAACTGATCCCAGTAGGCGATGGGATGACCATCGACGGCGCGGATGACGTCGCCGGAGCGAAGACCGCCCCGGTCCGCGGGGGTGCCGAGGGCTACTTCACCGATGGCCGGAGGGATAGGCGCGTATCCGAAGGTGCGGACGTACGGGCCGTGGGTAACAGGAGCCAGCTCGAGGTGGCGGGTGACGCCATCTTTCGAAACTTCGAGATTGAGGGCGCTGCCGGGAGCGGCTTGAGAGGAGATCGAGAGAGCCTGTTCCCATGTGGGATTCCTGGTTCCGTTAATAGCGAGAATCCTGTCGCCAGCCTCGAGACCACCATCGCTCTGTTGCGCGCTCGGAAGTCCAGCGACAACCACAGGCCGCGCGAGAAAGCTGTCGGAAGGGAGGCCAACCGCAAGGTAATAGACGCCGAGCAGGATAACCGGAAAAATGAGATTGACCGCCGGCCCGGCGAAAGAAATCAGCGCACGCTGCCAACGCTTCTTAGAGAGAAGCTCGTCGGGAGCGCCCGTGGGCTTTTGGTCGCCGGAGTCGATGTCGGTGATGTCCTGTCCCGCCATGCGGACGTAGCCGCCGAGCGGCAGAGCGCTGACGCGCCAGTCCGTGGCACCTCGTTTGACGCCAAAAAGCCGCGGGCCGAAGCCGATAGAGAAGACGTCAACGCGAACGCCGAACAGCCGAGCAACGATGAAGTGTCCCCATTCGTGAACCAGGATGATGACGCCGAGGACAAGAATAATGCCGATAAGAGTGTTCATGCGAGCAATAAACTCCGTCAAACCATTCTAGCAAAAAGCCTTGCCGCCAATTGAAACTGTTTCTGAACAGTTTCTCCCGGGTCGGCCGGATCTCCAAAGACAAGCCGTCCGCGCGAGAAAGGGCGCAACCGAGGTACAGAAAGAACCAAACCCAGGATCCGACCAATTGGCGCTAGACAACGGCCGCTTTCGCTGAGAGCCTGGCGACTTCTTCCGAAGCCAGCCGTCGAGCCTCCGCGTCGGCGGCGAGAACGTCGTCGATCGACGAGAACTTGACTTGCGGCGTTCGCTTGAGGACGCCTTCGATCACTTCCGGGATTCCGAGGAACGGCATCCGATGATCCAGGAAGGCGGCGACAGCCACTTCGTCGGCCGCGTTCAAAGCGCACGGCAGAGCCCCGCCTTTTTTGAGCGCTTCGCGTGCAAGCCGCAAACATGGAAAACGCCGCGTGGACACCTTCTCGAAGTCCAGGCGGCGAAGTTTCGTCCAGTCCAGCTCCAATCCATTAGATGCCAAACGATCGGGATAGGTTAGCGCGTACTGAATGGGCATGCGCATATCCGTTCTGCCGAGCTGGGCAATGATCGAGCCATCGATGAATTCGACCATGGAGTGAATGGTGGACTGGGGATGGATGATCACGTCGATCTGATCGGGGCGGACGCCAAACAGCCAATGCGCTTCGATGACTTCGAAGCCCTTGTTCATCATGGTGGCGGAATCGATCGTGATACGGCTGCCCATGCGCCAGTTGGGGTGAGCGAGCGCCTGCTCGACCGTGACTTGGGCGAGGTCCCTGAGCTGCGTTTTGCGGAAGGGACCGCCGGAAGCGGTGAGAACGAGGCGACGAACTTCCGGATACAGCGAACCACTGCCCGAATCTACGGCTCGAAAGGCGCTACTCGGAGCGCCCGCTGCCTGGGAGGCACGACGGCCCGCGCGGAGGCATTGGTGGACGGCGTTGTGCTCGGAATCGACGGGGAGCAGCTCCCTGCCCGATTGCGCGGCGGCGGCCATGACGAGTTCACCCGCGGCGACGAGGACTTCCTTGTTGGACAGCGCCACGGTGCGGCCGAGCTTCACCGCTTCGTAAGTGGCCTGGAGGCCGACGACCCCAACGGCCGCGGAGACAACAACCGCAGCGCTCGGATGCGTGGCCACGGCGAGCAGTCCTTCGCGGCCGTGATGTATGGCGGGAAGCGGCTGAAGATTTTGCTCGTGCAGGCGGCGGGCTAGTTCGTCGGCGAGTTGCGGGCTCGAAAGAGAGACCACTTCGGGATGATGTCGGAGGATCTGCTGGTAGAACTCCTCGAGATTGTTGCCGGCAGCAAGGGCGACAACGTTGAAGTGATGCGGCTGGGATTCGACAACCGAGAGAGTTTGGCGGCCAATCGAACCCGTGGAACCGAGGATGGCAAGATGCTTCATAGACGTCGGCAGTCCGAAGTTGGTAGTGAGCGGTGAAACCCAAGACCCGTCCTCCAAAGACCGAGGTTGAGGCACCGCTTCAATGTCAGCAAACAACCCCTAAAGTGTCGGTGGATTCACCAAAACCAAATAATACCAGATGACGGGGATGCACAGGATGAGGGCATCGATGCGGTCGAGGATGCCACCGTGCCCAGGGAGGAGGCCGCCGGAATCCTTGACGCCAGCGGAACGCTTGCAGGCCGACTCCAGCAGGTCGCCGATTTGGCCCGCAACGTTTCCGAGAAATGCCATGGCGAAGAGATGGGGAAGAGGGACGGAAAGCCAAAAATGGAAGGCGTAAGCGGTGACGAGCGATCCGAGGAGGCCGCCGATCGAGCCTTCCCAGGTTTTTTTGGGGGAGATTTTGGACGCGAGAGGATGTTTGCCGAGGGAACGGCCAACGAAGTAGGCGACGGTGTCGCCCGCCCAGGTGATGGCGAGCGCGAACAGCAGGAGGCGGTGGCCTTCGAACGGAGAGCTATGCAAAGGCACCGCGAAAGACAATGGGACCGCCACCAGCAGCAGGGCGCTGGACGAAATTCCAGCGGCCGGCAGCGACTCGACCAGGGGACGGCGGTTGAACAACGTCAGGACGGCAACGCCCAGGACGTAAATCGATATGTCGAACGTCACGACGACGAAACTGGTTAAAGGAAATGCCGAGGAAGAGGTGCCAACGCCGTAGGCTTCCTTCCACTGAAGGAAAATCAGCAATAAAGCGCACGTGACAATCCAGAGGCGGTAAGCGCGGTGGCCGATGGCGTCGCCGAGGGCGAAATATTCCCACAGGGCCAGTATGGTGAGAACTGCAACCGCGACGGCCACAACGGCGGTAGACCCGAAGAGAACGATCACGATGGCTAGGGGCATGAGTACAAGTGCAGTCAGAACGCGGGTACCGGTCATGGGCTAGAGAAGGATATCAGTAATCAGGAATGAAACGCGACCAGGCGATCAGCGGGCGGCGCGGGAAGGAGGAGCAGCTTCGATCCCGCCGTAGCGGCGTTCTCGCTTCTGAAAATCAAGGAGGGCTTCGAAGAGGCGGGCGCGGTTGAAGTCGGGCCACAGGACATCGGTGACAAAGATCTCGGCGTAGGCGATTTGCCACAGAAGGAAGTTGCTGACACGCATCTCACCGCTAGTGCGGATGAGAAGGTCGGGGTCAGGAAGATCGGCGGTGTAGAGATAGCGAGCGAATTGCTCCTCGGTGATGGGCGCAGAAGTGCTATTGGCGTGGCCATTATGACGCCGGCGCTCGGCGAGGAGCGCGTTCATGGCATCGACAATCTCGGCGCGGCCTCCGTAGTTGAGGGCGATGGAAAGAACCATGCCGGTGTTGCCGGCCGTGGCCTCGATGGCATCACGCGTGTCTTTCTGGACGGCGAGAGGTAGATCGTCGGGGCGGCCAAGGAACCGCATACGAATGTTGTTGCGCTGGATCAGCGGCATCTCGTTGCGGATGTATTGGCGGAGCAGTTTCATGAGGAATTCAATTTCCGTTTTGGGGCGGCGCCAGTTTTCGACAGAGAAGGCGTACAGGGTGAGGGCCTCGATGTTGAGCCGCGCACACGTTTCGATGGTAGTGCGAGCAGACTCGGTGCCCGTGCTATGGCCAACGATGCGCGGGAGGTGGCGCTTCTGCGCCCAGCGCCCGTTGCCGTCCATGATGACGGCGATATGGCGAGGAAGGCGCGAGACATCCAGTTTTTCGAGCAGACCCGCCTCTTCTGCGGTGACTGGACCGAGGGAATCGAGCACGAAGGGGTTCGCGAGGGTGCGGTGGTGCGAGTGGGACACGGTGAAAATCCAAATCCTCTTTATGCCGCAAAGTTAACACAGAGGTAGATGGGAAGCAATTGGCCTTGCGGGACAAGCAAGGAGGGCAGTGCAATCGGTGACTCCCCTCGTAAAACGGAAGCTTTCAGGAGCTAGCAGGGCGGAGGGCCTGCGTAAGGACCTGGAGGACCAGGATGAAGGTCAGGATGATCATGGAGACGGCCGTAATCCAGGAAATGATGTTGAACAGCAGGGTGTTCCTGTGCTCTCCCATGAGGTCTTTGCGGTTGATGAGCAGCAGGATGAAGATGACGACGATGGGAAGCCAGACGCCGTTGCCGACTTGCGAGAGGACGAGGATTCTCCAGAGTGGGGCGTTGGGAAGCATGATGACGCCGGCGCCGACGACAACGAGGATGGTGTAGAGCCAGTAGAAGGCCGGAGCTTCCTTGAACTTACGGTCGAGTCCAGCTTCGAAGCCAAGGCCTTCGCAGATAACGTGAGCGGTAGAAAGAGGAAGGATCGTCGCAGCAAACAGAGAGGCGTTCAAAAGGCCGAAAGCGAACGTCAGGCCAGCCCATCTCCCGGCCAAAGGAATGAGGGCCTTGGCGGCTTCGGCCGCGTCGTTGACGTTGGTAAAGCCGGAAGCGTGAAGCGTGGCGGCGGTGCAAATGATGATGAAGAAGACGATGATCATGCAACTGATGCTGCCGAAGAGCACGTCGAGTTTGGCTTGCGGATACTGGCGGGGACCGACCTTTTTCTCGACGAAGCCGGCTTGGAGATAGAAGAACTGCCAAGGAGCGATGGTGGTGCCGACCAGAGCGGTCAGTGTGACGAGGTAGCCGGTGTCGAGGTGGATGCTAGGGATGACGGTCATTTTCGCGGCGAGAATCCAGTCCGGGTGCGACAAGAGGGCGGAAAAGAGATAGGTGAGATAGAAGACGCAGGCAATAAGGAAAACGACTTCAACCTGGCGGTAATTCCCTTTCAGAACCAGAAGCCAAACAAGAAGCGCGGCGATGGGAACCGCAACATATTTGCTGATGCCGAAGATCTGGGCGGACGCGGCGACCCCGGCGAATTCGGCGACGACGTTAGCGAGATCAACGAGGAAGCCGGTAGTCATCACGAAGAAGGTGGAGCGAAGGCCGAATTCTTCGCGGATGAGATCGGAAAGACCTTTGCCGGTGATCACACCCATGCGGGCGCACATCTCCTCGGTGACGTAAAGCGCGATGGTCATGGGGATAAGGGCCCAGAGAAGGGTATAGCCATAGGCACTGCCTGCGTGGGTGTAAACGCCGATGCCGCCAGCGTCGTTGTCGACGTTGGAGGTGATGATACCGGGTCCAATGACGGCAACGAACAACGCGATGCGTCGGCGCCAGTTTTGTCCGCGAGAAAAGAAATGAAAGATGTGAGCGCGGACGGCGTCGATGAAGGCGTTGATCGAGGCGAGCGTCATGAGAAGAGCGGCACGGCAATCGACGCCACCAAAAGGGATTCACCACAGGAGACACCGAGGGCAGAAGGAGGAGGGATCCCTCGTCCCTGCGCTCCTCGGGGTGACGGGCTCGGAAGGGAGAGGAGGACCCCAAAGCAGCGGCAAGGCACTCGACTCCTAAGGTCAAAGCTCATGCCTGCACCAGGCGGGAGACGACGTCGTCAACTGTGACCGTGCCAATGGGGCGGCGGTCCTTGTCGATTACGGTGAGCATCCGGAGGTTGTACTTGTCAAACAGTTCGAAAACGTCTTTTTCACTGGCGTCGGCGGTAGTGCTGACGAGAGGATCGGACTTGAGCTCCCGCAGGAGTTCGTCGGGCGCCGCAAGCAGCATGCGGGCAATGGCGACCGTGCCGGCGAAGTGCCCGAGCTTGTCGAGAAGAACGATAGTATCGAGTTGCTCGAGGTTGAAGTCTTGGCTGCGGAGCCACTCGAGAACTTCGTCTCGGGACGCGGTCTCACTGACGAACGCAAATTCGGTATTCATCATGCCGCCGGCGGTGGCCGGATCGAAGGCGAGAAGCTCGCGCACTTCGGCGGCTTCCTGGTTTGGCATTTCCTCAAGGAGTTCTTCGGAGGTTTCCTTGGGAAGGTCGGCCAGGAGGTCAGCCGCTGCGTCGGGCGCCATTTCCTCGATGATGTCGGCCGCTTTTTCGGGGTCTAGCTTTTCGACGATTTGCGTCGTGAGGCGCTCGTCGAGCTCGGCAAGAACTGCGGCGGCGGTTTCTTCGTCGAGAGAGGCAATGATGCCCTGGCGCTCGGCGGCCGAGAGCTCTTCCATCATCTCGGCGAGGTCGGCGGGGTGGAGATCCTCGAGTTTTTCATGGGTGATACGGAGTTTCACGCGACGAAGAGGATCCGGCTCGATAAGGTTGACGAACTCCCAACGAATGGAGCGCTGAGGAAGCTTGCGCTGGAGCCTGCGGACGAGCACCGCGGGGGCAATCCCTTGCAAAAGGCGTCGGACGGCACCGGGCAGGCCGACGTCGACCTGAGCGACGCGAAGCTCCACATTGCCGTTGGCGCGCTGTTCGGAGAGATCGACGTCGTTGACACGGACCACTTTGCGGCCGGCGGTGTCGATGATCTGCTGGTCGAGAAGATCTTTCTGGACCGCGAGCCAGGCTTCGTTGGGCTGATAGGCGCCAAGAGCCCGCTCACTGACGCGGAGGTCGATGCGGCCCGGGGCAACTTTGGCGATCTGGTCGTAGTGGGCCACGAGGGGCTGGAAGCGTCCACGGGAGATGAGAAAGTGGGAGACGCGATTGGGCTGCTCGGCGGGTTCAATGAAGAATTCGCGGACGCGGCCGACGTAATTCGATTGGTCATCATAGGCGGTGGCGCCCATGAGTTCGGTGACATAGAGCAAGCGGCAACTCCTTTCTGACGGCGGGTGGCCGACTGAAGAGCGGAAGCTGGTACCCCAAAACTCCCCGGACACAAAGCGCGTGTGGCACCCGGCCATGCCCTGGCGCAGAATCGGCCGGTCCAAAATAAAAACCCCGCGACGGGCAAAACCGGCGCGGGTAGGCGATTCCAAAAGTGTCTTACCTTTAGCCGGTGGTGAGTTCCCCCGCGGTGAGAGCAAGCGCCTGCCCACCCTGAGCGCCGGATAAAAGGCGGGTCAGGCCCCAACCGGTGGCAAGCGGAAACAGGCCCTGCCAAGCGGTCCCTTCGCCTCCGCGCGGGACAAGCGAGCGGCGGCGCCCCACCCTCGTCGAACTAGGGTGAGGTTCGAGTTCGCTAGAGGCGCTCATCAGAGACAAATCACTCCAAACGTAGGAATAAACCTCGCAGCGAGAAGTTGTCAAGAAGAAAGCGACGATGGAAGCAAAAAAATGAAGGGATTCCGACCAAGCGCGATGAACGCGCCGCGGCGGCGCCTCATTTCGAGGCCGGAAAGAGCATATGGGACGGCTGGAGATTGCGGCGGCGGCAGTCGTCGAGATACAGGACGAGATAGTTTTTGAGCACGTAGTCACCGCTGTTGTAGCCAAGTTCGCTTGCCGCCTGATCTATCGCGGGACCGGGGCCCTCGAGTTCCACGAAAGTGCCAATGGGTGTTTCGTCGAAATCGATCACGAGGCCCTTGGCCCATTTGAAGCGGGCAGGAAACCGGTACGCGGTGCGATATTTTTCGTAGCGGAACCAGCCTTTGAGGCCAAGTCCTTCGAAGATTTTCTGAAGCGAGGCAGGATCGGTGAGGGCCAGTTCGATCTCCTCGCGGACCTTGTGGCGGCGGTCCGCGCGAGGAGCGGCGGGGCCCATGGCCAGTTGGTCGGGGGGACTTTTGAACGTCAGAAGGGAGCGCGACGAGGACTTAAAGGAGTTCTTGCCGCGCGCCGCCGGGGTCTCCGTACGGATGCGGAGGAGTTGGCCGTGCTTGGCGAGGCCTCCGTCGGGCGTATCGAAGATCAGATTGAGCTCGTGGGAACGAGGTGAGACGACCTTTGCGCCGAGTTTCTTGAGTGCGCGGAGGAAGGATCTGGGGTCGTCGATTTTGAGCTTGATCTCCGTTTCGCGAGACATGCAGTGATTGTACGGGAAGAAAAGAAAAGTGCACAGTGGCCTGGCGCGACTTTGGCCGCGAAGGCCTGCCGGGACTTGAGGCCTAGGCTGGGCGTCGAACAAGCAGGCTCCTCCATCAGGCGCAAGGGCTGGCCACTATCAACGCACACGAAGTTCGGATAGGATAACGAGCGAAGGGCTTGCCTGCGTCTTACTGCGCATAGGGCCGGCAGGCAGACTTTGCCCGGTGCAGGGTGAGCGAGCCCGTCTCCCAAGGCGGAGCCGGACGCAAACAGCGCTCCGAAGACTTTCACAGAACACATGGCCTACGACTTGAAAACGGGAAGGGTAGGGTATTCCCCAAAGGGCCTCGGGAGCGAAGGCCGCAGCGAAGGAGGAGCCGGGAATGCGCGCAGGGGCCCGTCGGTAGGAAGCGCGGGCGGGGTTGGACTCGAAGCGCCCACGGCAGCACGGGAACCTGTGGAGCATGTCATCCACGGAGATCGCCGGGTGGACCACTACGCGTGGTTGAAGAACCGGAACGATCCAAGGGTAAAGGAGTACCTGGAAGCTGAGAACGCGTATGTCGAGGCGATGATGAGATCTACCGAGGGGTTCCAGGAGAAGCTGTACCGGGAGATGCTCGGGAGGATTCAGCAGACGGATTTGAGCGTACCGTACCGGCTGCGAGGGTATTTGTATTACACGCGGACCGAAGAGGGAAAGCAGTACCCGATTTACTGCCGGAGGAAAGAGCGTCTAGGCGAAGCTCAAGGGGCGCCGAGGGAGCAGGAAGAGGAAGTGCTCCTGGACCTGAATGAGTTGGCCAAGGCACATACTTTCATGGGGTTGGGGATCTTCGAGGTAAGCGAAGACAACAATCTGCTGGCCTACGCAACCGACACGACCGGATACAGGCAGTACACCCTGGAGGTGAAAGACCTACGCACGCGGAGGCTGTGGTCTTCCGGGCATGAAGGCGACCAGGCGAGCATCTTTCGCGTGGAGCGGGTGACCAGTGCTGCATGGGCTTCGGATCACCGGGCGCTTTTCTACGTGACGGAAGATGCGGTGACCAAGCGCTCGAATCAGCTGTGGCGCCACGTGGCGGGCCAGGACGCGCGAGACCAGCTCGTCTATGAAGAGAAGGACGAGAGATTCCGGATGGATGTCGAAAAGAGCCGGAGCGGCGCGTATCTCTTCCTGGTGATCAATAGCCACACGACGAGCGAAATCCGGTATTTGCGGGCCGACCGTCCCGACGCAATGTTCCAGCTGGTCGCGGAACGCGAAGAGGAGCACGAATACTACCTGGAGCATCACCCGGGAAGTGCGGCGGACCGAGCCGGCGGAATTTTCTTCATAAGGACAAACAGCGGCGGAAGAACGTACCGCTTGATGACGGCGCCGACGGCGGATCCTCGGAGGCCGCATTGGCAGGAAGTGCTGCCGAACCGGCCGGGAGTGATGCTCTCAGGAGTCGAGGCTTTTCGAACGCATGTGGTGCTCTTTGAGCGGGAAGACGGCTTGCCATATCTGCGGATCGTCGATCTGACGCGAGAAGCGCCGAGCGCGCTCGCGGCATCGAAGCGGATTGAATTTGCGGAGCCAGCCTACCACGCGATGATGGGATCCAATCCCGAATTTGACGCCGCCTTCGTGCGGTTTCAGTACGAGTCGTTCGTCACGCCGCGATCGGTCTACGACTACCACGTCAAGACGGGCGAAAGGACTTTGCGAAAGCAGCAGCCGGTGTTGGGTGACTACGATCCAACAAAGTACGTCAGCGAACGCCTGCACGCGACCGCGCAGGATGGCACGCAAATCCCCCTTTCGGTCGTGAGGAGGAGGGATACGTTGCGGGACGGAAGCGCTCCGCTGCTGCTCCACGGATACGGCAGCTACGGATTTTCGATGCCGGTGGCCTTCAGTTCAAACCGGTTGAGCCTGCTGGACCGCGGGGTGATATTTGCCGTTGCCCATATTCGTGGCGGCGGGGAGCTCGGCAAGCCATGGCACGATGCGGGCCGAATGCGGAACAAGATGAATACATTCACGGATTTTATCGCGAGCGCGGAGTCGCTGATCGCGAGGCGGTATACGTCCCCGAAGAAGCTGGCGATTGAGGGGGGAAGCGCGGGCGGCCTGCTGATGGGCGCGGTAACAAACCTGCGGCCGGAATTGTTTCAAGCGGTGGTCAGCCACGTGCCCTTTGTGGATGTGCTGAATACCATGCTCGATCCTTCCCTGCCCCTGACGGTCGGCGAGTATGAGGAGTGGGGAAACCCGCAGGTTGCCGAAGAGTATTTTTGGATGAAGCAATATTGCCCGTACACAAACCTAGAGCGGAAGGCTTATCCGCCTATGCTGGTAAAGACGGCGCTGAACGACAGCCAGGTGATGTATTGGGAGCCAGCGAAGTACGTCCTGAAATTGCGCACGCTGAAGACGGACGGACACGTACTGCTGCTGAAGACAAACATGGGTGCGGGACACGGAGGAGCGAGCGGGCGGTACGACTATTTGCGGGAGATCGCCTTTGATTACGCGTTTTTGCTCCTAGAGTTGGGGATTGTGGAGTAAGAGAAAGTGCTCAGCGACAGGCACTGACTACCACACATGAGTGAAGCGACAACGCCACTAATGCAGCAATACAACGCGGTGAAAGCGCGCTATCCGCACGCGCTGCTGCTGTTCCGGCTGGGCGATTTTTACGAGCTGTTCTACGAAGACGCGATGATTGCGTCGCGAGAGCTGCGGATTACGCTGACTTCGAGAAACCGGGAAAAAGGACAGCCGATTCCCATGTGCGGCGTGCCCTATCACGCCGCGGAGTCGTACATCGCGAGACTGATTCGCGCTGGATTCAAAGTTGCCATCTGCGAGCAGATGGAGCAGCCGGGGCCAGGGAAAAAGCTGGTGCGGCGAGAGGTTTCGCGCGTCATCACACCCGGAACGGCGACCGACGTGGCGGTTCTGGACGCCCGAGAGAACAATTTTCTTGCGGCCGTCGCGCAGAACACGGCCAATGCGACGATTGGGCTGGCACTGGTAGATCTATCGACCGGCGAATTTCAGGCAACGGAATTCTCCGGTGCACGCGCCGAAGAATTGCTGAGAGACGAACTGCAGTTAGTGCGGCCGCGCGAGACCCTACTGGCTCGCCCTCAGCAGTTGTTCGAAACGGCCAAAAATACTTTGCTCGACGGAATGGGCGGAGTGGAAACCCGGCTGGAAGACTGGGTCTTCCAGCGCGATTACGCGGAACGCATTTTGCGGGAACAGTTTGGCGTTGCGGAGTTGACCGGATTTGGTTTGACCGCCCACACGCTGGCCATGTGCGCAGCGGGAGCGGTGATTCACTACCTGCGCGAGAATGCAGCCCGCGGGGACGATGCACCAAGCGTCGAAGCACTGCAGCACCTTGACCGCATTCGGTTTTACGAACAGCACGATGCGATGGTGCTGGACCCAGTATCGGTAAGGAACCTCGAGTTGCTAGCTCCGATTTTTGCGGAAGAAACGAAGGGGAGCGGCCCGGCAACTTTGATCGGCGCGCTCGATCTGACGGTGACGGGGATGGGGGCACGGCTGCTGCGCAGTTGGATTCTGCGGCCGTTGATCGATCCGGACGCGATCGAGGCCCGGCTAGGTGCCGTAGCGCATCTGCTACAGCAAACCGTAGTGCGCGGCGAGATCCGGAAAGAGCTGCGCGGTATCCAGGATCTGGAGCGGTTGACGAGCCGGATTACGCTCGGGCAGGCGCTGCCTCGGGAACTCCTGGCGTTGCGCAAATCGCTGGCACAGTTGCCGGTGTTGAGAGAGTTTACCGTGGACCGGTCAGGCAGCGCGAAAGGGAGTGAGTTGCTCCGCGAGTTGCATGACGAGATTGACGAACTGGTGGACGTGCGCGAATTGCTGGAGAAGGCGATTGCCGACGAGCCCCCGGCACTGGCAACGGACCCCGGCATTATCCGGGCCGGCTACGCGGCCGAACTCGACGAGCTGCGAAATTTGAGCCAACACAGCAAGCAGATCATCGCGTCGATGGAGGAACGGGAGAGAAAGCGGACGGGAATTGCGTCGCTAAAGATCCGGTTCAACCAGGTGTTCGGATATTACATCGAGGTTTCGAAACCGAATCTGCATCTTGCACCCTCCGACTACGAGCGGAAGCAGACGCTCGTGAACGCCGAGCGGTTTACGTCGCCGGAGCTGAAGGATTACGAGCGGAAGATCCTCGCAGCGGACGAGCGCATTTTGCAGATCGAGCGGCAATTGTTCGTCGACGTTCGAGGGAGCATTGCCGCTAAGGCGTCGCGGCTGAGACGCACGGCGGCGGCGATTGCCAAGCTGGACGTGCTGGCGTCGTTCGCGAAGCTGGCGGCCGACCGCAATTACACCCGGCCGGAATTCAATGCTACAGGTGAATTGCTGATCATCGGCGGACGGCATCCGGTAATCGAAGAATTGTTGAAGCAAAAGGGCGAGCGCTTCGTGCCCAATGATCTGTGCTTCGAACCGGGCCGGCAACAGTTGCTCTTGATCACGGGGCCGAACATGGGGGGTAAATCGACGTACCTGCGGCAAGCCGCAATGATTGTGCTTATGGCGCAAGCGGGTTCGTACGTGCCAGCGCGGCAGGCAAAACTGCCGCTGACGGACCGGATTTTTACACGAATCGGAGCAAGCGATAATCTGGCCCGGGGGCGGTCCACGTTCCTTGTCGAAATGAGCGAGGTCGCCGCGATTCTGAACCATGCAACGCCGTCGAGTCTGGTGCTGCTCGACGAGGTGGGGCGTGGGACGGCGACGTTCGACGGGCTGAGCATTGCATGGGCGGTCGTAGAGCATTTACAGAAGAACACACGGGCTCGGACCTTGTTTGCGACGCACTACCACGAGTTGACCGAATTGGCTGATCTGCTGCCGGCGGTAAAGAATGTGCATGTGAGTGTGAAGGAGACGCCGAACGAAATCATTTTCTTGCGGCGCGTGGAGCCCGGGAGCGCGGACAAAAGCTATGGGATCGAAGTCGCGCGGCTGGCGGGACTGCCGCGAAGTGTGATCGAGCGGGCCAGAGAGGTGTTGAAGAAGCACGAGCAGAGTGAACATGAGTTGAGCGAGACGCTGACGCCGGGAGCGGTAGCGGGGCCGAACAGAAATGGATACCAAGGGGTAATGTTCACCGCACTGGATCGCGCGGTCATTGACAGCTTGAAAGCGGCAAACCTGGATGAGCTGAAACCGATTGAGGCGCTGAACCTGCTGGCCGAGCTGAAGAAGCAGATTTCGTGAGCGGGCGCAGTCCATGGCCGCGAGTGGCCGCTAGGCCGCAAACCAAGAACAACACGCGGACGGCGGGTTGAACCGGCCGCTACAAGAGCACCGATCGGAATGGATGGAGGGGTGGAGGTGTGTTAGAACGGAGCAAGTGAGGCGACGCGATGCTGGTGATGGGATTGATGAGCGGAACGTCAGCGGACGGAATTGATGTCGCATTGGCGAGCGTGAACGGCACGCCGCCCCTCCTAGAAAGCCAGCTCTTGGCGCATGCGACCATGCCCATGCACGCAGCCGTGCGCAAGGAAGTGCTGCGGATCGCGGAAGGAGGGAGTTGCACGGCGGGGGAAATCAGCCAGTTGAACTTTCGTGTGGGAGAAGAGTTCGCGGCGGCAACGATTGCGGCCTGCAAAAAGTTTCGCGTCCGACTTCGAAACGTGGAGCTAATCGGGAGTCATGGACAGACGATTTTCCATCAGGGAAACGCTGTGACGTTTTTGGACAGCAAAACGGCGTCGACACTACAGATCGGGGAACCGAGCGTGATCGCGGCCCGCACGGGGATTCCCACGGTGGGCGATTTTCGCGTGGCGGATATGGCAGCAGGGGGACAGGGGGCGCCGCTGGTGCCGTACGTGGACGCCTTGCTACTTCGAGATGAGCGGATCGGAAGAGTGGCTCTGAATCTGGGAGGCATCGGGAACGTGACGGTGCTGCTGCCACAATCCGGCCTCAATCACGTGCTGGCATTTGATACCGGGCCCGGAAATATGGTGATTGATGCGCTCATGGCGCATTTCACCAAGGGGAGAAGGCGGTTTGACCGTGACGCGAAGATGGCCCGGAGGGGGCGATGCGTTACATCCCTGCTGGAAGAGTTGTTGAGGGACGCCTATTTGAGGATGGCGCCGCCGAAATCGACGGGGCGGGAACACTACGGGCAGGGATTCGTAGAAAAGCTGCTTCGAAAGGCGAGGAAGTATCGTCTGCGGCCCGAAGATTTGGTGAGAACAGTAACCGTATTCACGGCGTTGAGCGTCGTGGACGCGTTGAACCGCTTCGTGCTGCCGAGGACAGAGATTCGGCAGGTCATCGTGTCGGGGGGCGGGGCGAGAAATCCCTTGATCATGGCGCAGTTAGCGGCGGCGCTGGAACCGACCGAGGTGCTGCCGCTATCGAAGCTGGGGATTCCGGAAGACGCGAAGGAAGCGTATGCGTTTGCGCTGCTGGCCTATGAGACCTGGAACCGAAGAACGGGAAATCTGCCGTCGGCGACTGGAGCCAAAAAAGCCGTGGTTTTGGGAAAGATCTGCTGGGCTGAGCCGGTTCGCAGTCGTGCCGAGCGCTTAGGACGACGGACAGGAAATACTCCATCAAAAAGACGACCGAGGAAACCGAAGATCCGATGACAATGCCGAAGCGAGTGAGGTCGCTGGCCTGTGGTTTGTTACTGGCCTTTTGCGGGCGCGGCCAGAGGAGGGCGTGGGACGAGACGGAGGTGGTGGCAGGCAATTAGGCGGGGACGGCTTCGTCGCCTCCTAGCGCGGCTTCGATCTGAACGGCAGGGATGGCGCCTTCGCGGCCGAGACACCAGTGGTCGCCGCGGAGTTCCACAATCGTCGACGGCACGGAATCGTTGGTCTCACCGGCGTCCAGGATCAGCGGGATACGATCGCCAAGTTGCGTAAACACCTCGGCGCCGCTAGAGCAGGTAGGTGACCCGGAAACATTGGCGCTGGTACCAGTCAGGGGAACACCGAGTTCGGAGATGAGATTGGAGACGACCGGGCTGTCGGGCCAGCGAAGCGCTACGCGGCGAGTATTGGCGGTGACTTTAAGCGGAAGACGGTTCGAAGCGTCGACGACGATGGTGAGCGGGCCCGGCCAGCAGGCTTCCGCCAGGCGGAAGAA
>DATFTB010000059.1:0-2860 GCA_035262325.1 Candidatus Acidiferrum sp.
CGAGCGCTGTATTTGGAGTTTTTCTTTGATCAGACTATGGAGAACTTTCTGCGCGGCCATGTCCGCGCTTTCCAGGACTGGGGCGGTCAACCCCGTGTGATTCTCTATGACAATCTCCGCAGTGCGGTGTTGGAGCGTCGTGGCAACGAGATTCACTTCAACCCTCGCTTGCTGGAGCTATGCGCTCATTACCACTTCATCGCGCGTCCCTGCCAAGTCCGTGCCGGCAACCAGAAGGGTCGCGTGGAACGCGCCATTCGGTACGTCCGCGATTCGTTCTGGGCCGGCCGCGCCTTCACCACTCTGGCGGAATGCAATCGTCAGGCGCTCCTCTGGCGTGATCAGGTAGCGCACCAGAGAGCGTGGCCAGGGGATGACAGCCGCATAGTGGCGCAGGTTTTTGGCGAAGAGCAACTGCGCCTGCTGCCGCATCCGCTGCATGCTTTCAGCACCGACCTGATCGTTCCCGTCCGATCGGCGAAGACCATCTATGTGCGTTTTGATCTCAACGACTACTCCATCCCGCCCGAGGCGGTGGGCCGGCCGCTGACCCTGGTCGCTTCCGATACGCTGGTGCGGATTCTGGATGGCGCCGCAGAAATCGCCCGCCATCACCGCTCCTACGACCGCCACGAGGAGATCTTGCAACCGGCTCATCAGGAAGCCTTGCTGAAGGCTAAGCGTAAGGCTTTCGATGCCACCCCTGGCGGCCGTTTGGCGCAGGCGGTGCCGGACAGCAAAACCCTGTTGGACCTGGCTTTCTCGCAGGGAGAGTCGGCCGGCAGCCAAACCGCCCAACTCCTCAAACTGCTGGACCTGTATGGCGCAGCCGCCTTACGCAACGCAGTTCGGGAAGCGTTGGAGAGAAACACGCCCCGCGCCTCCTCGGTGGCCTTTTTGTTACGCCGGCAGCAGCGCAGCACGCCGCGGCTGGCCGTCGATCTCAGCCGTCATCCCGAGGCCCAATCCATTGATGTCCGGCCTCACGATCTGGAGACCTACGATGAACTTGCCCATAACCGCGACGACGATTCCGACCAATAGCCTGCCGGCCCAGCTCCAGCAGATCGGTTTGCGGTCCCTGCCAGCGAACCTGGACGACTTCCTGGCGCGCGCGACCAAAGCCAGGTGGTCTCCGCGTCAAATCCTCGAACAACTGGTCCAGTCAGAAGCCGCCGAGCGCTCCCACCGCAGCCTGGAACGCCGCCTACGACTCTCCGGAATCAAGAAATTCAAACCTATGGCCGATTTCGATTGGACATGGCCCACCAAGATGGAACGCGATGTCATCGAGCGGGCGTTGACACTGGACTTTCTGCAAGAGGGCCGCAACCTCGTTTTGGTAGGAACCAACGGCTTGGGCAAAACCATGATCGCCAAAAATATCGGGCATGCCGCCGTCATGGCAGGCAGTTCGGTACTGTTTCGTTCCGCGCCAGCCCTGCTCGACGAACTGCACCGTCAAACCCCGGAAGGTCGTCAGCGCAAACTGCGCTGGTATGCCAGCGTGGGTTTGTTGTGCCTCGATGAGGTCGGCTACCTCTCCTTCGACGACAAGGCTGCCGACTTACTCTATGAAGTCGTCAACCGGCGTTACGAACACAAGAGTGTCATTGTCACAACCAATCGACCGTTCAAAGAGTGGAATGAGGTCTTCCCCAACGCCACATGCATTGCGACGTTACTCGATCGACTTCTGCATCATGCCGATGTGACGGTGATCGAAGGCGAAAGCTATCGAGTTCGGGAAAGCCAGCAGGAAACCGCCGCCAGGCGGAGGAAGAAATGAATCCGCCGGCAGCGACCGACTCCGATCCGGCCAACTATGTGGCCGCCGTGCTCATCCTGTATGTCGAACTGCCGGAGACGCCCATGCGCGCCAGTCTTCAGGATGAGTGGCAGACTCGGCGTCTTCACGATCGTGGAGTTCCCCTTCGCGTGGTTGAGTCCGCTTTCTTGCTGGCATCACTGCGCCGCCTGGCTAGGCCGTCGGATGGTCCACCATTGTCACCGATTCGATCGGTCGCCTACTTCCTGCCTGTCGTCGACGAACTGCTAGCGCATCCCGCGCCCGACAATTATCTGAAATACCTGCGGCTCAAGCTACGCCAACTGACTGAGCGGAAGGGCGGCTCGGCCAAAGTTCGGAAAACGACGTTTTCTGATCATCGCTAACAAGGAATCCAGTCTGTTCGGAGGATCAGCAGGCCCTCCCCCACGCAACCCACCGTGTTGGCACCGAAGGATAATATCCTCGGCTTCCCAGCGGGTAAGAGTGAAATATGAAATGCAGAGAGGGTTAGAGTCTAACTACGGGTTGAAACGGAACATAGTCTGGAAACATAACAAATCCCACACCTCGCCGGGTGGCCGCAGTTCGCAGAGGCGCAGGAGTGCACACACAAGTAGCCATAGCAGGTGTGCGGTGTGTACGAGGGTCATCAGAAGTCCCTCACTTCTCACACGACAAGGCGTTGGCCGTGGGTGCCACAAGACCTCGAGAATTCCGTTGCCTCGATGATCGCTCCATGCCCGCTTTTGTTGCAGGATGTGAGCGTTAAAACGGCGTTAGCTTCCCTTGGAGGGAGTCCGTACGGCCTGATGCTGGCAAGGGGAAGCTAACGCCACATGTTTGAATGTATAAGGACCGAAATGAAGAAGGGTTCTCCTGAAGGCTACAATGCCGAGAACGGGTATTCACAACCGGCTCGGAAACCTGAAACAGGAGAACCCAATGAACGTCAACCACTATATCGGATTCGATGTACACAAGAAAAGTATCAGTTATTGCGTGAAGACTGCCGACGGGACCATCGTGGAAGAAAGCACGCTGCGAGCGACGCACCTGGCGCTACGGGAG
>DATFTB010000060.1:0-7686 GCA_035262325.1 Candidatus Acidiferrum sp.
ACCGCGGCCGGCTCGCGCGTCTTACGGCTCAGATCTGAGGCGACCGAGACCGGAGAATGTATTGTTGCTATCGAGGACTCCGGCCCGGGAATCGAACCGGAAACATTGAAACGCATCTTCGAGCCGTTCTTCACGAGCAAAGGCAAAGGAATGGGAATGGGGTTGTCGATTTGCCACTCTATTGTTGAGGCTCATGGCGGGCGATTGTGGGTTGCCGGGAATACGCCGAGAGGCGCGGTGTTCCAATTTGTCCTGCCCGTTGCTAAGTCTTCGCCGGAATAGGGAGCCTGATCGTGAATGCTGCGCCGCTGCGATCAGTTCGATTTGCGGCGGTGATGGTGCCGTGCATGGCTTCGATGAAGCCGCGCGAGATCTCAAGTCCAAGGCCCGTCCCCGCTTGCACGTTGTCCGCCTCCTTGCAACGGTAGAACCTATCGAAGATGTACTGCAGTTCACCCGGGGGAATGCCCTCGCCCTCATCCAGAACCCTCAGCCCAACTGAATCCTGGTCTTGCCAGCTCCGGATATGCACGGTCGTGCCGGGCGGAGCATACTTCGCTGCGTTGTCAAATAAGTTGAAGAGCACCTGCTCGAACAGAATCGGGTCGATATCAACCATCGGCACGTCTTTGGCGAGTTCCACCTCGACGGGGTGACCTGCCAGAATCTTGCTGGCTCGTTCCAGCGCGCTCCCAATGACCTCTCCGAGATCATGCAGCCCGGAGTTTGGCACAACTGCCCCCGATCTCAGCTTGGTCATGTCCAGAAGGTTGACGAGGAACCGATTGAGGCGTTCAGATTCATCTATGATGGTGGCGAGCAGATCAGCCTTTTGACTTTCGTTAAGTACCTGCGACATGCTGCGAAGAATAGTGGCCGCCCCGAGAATTGCAGCAAGCGGTGTGCGGAAATCATGTGAAATAGATGTAAGGAGGGCAGACCGCAGCCCGTCTGCTTCCGCAGCCCGCTTGGCACGATCCAGGTCTTCGACAATAGTCTCATCCACGGCTAAGAACCCAAACTCAAGACCGGCGTTAGGCTTTTCCAGGATATCGAAGATTTCCGCCAGGCGTGACCGGGATGGGACCAGACGGAGGCACAAGAATGGGCCGCCGTCTCGCCAACGATGGCGTGTTAACCCCAAAGGTCAGACTTGCAGTCGCGCTTGCGAATGAATGCCTCCACGATCTCGACCGGCGACAGATCGCGACGTGGTATGCGAGCCGCCTACTTATGGGCGGGAACGTAAGCGAGTTCATTGGAAAGCCTCGCCAAAGTTTGTCGCTTCGATCTGAAGCTACGAGAGACAGAAGCTTCATCCATGGAACGTGCCTTTGTTCGCGTACGGTTTGGGGCGGGAGTTGCGAAAGTTCCTTGACTCACCAAACGACGAGTAGACCTGGACATGAGACCTGGCCGACTGCTTGTCGATGCGCTTGGCACCGAATGCGTCAAGATTGAAAACGACAAAGCAATCGCGAACACGCACGACGTGGATCAATCACCTAGCATGGCTTCATTGACCCGGACAGCTTCGGCGAACGTGGAAGGAGGTGAACGTGAGTCATTCCAAGCAACAAGCCAAATGTTGTTGGTTCACGGCGCCTGGGCTGATGGGTCAAGCTGGAACGAGGTTATCGGGCCGTTGCTAAGCTCAAGGTGATCCGAAATGGCCCTCGCTATCGCGAAGCGAGAGATAACGTCAGCACCACGGAGAGTCTGTCATGAATTCCAAATTAGGTTCGACTTCACGTCGAAGACTGCTCGCGGCAATGGCGGCCGGCGGTGTGCTCACCGCAACCGCGGTGGCACAGGGGCAAACCGGCGGTGCCATGCCGGAGCGTCAGGGTCGCGGCAGCAGCAACAACCCCGGTCCAAAGGATCCAGCCCCGGCGAGCCAGAACTTTGACGGGATCTCTGCGGCATTTCCGTACCAAAAGCATCGGCGGCGGATCCTCGGCAGGGAGATGGCGTACGTGGAGGTGGGAGAGGGCGATCCCATTGTCCTGCTGCATGGAAATCCCACCTCGTCGTATCTCTGGCGCAACGTGTTGCCGCACCTGCAGTCACTAGGTCGCTGCATCGCCCCCGACCTGATCGGCATGGGCGACTCGGAGAAGCTGCCTAATAGTGGCCCCGGCTCGTATCGCTTCGTCGAGCACCGCCGTTACCTCGACGCCCTGCTCGAGGCCCTTGATGTGCACGAGCGGGTCACCTTCGTCATCCATGACTGGGGTTCGGCCCTCGGCTTCGACTGGGCCAACCGCCACCGCGACGCCGTGAAGGGTATCGCGTACATGGAGGCGATCGTGGGGCCGCAGCACTGGGACCATTGGGACAAGTTCGGAATGCGTTCAGCCTTACAGGCGCTGCGTTCCGACGCCGGCGAGACGTTGGTCCTACGAGACAACTTCTTCGTCGAGAAGATCCTGCCGAAGGCGATCCTACGCACCCTCTCCGAGGAGGAGATGGGGGAGTACCGACGGCCGTTCGCTGAGCCCGGCGAGGGGCGACGGCCGACGCTGACGTGGCCCCGGGAAATCCCCATCGAGGGCGACCCCGCCGACGTGGCTGCGATCGCGGCCGCCTATGCGGACTGGCTGGCGACGAGCAGTGTGCCCAAGCTGTGGGTGAAGGCCGAGCCCGGTGGAATCCTCGCCGGCGGCGCGATTCTCGACTTCGCCCGCAGGTTGCCAGCGCAGACCGAGGTGACGGTCGCGGGGATCCATTTCCTCCAGGAAGATTCGCCACACGAGATCGGGCGGGCCGTCGCCGGCTGGATGGGGACGTTGCGCTGACGGGGGCCGTCCGGAGGCGCCCCAACTAGCGCCCCGGGGTCCGAAATGAAGCCATGACGATCCTGGAGAATGAATACATGGTGGCCCGGGACCGCGTGACCCGTGCTGACGTGTTGCGTGCGATAAGGGAGTACGACCGACTGGGGCCGGAGCGGTTCTTCTCTGAGCATGGTTTCGCCCCCACCACGACTTATGAGCTGGTCTGGGAAAAACGCCGTTACCCGCCGAAAGCAATTTTGGGAACAGCTTATGAGTTCGCCACGGACCAGCGACTTGGCTCCAGTGACTTCGAGGGCGGGAAGACAGGCGCCGTAAGGGTGCTCGGACAGCTAGGATTCACCGACGACCACCGAGGTAAAGCGGTTCTTCCTCACGAACGAGGCTCTCCTCGGAGCGACAATTATCGGGCCGCTGCTATCTAAATGGGTCTGTGTTCTGGCGGCCCCGATTCCACTGACGTTCCCTGTCAGGGCGTCGTTCTTTCGTCGAGCGCGGCCCCTCCAATCTGAAAGGAGTGCTTAATGAAACGCGTGGTGTGGCTGATGGTGTCGGCCTCGATTTTCGCCGCTGGTCTTGCCGGCATGGCGATATCCCAGACGAGGGATAACAAGCTGGTGACGCCGGAGGAAATCCAGTGGGGAGCAGCCCCAGCTAAGATCACCTATAGGCGAACAGCGGTCGACAGCATCGAAATCTTCTACAGGGAGGCCGGTCGCTCGAACGCTCCTGCACTCCTTCTGCTGCACGGCTTTCCAACTGCAAGCCACATGTTCCGCTGTCTCATTCCGCAGCTCGCCGACCGATTTCATGTGATTGCGCCCGATCTGCCAGGGTTTGGCCAATCGGACATGCCGGAACGGACCAAGTTCAGGTACACCTTCGACAACATCGCGGGAGTTATTGACCGCTTCACTGAAGTGATCGGACTTGACCGCTTCGCAATCTATGTCTTCGACTATGGCGCGCCGACTGGCTTCCGACTCGCGGTGAGGCACCCCGAGCGCATCACCGCCATCATCTCGCAGAATGGCAATGCGTATGTCGAGGGCCTCAGCGACGGCTGGAACCCGATCCGCGCGTACTGGCAGGACCCGTCCGAAGCAAACCGCGCAGCCCTTCGCGCCTTTCTTTCGCCCGAGACAACGGTCTGGCAATACACCCACGGCGTCGCCGACACGTCCTCGGTTTCTCCGGACGGGTATTCGCTCGACAACTTCTATCTCGCACGACCTGGCGCTGATGAAGTGCAGCTCGACCTCTTCGGCGACTACAAGAGCAACGTCGCGCTGTATCCCGAATTCCAGGCCTATTTTCGCAAACATAAGCCGCGGTTTCTGGCAGCTTGGGGCAAGAACGACCCGTTTTTCCTGCCGCCGGGCGCCGAGGCGTTCAAGCGTGACATTCCAGACGCTGACGTGCGCTTGTTCGACACCGGCCACTTCGCCCTCGAGACGCACTGTGACGAGATCGCTGCGGCAATCCGCGATTTCCTGTCGCACTCCAAGTGACGCTCGACATTTGGCCGAAATTGTAAGCCTTCCGAGGAGTGGCCCGATGCGCGCAATCGTTCTCGAAAAATTTGGTAGCCTCGATAGCCTGCTCATCAAAGAGATTCCCGAGCATGAGCACACCAACTGAAGATAGAGTTCACTCGTGGAAGGATCGGATTGTTGGTCGACAAGGTGCAAATGAAGCCGGACGACGTGGATGAGGCTACTTCGCTCATGACTTTTGTTGCCGGCCCGGACTCCCGAACCCACATAAGCGCGGGTCATCACGGCCCATTGCGCGTTGGAATCGGCGGCCCGGTTGGCTCAGGCAAGACGGCGCTTGTCGAAAAGTTGTGCAAGCGGCTCCGGGACAGCTACGACATCTTCATCATTACCAATGACATTTACACGAAAGAAGACCAGCTCATTCTCACACGCGCGCAAGCGCTCCCTGCGGAGCGCATTATGGGCGTCGAGACTGGTGGCTGTCCTCATACCGCAATTCGGGAGGACGCTTCCATGAACCTTGCCGCGATTGAAGACATGAACCAGAAATTCTCGCATGCAGAATTGTGTTTTATCGAATCGGGGGGCGATAATCTTGCGGCCACCTTCAGCCCTGAGTTGGCGGATTTGACGATTTATGTGATCGACGTCGCCGCGGGTGAAAAAATACCTCGCAAAGGCGGCCCTGGTATTACCCGCTCTGACCTTCTGGTCATAAACAAAATAGATTTGGCTCCTCTGGTAGGAGCAAACCTTGCGGTGATGGAAGCGGATGCGCTGAGAATGCGTGTAAAGCGACCTTTCATTTTTGCGAATTTGAAGAGCGGCGAGGGTGTCGATGAAATCGCAAGGTTTGTTATCGAGAAGGGTGGATTAGAAAAGTCGGCCGTGTAATCCAGCCGCGCTCGGCGATGGCAGATTTACTCGCGCAGGTCTGCCGTTTCGGTTGCACAGGGGCCCACCCTTTCAATCGCGACGCACAGCGCGCCTCATTGCGCGCGGCACGCGGCGCCCGATCAATGGTCCGAAGGAAGGAGATTCGAAATGACTCAGACACTGTCACGACCGGTCGTTCCAGCCGCCGAGGAGCGGGCCAGGCTCAAGGAGGGAGTACACATCGAACGCAGCTCTCGCCGGGTACGGACGTACTTTGGTGGCAAGCTGATCGCCGACAGCGAGCACGTTCTCCTCGTCTATGAAACGAAGCGGCCGCCGGCCTACTGGTTTCCGATCGCGGATGTCCGGATGGAGTATTTGGAGCAGTCACAGCAGGGGGCGGACACCATTCGCTGGCGCTTGGTGGTAAAGGATCGCATCGCTCAAAACGGGGCCCGCGCTTACACCAAACCAACTCAACATCAGGCCCCACTGGAGGGTCACCTCACCTTTTACTGGGATAAGATGGATGCGTGGTTCGAGGAGGATGAGCAAGTCTTCGTTCATCCTCGGGATCCGTACACGAGAGTCGACACGGTCCATAGCTCGAGGCACGTGCGCGTGGAGATTGACGGCGTGACACTGGGTGAAACGCGCCGGCCCATCCTCCTCTTCGAGACTGGGCTGCCGACCCGTTATTACATCCCGAAGCTGGACGTGCGCATGGATCTGCTCGAGCCCACCGAGTCTATCACGCGATGCCCGTATAAAGGTGTGGCGCGCTACTGGGAGGCTCGGGTGGGCGACAAGCTCGTCAAGGACATCGTGTGGAGTTATCCGGCGCCAATTCCCGAGTGCCCGAAGATCGAAAACCTGCTCAGCTTTTACAACGAGCATGTCGACCTCTACGTCGATGGGGTGCTGCAAGATCGACCGATCACGCCGTTCTCTTAACGTCGAGATCGGAACCCTGGGTGTCTTCGCCTTTTACCGCCGCCGGGAAACGGAACTGTGGTTTGCCTCGTCTTATGCTGCACGTGACGTCCAAGCGAAGAATGATAAGAACCCAAAAGCTCGTTTGGTAGGTGACCGCCGAGCGCTCCGACATTCGACTCCGGCGCCCGTTCGGGACTCATCAAGACACTCGTGCCTCCAGAAGTGTGACTTATTCCGGTTTCGCCGGGCGCGTTGTGTAACAAACGACGAAAGACTCTGAGGTTCTTGAAGTCAGGACCAACTGCAATCTGGTCGATATTCCCCGGCCAGATAATAAGGTCCGAGGTCACTCTTGTTCCTGCTCTCCCTGCAAGACTGAAGCAATGCAGATGGGCCGAATAGATCGAGCCGCGCACGCCCGCAGTTTGGCTCACCCATTTCACGCTGCAGTTCGCCTCCCGGCTAACATATGAGTTGGCAGACAGCACAATGACGGACTCCTCCGCGCCCACCCACGATCCCCAGTACCCTTCCGGGATAGAACTATGCCGAACGACGTCGGCAGTTGCGACGTCTGACATAAGCATGGACAACACTGTCAAGAGAGCTATCTGACGCATGCTCTTCCGCGCCAATTCCTCTGTAGGATATTGATCGGCGCCGCTGTGGCGTCCGATGCGATGGTTATGCTAAAGTTCGGCGGATGGCGTCGACATTCCTGCAAGTGTGGTTTTCTTCGCAAGATTGCTGCGATCTTCATCAATAGGTCTAAGCTTCCGTTCGCGTGTCGCAATTTGTAATTGCGCTGCTGCCGTTGTCGGTCTTCGCACTTATCGGGCCGGCTTTCGAGCAGCGCTATCGCCTTGCCAAGTGGTCAGAATGGGTGAGCATTAAAACATTTCGTGCCATCTGGTGCGCGAACAGCGTGAAAATGGCTGTTCCGAAGGAGGCCAATCGTGCAAAACAGACTCAGACCGCCGGTAATTCTCATCGCGGACTCACTCGGCCTCGATTTCCCGAATTCCATCACGACGCCGCTCGATACACCCGTTGACTTGAGGTGGCTCCGGAATTTTGAACGGTGCGCTAAGTGGAAAGTCGGCCTGACGGCAGGCAATGTTTTGCCTGCGAATCAGGAGCGACGATGAAGAAGCGAGCCCGCCGGAACCACACACCAGCCTTCAAGGCGAAGGTGGCCTTGGCTGCCTTGAAGAACGATCGAACGATTGCGCAGCTTGCTGAGCAGTTCGACGTGCATCCCAATCAGATCACCTCGTGGAAGGAGCAGCTCCTTGAAGGCGCTGCCGACGTGTTTGAGCGCGGTAGCCAAACCAGATCGTCGTCCTGCGAGGTCGACATCAAGGCCCTGCACGCCAAGATCGGCGAACTGGTCCTGGAGAATGATTTTTTAGAACGTGCGCTCGGCAAGGCGGGATTTCCGAGCGCAAAGCGATGATCGACCGTGACCACGAGCTTGCATTGACGAAGCAAGCAACGCTCCTCGGCATCAGCCGGAGCAGCGTCTACTACGAGCCGGCGCCGGTGTCGGCCGCAGACCTCGCGCTGATGCGGCGGCTCGA
>DATFTB010000061.1:0-3859 GCA_035262325.1 Candidatus Acidiferrum sp.
TTTTCCACCGCGCAAAGAGCGCGCATCTGGTCTATAACCTGGGAATCCCGCTGTATTACTACCTGCTAGGCCGGCGGCTTTTTGGCAAAGCCATGAAGTATCCTCTATTGCGTCTGGGGCACTTTCCGGAGTGGATACTTAAGCGCAAGCTTTATCTGGATTTCACCGGAAAGCGGCCGGCGCGATTCCGCGTGCCCGATCTTGTGCCCATTCCCGAGCACACGGTGCGGCCAAGCCTCCCGGTGCTGTAAGGTGTGCGCCTATAACGGCTGGCGATGAATGGCAGGTCAAGCTTTTGGCACGATTCGCTGCCGTTGCGTACATCTCTTGATTCCGGGGTTGCTCGAAAGGTATCTCTTGCGCTAGGTTCCTTGAACCAAGCGATTCGCGCTCTTGCTGCCGCCCGACGAACTCCCCTGTCTGCTTGCATTCCACTCTTTAACGGATAGCGTGGCCGTGCTGATCACATTGCCCTCCACGGGTGATCGCGGTCGAGACCTGTCATTTTGGCGATTCGATCCCGTTGACCAGCTTGCACCAACCCTGTATCGCTAAGCCGGGCGGGTTAAGCGGTTGTGGGTCAAGCGGGACGGTTGAATGGATTATGGCCATTCGCTAGCAGTGCGCTGTTGAGGCCTTCCCCGGCAAAGAACGGCTAAAAGGTGAGCACGAGCGCCGGGTTGCCGCGTCGGATCGCCACTTTGCAACCGCGGAACTCAGCATAAGAAGAAAGCAGCTATTGTCGGACGACCGCGACTTTGGCGGAGGGGACTTCCATGCGCACAAGTTTGTGGTCAGGGTCCAGGTAGAGCATGACCTCAAGATCCGCGGTGACGACTTTCAGACCTTCGTAGGTTTTTCCGTCGGCTGTGACGGCGCCAGCCCAATCGACCGTGATCGAACCCGGTGTGAGTTCCTGCGGGATCAGGACAGAAAAGGTTTGCGTGCCGCGCTTCGACCAATCGTAAATGCGAGCCAAGATGGCGTATTGGTGATAGAGGTTGTTGTCGAGTACGGCGATAAGCGGCGAACCGAAAGTGAGGTCCTGCTCGAAGGGCCGCGCGCCTTGCATTGCGAGAGTCATCTTGGCAACTCCACCGGCGAACGTGATGTGAGCGCTGTTGCTCTTGTCGGTTTGCGACGTCCATTCGTAGCTGACGGGGACGCCATCGGGCTGAAGCACGAGATTGCCGGTGACGGTTGAGGGCGGGGTACCTGGAGGATTCAGCTTCGTGGAGCCTTTTGCGATCCACCCGGCGCCGCCCGGCGCGATATCAAATTCCTCGCGCCCGACGGACTTGCCATCGAGAAGAATGTCGAACTTGCCCTTTTCGGGGACAAAAACCGAGCCCGCAGGAATCTTCTTCTGATCGGCGAAAGAAAGGATTGTGCAGGCGAACGCGACGGCAAAAAGCCAAGCGGCGCGATTCAACCACAATGATTGATTCCGCATGAACTCCCCTCAGGACTGAGGCTTCTCGACAGCCAAATGCGATTCGGCCTCTCCGGCTTGCGTTCCCACCAGGCCGCGGCGAAGAATCTCGGCTGCGACGGCTGCAGAATCGCCCGAGCTATCGACGCGGAAATCCGCGAGTTGGTAGGAAGGCAGACGCTGGGCGTGAAGGGCGCGGAAGCTGGCTTCGTCGCGAAAAAGAGGCCGGCCCGTCATGGTCATGCAGCGCGAGAGAAGCACGTCGATGTGGGTATCGAGCCAGATGACCGGTATGCCGGAGTTACGAAGAAACTCAGGAGCGCCGGCCTGAGCGTAGGTACCGCCGCCAAGAGCTAGAATCGTGGGCTGCCTGAACTCCGAGGCGCGGCCAATTGCAGCGCGCAACTGCTCGGCTTCGAACTGGCGAAATGCGGGCTCGCCATGACGTTCGAAAAATTCGGGGATGGTAATGCCGGCGACCTCCTCAATGCGCTCATCAAGATCGACGAAGTGCCAGCCCAGTTGACGGGCCAAACGGGAACCAACCGTGCTTTTGCCTGCGCCCATGAAACCGGCCAGGCAAACAACCTGTGAGCGGGGCTGCGTGCCCCGGGCGATGAGGGTCTGAGTCACAATTCCGGAAGCGCGCGTTAGTCGCGCTTCAGAATTCGAATTGTACCACTGTAAGAGGAGAGTTCGACCTTGGCGAGGCCCTGACCCACTGTTCCGAACAAGCCGTGCTTAAACTTGTCGTTGCTGGTGCGGTTGCCGTGAGAGTCGGGCTTGAGGAAAGCGGCGGCCTGATTGTCGACAGTGCCGCTGCTGGTTTCGGCCTTGAGGTCAAACGAACCATTGCCCGAGAAGCGGACCTCGATCACGCCGCGCCCGCTGTTCATCTGATAAAACCCGGTACGAACAAAATCGCCGTCGTAGAGAATGTTGCCGGTGGTGGTCATCAGATTGACGCTGTCGAGCGAGGGTTGGAGGACCTGTGCGTTGCCGCTGATCGAGGTGAATTCGAGCTTCCCGGAGCAAAGCGTGCAGACCAGGGAACCGCCCGTGGTCTTTACAATGATGTATCCGGAAACTTCCTTGAGATGCACATCGCCCGCGACGCTCTGAAGCTTCATGTCGCCGCTGACCTGTTCGACCAGGATGAGGCCGGTTTGGGTTTTTAGCTGAAGCTCGGTCTGCTCGGGGACCACGAGCTGGAAGTTGGCTTCTACCTGGTGGGGTTGCGCGGAACTAACCAGGGAGCTGGCATTGATGTCGATGCGGTCGCCGACCTGCTCGACATCGATGGCAACTTTGTCGGAAGCAGCGGAACTGGTCACCACAACCTCCGCATTTTTCCAGGATTTCACCTCGATGCGGCCGTCGACGATGTTTTGTAGGACAACGAGCGGCCGGTCCTGCACCTTGAAATGCTTCTCCTGCTCTTCAGGAGCAGCCGCCAGAGTGACGCAGCCAGAACAAAGGAGCAGTCCGGCGCCCAAAGCAGTGACAACACTACGCTCCGTGAAATGCCACATTAGTGTTCGCTCCTTCCACTGTCCATCATGGCCGACAATAATTCCGCTTTCTGCTGGTAGGCAACGTTGAGGTATTCGCGAGTCAGCTGATCTTGAGGATTTTGCGCCAAGCGGGCCTGGCATTCGGCGATGAACCCGTCCAGCGTCTTTAGGTTCGCACGCAAAGAGGCGTCGGCCATGGCGTTGCTGGTGGTGCGGCCGCGCAGGTCACTCTCGGCCTGGTCCAAGACGCCCGCGGTCTCGCCCAAAAAAGCGATTTCGGAAGGCGAGGGCTTCAGTTTAGGAGCCTCGCGGGGCTGCGCCGGCGCATTGGCGTGCGGTCGATGGACCACAACAACCGGTCCGGGTTTGGCTAGAGGCGCCGTTGGGGCCTGCTCTGGAGCGGGTGCGTTCCCGGTGATCTCGCTAATCGGCGGCGACGACGGAGTGCGATCCTGGGGAGTGCTGCCCGGGCGCTTCGCAAGATAGGCGCCCGTCAGAACAACGAGGAGACCTGCACCGACCGAGGCCAGAAAGCGTGGTTGAAAGAATTGGGAAACATCCTGCCACCAACGGTGAGTAGAGAGTTCAACCGGGGCCTCTTCTCGAATGATCCCTTCCGCGGCCAACTGCGCTCGCAAAGAAATCCAGACACGATCCGGCGGATTGACTTCCGCGGGCAATTGCCTCGCGGCTGCGACAATGGCCGACAGATCACCGACAAAATCCTGGCACTCGGGGCATTCCGCAAGGTGCTCCTGGGCGTCCAGCGGCAGCTTGCCCAGACCTTTTCCTTCGAGGACGGCTTGCAATTCCTTACATCGCATACGTCAAACTCCGTTGGGAGCCGCGCTCCCTGACAAGCTCTGGTAAACTTTGTACGCGATCGAACGCACCCGTTAAATTCATCATAGCC
>DATFTB010000062.1:0-26769 GCA_035262325.1 Candidatus Acidiferrum sp.
CGGATTCCCGTCCGCGGCCCGATTGGTTGCGCGTCAAGTTCTTCGGCGGACCGCGCTATCAGGACCTCAAGCGCATCATGCGCACCCTGGACCTACACACCGTGTGCGAATCCGCCCGCTGCCCCAACATGGGTGAGTGCTGGGAACACGGCACCGCAACGTTCATGATCCTGGGCGACATCTGCACTCGGGCTTGCGGCTTCTGCGCGGTTCCCTCGGGCAAGCCCGTGGGCCCGCCGGACGAGGACGAACCTTACCGCGTCGCCGAAGCCGTCGCGCGCCTGGGTCTCGGTTATGCCGTCGTGACCAGCGTCAATCGCGACGACCAGGCCGACGGCGGCTCCCACATCTTTGCGCGCACGATTCAAGAGATTCGCAGCCGCGTTCCTGGCTGCAAAGTGGAGGTTCTGATCCCCGACTTTCGCGGCGATTGGAAAGCGCTCGATGTCGTGCTCGCGGCCAGGCCGGATGTTCTCAATCACAACACCGAGACGGTACCGCGGCTTTACCGCCAGGTGCGCAAAGGCGCCCTCTATGAACGCTCTCTTGAATTGCTCCGGCGCTCAAAACAGTCGCACCCCGACATCCCTACGAAGACCGGCATGATGCTGGGTCTCGGAGAAACGCGAGAAGAGGTTCTCGCGACCATGGTAGACCTGGCGGCCCAAGGAACGGACATCCTGACACTCGGCCAGTATCTTCAGCCCACGCGCGATCATCTCCCGGTGGTCCGTTTCGTTCACCCGGACGAGTTCGCTCGATTGAAGTGCCTCGGGATGAACATGGGTTTCAAGCACATCGAGTCAGGCCCGCTGGTGCGCTCGTCGTACCACGCCTTCGACCAGGTCGCATCCGCCACTCGTTAGCAGCCGTCCGACTGCCGGCGCATTCCCGGCACAGTTGTACGGGAAAGCTCGCGCGAATGCGCTGGCCTCGTGACACACCCCAGCGCCATTTCTGGCGCCTTGTGGGGTAACCTCGGGAAGGAACTTGCTGGTTGCTTACTTTGCGGCGGCTGCGGCGGCGGCTTTCTTTAACTTTGCGGCGGCTGCGGCCTTGCGGCGACGCTTGGTTTTGGGCGGGGTAGCGGGAGCTTCGCCGATGAGTTCGGCCGTGAACATGCTGGTCACGAACAGCTTGGGCCCATGATCGTCGAAATCGATTGCAGTACGCTCTGGATCGGACGCTGTCACGATGCCCAGGCCGAAGATTTCATGCTTGATGGTCTGACCTTCCTGCATTACTTGCACAACTTCCTCCTTGACGGCTCGCTGTTGATTTCGATCCCTTCCATTTTCTCTGCGGGAGAGGTCCCCGACCCCTCGGGGACCTTTCCCAACCCACAGGCTAGAGGCTTGTGACGTTCTCTGCCTGAAGGCCCTTCGGGCCCTTCTTTACTTCGAATTCCACCGCCTGACCTTCATTCAGGGACTTGTAGCCGTCCATCTGGATGGCGGAGAAGTGCACGAATACATCTTCCCCGGTTTGGCGCTGGATGAACCCGTAGCCCTTCGAAGCATTGAACCACTTCACTGTTCCTTGTTCCTTCACTGCTAAACCTCGATATTGAAATTGCTTTGCCTCTCTTGGCCCCAAAACGTGGTTTCCCACGCCTAAGGATTGCCTCTAGCCCCGAAAAAAAGGGCTGCGAGTTTGTTCTCACAGCCCCCTGAACGAGTCAAAAGGTAGTACAAGAGCAACAAACGCTATACCTAACACTATCACAGATAAGGGCTTATTGTCCACTAGGGAATGGACTCGAGGAAACACCCAGAACTCCACCTAAGCCGTTGATCTTACAATCTTTACTTCGACCGGGAGTGCCTTTTTAGCACCCCTCCGGATGCCTACTCTTCCAGGGCTTCGGGCTGCAAACTCAGACTTTCCCCACCTTTTTCCTTCTTTTCCCAGTATTTTTTCACCCAAGCTTCCCAACTCTTGCCCGCCGCGGTGTCGCGGCCCGTAAAAGCCAGCGCCGCAATCTCGGAGTAGGCAATTTTGACACGCTGGTTGGAATCTCTTGGCAAGAGCCGGACGAAGGAAGTGACCAAATCTTGGCCGCTCACACGATCAAAGATGTAGCCCTCGAGCTTCGAACCATCTTTGCGCGTAATGGTTACATCTCCCCGATAGTCGAATGCCTTCTCGAGCGCTTCGCGCAATTCCTCTTGCGAAGCCAATGCGGGAATCCAGCCTTGGAGTGTTTCGTGCACGATTCCCGGCGCGACTTCGAGTTGATCGGGATGGAGTGTCGTGTGCTCGGGACGATCCGCGTGGCGCGGCCCACTCACGCGCGCGTCTCCTCGAACTTTGAGGGGTTTCGGTCGATTTGCACCAGCGGATTGTATGAATGTACCGGCTTGATCGGCTCATTCAGCATGCGGAGGGCCTCGTCGTCCTGGTTTTTCGTAAAGAGCGTGGCCCTGGCGGTTTGCCACAGGCCCTTCAAGGAGCTGAACGTGTAATCCACTCCGGAAGCTTCGTACCCGCTGTGCACCATGCAATTGGCGCACTTCGGATTGCCGGATTCGGTGCCGTAGTTGGCCCATTCGGTCAATGCCATCAACTCGGCGAAGGTCTCCGCGTATCCGTCCTGCAGCAAGTAGCAGGGCTTTTGCCAGCCAAAGATCGAATAAGTCGGCATGCCCCACGGCGTGCAACGAAAGTCTCGCTTCCCCATCAGGAATTCCAAAAACAACATCGATTGGTTAAATTGCCACGTCGGCTTGCGGTTCGAAAGGATGGCGCGAAACAGCCGCCGCGTGCGTGCGCGGCCGAGGAAATGCTTCTGATCCGGCGCCTTGTCGTATGAGTAGCCGGGTGAGAGCATCATGCCCTCGACACCCAGTGCCATCATTTCATCGAAAAACGCGCGCACGCTCTTTGGATCCGCACCATCGAACAGCGTGGTATTGGTGGTCACCCGGAAGCCGCGCTTAACCGCCTCGCGAATGCCTTCGACCGCCAGTTCGTAGCCGCCTTCGCGGCAAACCGAAAAATCGTGGTGCTCTTTCTGCCCGTCGACGTGCACCGAAAACGTCAGGTACTTGCTTGGCTTGAACAGATCGAGCTTTTCTTTCAGCAGCAGCGCGTTCGTGCACAGGTAGATGTACTTCTTGCGCGCCACCAGACCTTCGACGATCTTTTCGATCTCGGAATGCATCAGAGGCTCGCCACCGGGTATCGCCACCGTCGGAACGCCGCACTCTTCGACCGCCCGGAAGCACTCTTCCGGCGAAAGTTCGCGCTTCAGCACATGCGCTGGGTACTGAATTTTCCCGCACCCCGCGCACGCCAGGTTACAGCGGTACAAGGGCTCCAGCATCAGCACCAGCGGATACTGTTTGCGGCCCTTCCACTTTTGCTTGAGGACGTAGCTCGCTACCGTCCAGGCTTGCGATACAGGTACAGGCATTCCTTCCCCTAGGGAACTCGGGCCAAAGGCTTAGATGCGGGAACTCCAGCTCCGAATCTCTAGTCTACCCGAGATAGGCCCTTCCCGGAACACTCAGATTTTCTTCTGGTTCCGAGATAGCTCGAGAGCTTGTCTTGGCTCCATGCGGCTCGCTTTCTCCCTCCAGAATCTCCCCCGAGAGTCTTCGGCGCGACCGGAGCGTTTACTCTGTGGTCCATGGCTTTCCTTTCTTTGCGGCCTCTTCGCTACCGTCACGCCCTCTTGTGGCAAAATAGTAGGTCTCGAGACACTAGCTATGGCCAACCGTGTAACGATCGCTCCTGACAAAACCGCCAAGAGTGCGAAGAGATCGAGCTCCTCGAATGGCGCCGGACACGCCGAGCGCGAGCGTGTCTTCTATCTGTTCCGCCGCTGGGGCTTCTATGAAGCCCTACTGGACCCTCTCGGCTATTTCACGCCCCTTAAGTGTTCCGACCTCGAGGGTCTCACGGGAGAGTACGCCGAAGAGGCGCGCCGCATCTATTGCGGCACGATCGGAGCTGAATTTCTTCACATCTCGGACCCCGCACGGCGCACTTGGATCGCCGAGCGCATGGAAGGCCCCGAATTTGAGGTGAATCAGGGGAAAATCCTCGAGCGCCTCGTTCGCGCCGACCTGTTCGAACAGGTTCTGCAGAGCCGCTACCTCGGCAGCAAGCGCTTCTCTCTCGAAGGCGAAACGGCGCTGATCCCCCTGCTCGATTCCGTTCTGGATGCCGCCGGCGAATTCGGCGGGGTCGATTCCGTGATGGCCATGAGCCACCGCGGCCGGCTGAACGTGATGACCCATATCGCCTCGAAGCCCATGCACGACGTGGTTGCCGGGTTCGAAGACGTCGATCCACGCAGCGTGCTCGGTGCGGGCGACGTGAAGTATCACGTCGGCGCGACCGGCGTTTACACCACTTCTTGGGGCAAATCTCTCAACGTCCACCTGGTCTCCAATCCGAGCCACCTCGAGGCGGTTGACCCCGTGGCCATGGGCCGCGCACGCGCCAAGCTTACCCGCCACGGCGTCGCGGGCGCGCGGATCGATCGCTCGAGCCAGACCTTGAACAAGGTCTGGCCGATCGTTATGCACGGCGATGCCGCCTTTGCCGGCCAGGGTATCTGGGCGGAAACCCTCAATCTCGGCGACCTGGCTGCCTATTCCGTGGGTGGCACCATCCACATCATTGTCAACAATCTGATTGGCTTCACCACGCGCCCGGCGCAGGAGCACTCCTCCCGCTACGCCTCGAGCATTGCGCGCCGCCAGAGTGTGCCGATTTTCCACGTCAATGCCGAGGATCCCGACGCCGTCGTCCGCGTCGGCCGCCTCGCCGCCGAATACCGCGCCAAATTTCACTCGGATGTAGTCGTCGACCTGATCGGCTACCGACGTCACGGCCACAGCGAGGTCGACGACCCCACCATCACCCAGCCGCGCCTGTACGAGCGCATCCGGAATCATGCACCTTTGTGGAAGCTATACGCAGAGCACACCGGAATCGACGCCGCGCCCATCGCCGAAGCGGTCAAAAAAGAGTACGAAGAGGAGCAGCGCAAGGCCGCTAAGCTTACAAAGACACCGCTCCTCCGCAAGCTGCCGGCTTATTGGGCTCCCTACAACTACGGCAAGTACAACCCGGCATTTGAGGTGGACACCGGCCTCGGGCGGCAGAAGCTCGCCGAAATCGCCGACGGGCTGGTTCGCACGCCGGCTGGCTTTCACGTGCACCCGAAAATCGTCAAGCTGCACGAGCAGCGTTCTGAGATGGGTCACGGCAAGCGACCGATCGACTTCGGCTTCGCCGAATTGCTGGCCTACGGCTCGCTCGTGCTCGAAGGTAATCCCGTGCGTCTGACCGGTCAGGATTCCCAGCGCGGCACGTTCAACCAGCGCCACGCCGTGCTGGTCGACAACCAAACCGAACAGGAGTATCTCCCGCTCGCTCATCTTTCACCGAACCAGACTTTCTGCGAGGTTCATAACTCCTCGCTCTCCGAAGCCGCTTGCCTGGGCTTTGAGTACGGCTTTTCGCGCGACTACCCGGAGGGGCTCATTCTCTGGGAAGCCCAGTTCGGCGACTTCGTGAACGGCGCGCAGGTCATCGTCGACCAGTTCATCAGCGCCAGCGAGGACAAGTGGGGACTCCCGACCGGCGTTGTCCTGCTGCTCCCTCACGGCTACGAGGGTCAGGGCCCGGAACATTCGAGCGCCCGCATCGAGCGCTTCATGCAGCTCGCCGCCGAGGGCAACATGAATATTTGCCAGCCTTCGAGTGCGGCCCAGTATTTTCATTTGCTCCGGCGGCAGGCGCGCCGCCTGTGGCGCAAACCCTTGATCGTCTTTACGCCAAAAAGCATGCTTCGCCATCCGGAAGCCGCGTCCACGCTCGAAGAATTCGAGCGCCCGCGCTTCCTCCCGCTCGTACCCGACAAGGAGGTCACGGAGGCCCAGAGCATTCTGATCGCTAGCGGCAAGGTTGGCCACGAGTTGCGCGCCGAGCGACGACGCCGCAAAGACACTTCGACTGCGATCCTCTTCCTCGATCAGCTGTACCCGATGCCCAAGGATGAAATTGCCGCCGCCATCGACGCTCACCCCAACGCCCGCGAGATTGTCTGGGTTCAGGAAGAGCCCGCCAACATGGGAGCGCTCTTTTATGTCTTGCCGCGCCTCGAGCGCATCGCCCAGGCAAAGAATATCCGTGTACGCTCGGTAAAGCGCTCGGCCAGCGCCAGCCCGGCCACCGGCTCCGCCAAGGCCCACGAACTCGAACAAAAGACGCTCATCACCCTGGCCTTCACCACCACCCCGAACGCCTAAACCTGCCGCCCTCGAGGGTGCCCCATTGGAGGGCACAACCGGTCGATCGCATGGCGCTCCTTGCGAATCGAAATTGCACAACACACCGCACTAGGTTATGTTTCGAAGCCGTATCTATGCTGAAGCTCGGCGCGGCTTTCGGTTGCTTGCTGACTTGTCTCCTCAGCCCGTTCGTGGGAGCCGCCCAACAGACTCCGCCTGCCCTCGCTCCTGGCACGGCCCCGCCGGCAGCGTTCGATACCTCGAAGGAGGCGGTCGTCTACGAGCAGGTTCGCGGACTGCTGCGCTATGAAGAAGACGGCAGCGGCTCAGCCGATGCCTACGCCCGAATTCGAGTCCAAAACTATTCCGGCGTTCAGAAGGTCGGCCAACTGGTCTTTAATTACGACTCTCTAAACGCCCAGCTTGAAGTGCGCGGAGTGCGGGTCATTAAGCCGGACGGCAAGGTGGTCACCGCCGGGCCGGAGGCCATCCAGGACATGAGCTCTCCCCTGGCCCAGTCGGCACCCACCTACACCGACCTTCGCCAGAAACACGTCGTAGTACCCAACCTCTCGCCGGGGGACATTCTCGAGTACGAAACCTTCACCACCTACCGTCCCCTGACGCCCGGGAAGATTTGGCAGATCTGGGACCTGGTCAGCAACGACGTCTGCCTCGAGGAGCACGTCGAACTTAGCGTTTCTTCCAAGATTGCCGTCAAGACTTCCACTACCGGCGCCGAAGGCCCCGAATTGCGCAAGGAAACTGACCGCAACATTTGGACCTGGAAGACTTCCAACCTGCTCCACGGAGAGCGGCCCCTGGTGCTGCCGTCTTCGACCGCTTTCCCGGACGTCAAGTCGCTGCTCAAAACGCCCCCCAAATTGTATTCCCGCCGCATCTGGATTACCTCTTTTGCCGACTGGTCCGAGATCTCGGCCTGGTACTCCGGCCTCGAGCGTGACCGCCGCGCGCCGACGGCGGAAGTCCGCGCCAAAGCCCAAGAACTTACTCGCGACTCGCATTCCGATCTTGAAAAAGCTCGCGCCATTTACAATTACGTCGCACGCAACATCCGTTACGTCAGCCTTTCCTTTGGCGTGGGCCGTTTTCAGCCGCATTTCGCCGCGGAAGTTCTCGCCCATCAGTATGGCGATTGCAAGGACAAAGCCACACTCCTTGAAGCCATGCTCGAGTCCGTCGGCATCAAAGCGTCGCCGGCGCTTTTGCAGGCCAACGGCCGCATGGAGGAGATCCCGACGCCCCTCGAATTCGACCACGCCATCACCTACCTCATCGTCGATGGTAGGGAAATGTGGCTCGACTCCACTCCGGGCGTCGCTCCTTTCGGCTACCTGATGCCCAACATTCGCGGGAAGCTTGCCCTTGTGACGTCGCCCGAAAAAGGGTCCGCGCTGCGCCGCATTCCGAACGAACTCCCGACGCCCACCTTCTATGGGATCAGCCTCGAAGGACAACTGACGGACGAGCGAAGGCTGGATGTGCTGCTGACCTTCGAAACTCGCGGGGACTGGGAGGTGCTTCTCCGCCTGGGCTTGGTGCAATCCTCAGTTTCCCAGTTGCAGAGTGTGCTCGAAGCCGGTGCGAAGAAAGAAGCGGGAAGCGCGGATCTCGCGATCAGCGACCTCGATGTCGGCGACCCGTATGACACCTCTGCCCCCCTGCGGATGCGTCTTCGCCTCACCGCCACCCTGCCTACGGACGAGACCCGCTCCGCCGAGGACGCTTCAAAATCCGGTCGTCCCGAACGCTCCCCGACTCCGCCGAATCTCGAGGAACTGGTCTCCTGGTTGCTGCCCCCGGGTGCACCCGAATCGGGAACGAGCCTCGGCGATGCCAAAGAAATGACCATCTACGTGAAACTCACTTTCGGCGACAAGTTGGCCGACAAGCTGGCCGGCGATTTCGAAAGGCGTAAAATCGATCCGTCCCGCCTGACAGAGGATTTTGCCGAGTATGAACAGAGCTGGAACTGGGCGTCGCCGGCACTGGTCGGAAGCTGGCGGCTGGCGACCAAGATGACCTCGGTTCCGCTCGATCGCTCCGCGGAGTACTCGGCTTTCCGCTCCGCCGTCGAGTCGGAGATGGGCGAACTGGCTTACGCGCTCGGCGCGCCTCCGTCCGGCGGGACTCCCACGCTTCAGGTTGTGCGCTTCGCCGAAGCCCTCGAACAGATTCATGCCGAGAGATTCGATCAGGCGCAGTCCCTGCTGGAATCCATTGTCAAGGACGATCCGAAATACGTCGACGCCTGGAAGTCTCTCGGCGAACTCTTTGAAAAAACGCAAAACTGGGAAAAGTCGCGCCAGGCCTACCAGAACGTCATTGAACTCGCGCCCCGTGACTCTGAGGCTTACAGCGGATTCGTTCGTGGGTACATGGCCGAGCAGATGTATCCCGACGCTATTGCCGTCGGGAAAAAGCAGCTTGAACAGTTTCCGGACCGCGCGGAAAGCCACGCCAGCCTGGGCGCCGCCTACCTGGAGGCGGGCAGGTTCGACGAAGCCGCCGAACAATACGAGGCCGCCGCCAAATTGCAGCCCGGCAATCCGCGCTTCCAGGTCCAGATTGGCCGCGCCTACAGCCGCGACCGCCAGTGGCACAAAGCTCGCATGGCTTTTCGCCGGGCTTTACAGCTCGACAACAGTCCGATGATGCTCAACGCCGCCGCTTACTACAGCGCCGACGCCGGACTTGATCTGACGAATGCGGAAGAGCTGTCGAGCCGGTGCGTCGCCGCACTCGACGGGCAGCTGAATGCCGTGAAACTCGAGGATTTTCATCGCGGCGCTGTCGAGCTGCTGAACTTTGCCGCCGCGTTCTGGGACACGTTCGGCTGGATCAAATTCAAGCAGGGCGATTTTACGACCGCGCACAAGTACCTGAGCGCGGCTTCGGACCTCAGTGACGAATCGACGATTCAGCTGCACATGGGCCGGCTCGAGGAAGCCTTGGGACACGCCGAGCAAGCCATGCGCGCTTACGCCGCCGCCCTTGCCGGCTTGCCGGTTCCGAGCGCCGAAACGGCAGCGCGTCGAGATTCGGGCTCGGCGACGCCGCGCCCGCTTTCTCCCGTCCAACAGGAAGCTCGCGAGCACCTTGTCGTCCTTGCCGGCGGCGAACAAGCCATGAACGCACAACTCCTCGAGGCGTCTCGCCACCGCAATCGGAGCCGCAGCGTCACCATTCCTTTTAGCGAAAAGGCCGATCTCAGCGAGAGTTTCCTGGCCATTGTCGCTCCCGGCCCTCGGATCGTCGCGACCGCCGTGGTACCGGGAGCGAAGGGCCCATCACGACTCTTGGCGCGCTTCGAGGCGAAGACCCCTCCCGAGACTTTCCCTGACTCCTCGGTCACGACCATCCCGAGGGTCGCTCGGATCCGCTGCGTGAGCGCTCGAGCGCAATGTGAGCTGGAGTTCTTGCCGAACGAGACGGCAGCGCAGGCTTTTTCCGAGGAACCCTCCCAATAGACCTTTTGTTTCCGCCCGGCCGCCGCTCGCGGTGTTCAGGAATCTGATTGCGCGCCGCAGAGTGCTTTGCTACGCTCCAGCGCAACGCAATCTTCCGGAGGTCTTCTCATGGCGTTTTGCAAAGCCTGTGGTCAAGACATCGGCACGGCGAATTTCTGTTCGAAGTGCGGCGCGAACCAGACCGCGCCCGCGCAGCCTGTTCCGCCGGCGGCCGCGGCTGTTACCGAAGGCATGGGCGAGAACGTCGCCGGTCTGTTGTGTTATGTGCTTGGCTGGATAACCGGCATCATTTTTCTTCTGGTCGATAAGCGGCCTTTTGTGAAGTTTCACGCGGCCCAATCGATCGTCGTTTTTGGCGGGCTTCATGCCATTCATTTCGTGCTGCGCTTCACGCATTTCTTCCTGTTCAGTTTGGGCTTCCACGCGCTGCTTGGGCTCGTCGGCTTCGTGCTCTGGATTGTGCTGATGATCAAGGCCTTCCAGCACGAAATGTTTCGCGTTCCCCTCGCAGCCGACCTCGCCGACAGTCTCGCCAGGTAGCAATAAAGGTGCCGGGCCTGCCGGCTCCCGGTCAGCCTTTCGCTCGGCCTCGGGCAAACCGGCACCGTTCATGCGTGCAGGTAATAGTATCCGTCCTCATGAAAAAGCTTCACCGACACGCCAAACAGCGCGCCGAGCCGCTCGCCGGTGAGCAGTTCTTCCTTTCGCCCGTCGGCGACCACCCGCCCTTTCTCTAAGAGCACCACTCGCTCGATCTCGGGAATAATTTCCGATACGTGGTGCGTCACCAAAACAATCCCCAGTCCAGCCCGCGCCAGTTCCTGCATCGCTTCGCGCAATTCCACCTGGCCCGCCAGATCCAGCGTGTTTCCGGGCTCGTCGAACAATAGTGTCCCGGGTTCGTGCACCAGCGCCCGCGCGATCAGGGTGCGCTTTGCCTCTCCCGACGACATCTCGACCACCGGCCGCTCCGCCAAATATGGCACGCCCATCCGCTCGAGCGCCGCTTCGGCGCGCGCCCGGTGCTCGGGAAGCGGCTCGTGATTCGGAAAGATCCTCGTGCTGCTGAAAAAACCCGACACGACGGCGTCCAGTCCCGTCGCATCGGTCGTGCACGCGGCCAGCAAATCCGGCGAAACGATCCCCAGCAGCGACCGCAGCTCGAAGACGTTCCAGAGCGTACGCCCGAGAATCGACGTCGACGAATCGTCCCGTACCAAGGGATAGCATTCCCGCGTGATGGTCTTGATCAGCGTCGATTTCCCGCTGCCGTTGGGCCCCAGAATACAGACGTGTTCGCCGGCTTCGATCCGCAGCGACAAGCGGTCCAGTGCCAGGTTGTCGCCCCTCGTCACCGACACGTTTTTCATCTCGAGGAGCGGCAGCGCCCTGTTTTTCATGGTCTAAAGCTTATCCTGTCGCGGACGCAGGACCAAAGCACGGCCCACAAGAACAACAGGACGGCAATAAAAAAGGAGGCGAAAACACGGGGTTTCCGCCTCCCGGGGTGGGGTAGGGTGTTACAAACAAGCCCTCCAAGGCTACAGCGGGTTCTCCCTGCCAGGCGAATCCGTGTCCCTCCTCGCGCGCGGCATTGCGCCACCACGCGAGAAGACAACCGCCGAAAGGCTCGTCTTTGCCGTTTTCTAACATCGCGATCGGCGCCTTGTCAACGGCAAAAAGCCACATCTTCCCGGTTAAACCGATTCAGTAACGTTTCCGCACCGAGCTTATTTCCAGGTCCTAGCCTTCATAGCGCGCGACTTGAACGTCCGCGCCCGCACCGGGTACTTGGCACGAAGCCGAAACCGGCTGAGGAAACGCCGACCCTAACCCTCAAAAATCTCGTTGATCCTTCCGGCAAGTTGAAAATCGAGTGTGCTGATTCCTTGAACGCTGTGCGTGTTCAGATCAATCACCACCTTGTTCCACACGTTCGACCATTCCGGATGATGATTCATTGATTCGGCAACCAAGGCGACCTGCGTCATTTTCCCAAACGCGGCCACAAAGTCCTTGCATTCGAAGGCTCGGTGCAGTTTCCCGTTTTCCAGCTTCCAGCCTTTTACATTGGTCATTTGCTTCTGAATTTCGGCATCCGTGAGCTTCTCGGCTCGCATGAGAATCCTCCCCTCGCGCAGTTGCGGCAGGCTTCATTATCCGTTTCCGCTGCGGAAGCAGCAAGAAATCCGCGCCCGCGCAATTGCCTGCACAAATGAATTCCAGTACGCTTGAAGGTCTGCTTCCGGCGACTGTCCGCGCTATGCTTTCTCTTCTAAAACGGATGGGAGATCATCGTGAAAAAGAAAATTCGTGCGATTCAATACGGAGTTGGGCCGATTGGCGCTTCGATCGCCAAGCTGTTGAGGGAAAAGGAGTCGGTCGATATCGTCGGCGCCATCGATACGGATCCCGCGAAGGTGGGCCGCGACCTCGGCGAAGTTGTCGGCGCAGACGACGCACCCTGGGGCATCAAAGTCTCCGGTGACGTTCGGGGCATCCTGGATCAATCCGCCGATGTGGTGATGCACACGACCTCTTCCTCTTTGCCAAAGGTGATGGACCAGTTGCTGGCGTGCCTCGATGTAGGATCCTGCGTCGTTTCCACCTGCGAGGAGCTTTCCTACCCCTATCGCACCCACCCGGAGCTCGCCGCAAGACTCGATAAGCTGGCCAAGGATTCCGGCGTGGCACTGGTGGGTACCGGCGTGAATCCGGGATTCGTCATGGATAAACTGGTCATCACCCTCGCCGCGGTCGCGCAGCGCATCGAACACGCCAGGGCGTTGCGCATCGTCGATGCTTCGAGGCGCCGTCTGCCCCTGCAAAAGAAAATCGGGGCCGGTCTGAGCATCGAGGAATTCCGTCGAAAGGTGCAGGAAGGCGCCATCAAGCATGTCGGCCTGCCGGAATCCGTCGCCATGGTGGCAGACACCCTGGGGCTGCGGGTCGATGAAATTACCGAAACGATCGAACCCAAAGTCGCCACCGAGCGCGTTCAGACCGAATTCCTCGCCGTCGAACCTGGCCAGGCCAGCGGCGTTCACCAGATTGCCCGCGGACTCTCGGAAGGGAAGGAACGCGTCTACATGGAACTGCAGATGTACGTGGGCGCAAAGGATCCTGCGGACACGATCGAGCTCAAAGGCCATCCCAATATCAGCCTCGTGATTCCCGGCGGCTCCCACGGAGACATTGCCACCGCATCGGTTGCCGTCAACTCTATCCCTGCGATCCTCGAAGCTCCCTCCGGGTTGTGCACCGCACGCGACCTGCCGATCGGCTTTTTTCCGGCGCGGCCTGGGAAATACTGAAAAGACCTTCTCAACCGAGGTCACTCCTTCCAGAAACGCATCACCGCGGAGTAATCCAAGTCTTCTTTTGCCCCGCCCTTCACGTAGTTATAGACCTCGCGCGCCGCTGCCGTCGCGGGCAGCGACACTCCCAATTGATTCGCGAGATCCAGCGCAAGTCCCAGGTCTTTGTGCATGAGCCGCAGCGGGAAACTCGGCTTGTAATCGCCCTTGAGCATCAACGGAGATTTGACGTCCAGCACGCCCGATCGCGCCATGCTGGCCTGCATCACTTCCACCAGCTGTTCTCCCCTCAACCCTGCCCTGGTCACCAGCGCTAGCGCTTCGGCCATGGCAGCGACCTCTAGCGCCAAAATCGCATTCATCGCCAGTTTCATCGTCTGACCCGCGCCGCTTGGCCCCAGGTGAAACCATTTTTTCCCCATGACTCCAAGAATCGGCTCTGCCTCGCGCAAGGTCTCGTCGTCTCCCCCGATCATGAACACGAGGTTCCCCTCGCGGGCTCCCCAGTCGCCTCCCGTAACCGGCGCGTCGAGAAAGGCTACGCCGCGCTGCCGGCACGCCCGGGCGATTCGTCCAACAAGCGAGGGCGAGATGGTGCTGGAATCCACGTAAATGCTTCCCGCCCGCAATCCGGCCAGTGCGCCGTCGTTTTTTCCTTCCTGGCCCCACAGCACGGCTTCGAGCGCCGGGGGATCGCTGACTATCGTCAGAAGAAACTCGCTTGCTTCGGCTGCTTCGTGCGGCGTCTTCGCGAGCACCGCTCCCGCCGCGACCAATTCGTTTGCCCGCCCGGGGGTACGATTCCAAACCGTCAGCTTGTGGCCGGCCTTCAGCAAATTCATTCCCATCGGCCGCCCCATCAGGCCGAGCCCGATCAAACCAACCCTTCGTGGAGCCGTCGCTGTGCCCATTGGCTTGCCTCCTCGCGCCCAGTCCTCAAGTTTTGAGGCGGCTGCGCGGAAAGATTGTAGCCGATTCCGACGCGTCGTCGGAGGGAGCACGCTTTGCTTAGGCGGTCTTCGAACGTGGGGGCAGGGAACGAGCGGACGTAGCGCCGGCGGCGGATTGGCCTGCGATCGCAGCCGCTGCCTTCTCGCTTGAGATTTCCGCGCCGCGCTCAGGCAGGGAGGCGGGTACTTCCTCGGACCGCGAATCCATCACGATGCGATGAATGTACTGGTAGGGAATCTCCCAGCGGAAGTAGCTGCGCTTGCCGCGTTGCTCCACGTGCTGTTCGAGGAAGATGGAACGTCCTGAATCGCCGACGAAACTGCCGTACGCCGAAAGGAGCATATCGCCTGCGCGGTATTGCACCGTGACGATGCGGCCCAGAAAGTGGGTATAGGACGCCATGCCAGCGAGTTTCAGCCTAACCCCTTAGCGGGTCAATAGTACTGTAGGACCGTTACGAGCGGAAATGTGGAAATCCTTCCGCTTTTCCTTGTCTCCTTGCCACCAGATCTGAAATCACGCCGAGCGCTGCCGCACATCCAACCCCGTAGCCCACAAATCCCACCACCACGGCCAATATCCATTCTCCTCTTACACTTGCGATTCCGAGACATCTGACCATTGCAAGTCCGATAGACAATCCTACGGCTGAGGCGAGCGCGCGGCTCGGCCGCGAGAGCTCCAGATTTGCGTGGCACGAGGGGCATTGTAAATTTTCTGTTCGCACCAATACGCGCACGAGCGGCACCTTTCCGAAGCACAATGGACAAGCACGGTTCCACATGGTGGTAAAATTTGTAAGCTTCTTCCTTAGGCACCGCGGTATGCCCCGCCCCGAGCGATCCCGGGCGGATACCGTACCTTGCCGATACTCTTCGCGGCGTATTGTCGCTGCGCATCTAGCGAATCGGGCCCAACAGGGCCGCTCGTAGCGCCCCCGGCACCCCGAAAGATCCCCTATACGGGCTCGCGTCGCGTCCGTCAAGCGCGTATTGGTGATTCAACTCGATCATGATCTTGACTCCTTCCTCGCACGTGCGCGTCCATTCTGGGGAGCTTCCTCTGCCACAACATTCGGAGAGTCGCAGGGATTCTGGCCTGGTTCGGAGTGCCAAAAACAAAAAGAGGATACGGGGCGGGAAGTGCGGGAGAGCGGCGGCTCCTCCGAAATCCCGGCCTGCCCACGGTCCTTTTTGCTGCGCCTTGACTTTTTCGGATGGCACGATACAGTTTGCCTCTTCGGCCGGTCGAAACCAAGGAGCCACCCATGCTCAGGCGAATCGCCTTTGTAGCCGTGTGTTTCCTCTTCATCTGTGCGCGTATCGACGCTCAAGCGCAAAAGCCCGCGGAACGGAGCTATGTCCTTAAAGCCGCTCGCCTTTTTGATGGCAAAAATGATTCGCTGGCCACACCGGGGCTCCTCGTCGTGACCGGCGGGAGAATCGTTGCCGTCGGTCCGTCCGCACAGATCCCCCCGGGCGCCGAAGTCCTCGATCTCGGCGACTCCACTCTGCTTCCCGGATTCATTGACGCGCACACGCATCTTACCTCTCCCTACTCCGACGACTACAAACAGCAGCAGCTTAACCGCCTGCAAAAAACCGTGGCCGAACGCGCGCTCGACGCCAGCGTAATTGCGCGGATCACGCTCATGGCTGGATTCACTACCGTGCGTGACGTTGGCTCCTCGGATTATCTTGATGTTGGCTTGCGCAATGCCATTCGCAACGGCGATGTCCCCGGACCACGCATGCTCGTCAGCGTCCACGCGCTCGGCTCCACCGGCGGACACTGCGACTTTCAGAGTGGTTTCAAAGAAGGAGTCTTCGGCCACGAGGCCGGCCCTCTCGAAGGCGTAATCAACGGGCCCGAACTGGCACGCTACGCCGTTCGCCTGGACCACAAGTACGGCGCGGACATAATCAAAGTCTGCGCTTCCGGCGGAGTCCTTTCTCCGACCGATGATGTCGACACGCCCCAGCTTACACAGGAAGAATTGAACGCGATCGTGGATGAAGCCCACGCACTCCGCAGGAAAACCGCCGCCCACGCCCACGGTGCCGAAGCCGCAAAGCGCGCCATTCGTGCCGGCATCGACTCGATCGAGCACGGCAGTTTTCTCGATGACCAGGCGCTGGACATGATGAAACAGCGCGGCACCTACCTCGTCCCAACGCTCATGGCCATTGAAGGCTTGCAGGAAAAGATGGACCGCGGCGTATATATGCCGCCTGCCATTGCCGCCAAGGCCCGTGCCGCCGCGGACGCCCTGCATCAAACATTCCAGCGGGCGCTCGCCAAGGGCGTCAAAATCGGCCTGGGAACGGATGCCAGCGTTTATCCCCATGGCCGCAATGCCGAGGAATTTCACCAGATGGTTGACCTCGGCATGAAGCCCATCGACGCGCTAAAGGCCGGTACTTCGAGCGACGCCGATCTCCTTGGCCTTGCCGACAAAATCGGCACGCTTGAACCCGGCAAATTTGCAGACGTCGTGGCTGTGCCCCTAGATCCCACGCAAAACATTCGCCAGACCGAGCATGTCTTCTTCGTAATGAAGGAGGGCGTGATCTACAAGAACGAAAAGCCCGCTGCTGCACATTAACGGCAAACTCCATCGCTCGGAGGACAAGGAATGAGCCAATTAAGCGACGTACTTTCGAGCTCCCTCGCGCATGAATTTCGCGAGCGCGCCAGCGAGGTTCACAAATGGGTCGGCCCGCTGTCGGACGAGCAGTTCTGGCGCAACCCTTTTTCTCACGGCAACAGCATTGGCCACCTGGTGCTGCACCTGACCGGGAATCTCAGCTATTACATCGGCGCGCGCATCGCCGCTTCCGGTTACCTTCGCAACCGGGACCTGGAGTTTAGCGACTCCCGCCGCCCGGGGAAAGCCGACGTTTTGCGCAGATTCGATGAAGCCATTGCGCTCGTCCTCGTGACTCTCGAACGACAGCGAGACGCCGACTGGATTGTTCCTTATTCCGCCGAGCGCCAACCTGACAGCAGGAACCGTCTGGCCGCTTTCCTACGCTCGGCCGTGCACCTCGACCATCACGTCGGCCAGATCATCTACTTGTCGCGCGAAGTTTCCGGAGCTTAGCGCTGGCTTCGAGCCCCGCCGGCGCTGACCGAGCGGATGAATCCTCGGGACCTTGCCGAGCGCTCACGCTTCCAGTTTGTAGCGCGTTGAAGCCAGCCGATAGAGGCGCCTCCACAGCAAGCGGTTAATCAGCACCACCAGGGTCGCCATGATCAGCGTCGACGCCAGCAGCACATCGAAGCGCCCGGCATCGCTTGCGCGGCTGATGGTGCTCCCCAATCCGGGTGCTTCCACGATTCGTCCTTGAAAGTGGAAGTATTCCGCCACGATGCTCGCGTTCCAGGCCCCTCCCGACGCTGTCACGAGCCCGGTCACCAAATACGGAAAAACCCCCGGCAAGATCAACCGCCGCCAGCGGTCTACGGCGCCGAAACGAAATATCGTCGCGGCCTCTTTCAAATCCGTGGGAATCGCCATGGCTCCGGCAATCACGTTAAACAGGATGTACCACTGCGTGCCCAGCAGCATCAGCGCCATGGCTGCAATTTCCACCCCGCCCCGCAAGCGGATCAGCACGAGCAGCAGCACCGGAAACAGCGCCGTCGCCGGAATGGAAGCCGCCAGCTGCACGAGCGGCTGCATCAAGCGCGCGAATCTCGGACTGAATCCAATCGCGACTCCCACCGGTATGGTCCAGAGCGCACCGAGGATCAGCGCCGCATTCACGCGCAGAAATGTCAGCCCTGCGCTTTGAAGCAGCAACAGGTATTCCCGGCCGCTGACGAGCGCGAGCTCTCTTCCCGCCCGATAGATGCCGTAACCCACAAGCACCAGGGCTGCGGCCGCAAAAATCCATCCCGTCCACTCTCGATGCTTCTGGATCTGAACCCCGGTCAACGTCCGTGCCGCACGCTTCGCTTCTCGCGCAAATGCGAGCGTCAGCCATTCCACCACGGGATGCAGCACCCGGCGATACACGCGGATCAGGAGCGATTCTCGGCGAATGAAATTCAGAATGGAGTTTTCTGCGGTCGCGGCGCTCTCCACCTGTTCAAACTTGAATTTGTCCGCCCACGCGATCACCGGCCGCCAGACCAGCAGGTCCATCAGCACGATCACGGCGACCATGGTGGCCAACCCCCACAACATCGCGCGGGTGTTTCCGTTGCTTGCAGCCGTCTGCAGATAGGAGCCCAGCCCGGGCAGGCGGAAATCCTTGTTGCCCAGCACAAACATCTCGCACGCCATCAGGAAGAACCATCCGCCGGCCACCGACATCATGGAATTCCACACCAGCCCGATGGTCGAAAAGGGCAGGTCCAGTTCCGCAAATCGCTGCCAGCGGCTGAAGCGGTAAATGATGGCAGCCTCGCGCAGATCGCGCGGGATGGTTTTCAGCGAAGAGTAGAAACTGAACGCGATATTCCACACCTGCCCCGTGAAAATCAGAATGATCGACCCCAGCTCCACGCCGAGTTGACGGCTCGGCAACAGCGTCACCATTGCCAGCATCACTCCCGGAAGAAAGCTCAGCACGGGAATGGATTGCAAAATGTCCAGCAGTGGAATCAGCACGAGCTCCGCGCGCTTCGATTTGGCCGCTGCATAGCCATACGCCAGCGCGAATCCGAGGCTGATTGCGTACGCCACAAGGATGCGTACCAGGGAGTACAGGGCGTAGGAGGGCAAGCTTCGCGGGCTTTGCGAAATTTCGGCTTCCACCCGCACGGGCCCGAGCCACGAGCGGCCGATCGAATAGACGCCAAAGACAACCGCGAAAACCGCCAGGAACACGGCGATGTCGATCAAGAAAGCGTAGGCCCAGCGGGCCCCGGCAGGGCGGGCGGCTGCCGGCGGTATCGGCGCTTGAGGCTCCGTCAAGGGTGGGGGTGAAGGCACGGGCGTCTCAGGTTTCGGTGAGCGTCATCTTCCCGCTCGCCGCATCGAAATCAAAAATCTCGGCGTAGCGACCCCACTGCAGCGCGGTTTCGAGCTGCCGGCGCGCTTCCTCCTCGCTGAAGTGTTCGTCGAGCAGATCCTGAAAGAACTCCGCCGGCAACGTGCGGTTTGCTTTTGCCTTCAGCGCTTGCTCCATCTGGCGCAAAAGCGGCACATTCACAAGTACCGCCCTACGAAAGATCGCCTTGCGCTCCTGAATGTCCCCCTTCGCGAACGCTTCTCCTTCCGGCGTGATGATGGCGTCACCTTCCTCGAGCTTCAGCAGGCCCAGCAGCGCTGCCGTTTCGACCGTCGGCAGCAGCGCGTCGACTTCCAGGCTCAATTCGTCCGCCAGCACGTGCAAATCCGTCTGCCCCTTCTGGTCGACAAGGATTTCCAGCAGACCGGCCATGCCTCCCGGCCGTGTGTGTGGCAGCATCGGGTAGCGCCTTTGTGCCGCGGCGTGCATTCCCCGCAGTTCAGCGGGCGCGACATCGGGATGATCCTGCTGCGTCAGAGCCCGGTAGATTAGATCGACCAGCTCCACAAAGCGCGCCGATTTGTGATCCCGCGGGTACGGCAGGTCCACATTGAACTCCGCGTGTATGTGCGCTGGATTTCTTCCGAGCACGATGATCCGGTCTGCCAGGACCACGGCTTCTTCGATATTGTGCGTGACCACGAAGATCGCCCGCGTGGGAATCTTTCGTCCGAGCCACAGTTCCAGCAATTCCCCACGCAACGTTTCGGCCGTAAGTACGTCCAGCGCGGAAAACGGCTCATCCATGAACAGCACTTCCGGCTCGACCACCAGCGCCCGCGCCACGCCAACGCGCTGTTTCATTCCGCCGGAGAGCTCCTTCGGATACGCCGATTCGAATCCGTCGAGCCCGACCGCATCGATGATGCGCAGCGCCCGCTTGTGCCGCTCGACTTCAGCAATGCCTCGCGCCTCGAGCGGTGCTTCCACGTTCTCGATCACCGTCAGCCACGGAAAGAGCGCAAAACTCTGAAACACGATGGAAACGTTGGGCGCCTCTCCTTCGACCGGCTGGCCGTGCCAGTACACCGAGCCCGCCGATGTCGGCGAGAGCCCGGTCAGCATTCTTAACATCGTGGATTTCCCGCATCCCGAGGGTCCAAGCAATGCGATAATCTGCCCGGGGTAGATGGCAATGTCGGTCGGTGCGATTACCTGAATCCTCGTGCCGTCGGGCTGCGGATAAAATTTCTCGAGCTTGCGCGCTTCAATGATGGGTTCGACTGCGGCCGCGGTGATTGTGCTCATAAGCGCACGTATTATCGCTCAAAATCCCTCCCCCGGCACCGCAATCCCTTGCGGTTCGCCCCGCCGAACTCGCTGCGGTTACAATTCTGTGAACACTCGATGACAATCCCGCCGCCAGCCCCTGCCGAGCAGGATCGGCCTCCGATCCCTTTCTGGCTTTTGGCCTTGTTCGTCTCGCTCATCCTGTCTGTGCTCCTGGTGCTGCCGTTCTTTTGGCTCGGCAGCGCCTCTGGACACGACTTCGAATTCCACGCAGCCTCGTGGTACGACGCCGCTTTTCAATGGAAAGAAGGCGTCGTTTATCCGCGCTGGACGGCCTGGACCAACCACGGCTTTGGCGAGCCCCGCTTCATTTTCTATCCGCCCCTTTCCTGGATGCTTGGTGCCACTCTGACTCTCCTGCTTCCCGGAATCGCAGTACCGGTTGTCTTCATTGTCCTGACGCAAACCTTTGCGGGACTCTCCGCTTTCGCGCTGATCCGCCGGTTTACCAGCGATCGAGCCGCCCTGTTCGGTGCGGCCTTCTACGTGATCAACCCCAATGCGTTGCTGCTTACCTACATTCGCAGCGATTTCGCCGAGCAACTTGCCTGTGCGTTCTTTCCGCTGCTGCTCCTCGCCGCCCTTCGTTTGGCGGGGCTCTCGGATGACCGCCCTCCGCGGCCCGCTCATATCGCGTTGTTCGCCATCCCTTTTGCCGCTGTTTGGCTGTCGAACGCTCCGGCAGCCGTGATTGCGAGTTACAGCATGGCCCTCCTCTTTGCTTGGGCCGCTCTGGTACAGCGCTCCCTAGGAATCCTCGTTCGCGGACTTTCGGGTTTGGCCCTCGGTGTCGGCCTGGCGGCCGTCTACATCGTGCCCGCCGCTTACGAACAACGCTGGGTCAACATCGGGCAGGCACTCTCGAGTGGTTTACTCCCCTCGCAAAATTTCCTTTTCACCGTGATGGAAGACCCGGAGCACACGTGGTTCAACTGGATTGCTTCCGATTGCGCCCTGGCGCTGATGTTCTTTTTCGCGATCAGCGCTCTCGCTTCCCGGCGCTTTGCCCCCGGCGTCGACGGCCGCGCTCGCCAGTCTTTTGTCGCTCTCCTGGTTCTCGGCGCGTCTGCCTCGCTCCTTACCTTGAGGATTACACTCCCGCTGTGGACCTACCTGCCGAAGCTTCGCTTCGTTCAGTTCCCCTGGCGCTGGATGTCCATCATCGCTCTGGTCTCCTCGTGCTTTTTCGCCGCGGCTCTCGAAAAGCGGCGGGCCGCGATCTGGTTTACCCTTCTTGTCCTGCTCTCGGTGCCCCTGGCGGCTTTTTTGGTCAACGAAACCTGGTGGGATTTCGATGAAATGCCTACGCAACAGGCGGCCATCAGGAATGGCACGGGCTATGAAGGAACCGACGAATACGACCCCAAAGGCGACGACCATCTCGATTTGCCCGCCGACAGCCCACTCGCGAGGCTCCTGCCCGAAAATGCCGCAGAAACGCCGCATCCTCGGGCCCAAGTCGAGGTTCGCCTCTGGAGCACGGAACGCAAGGACATCCGTGTCGACGCCCGGGATTCCGCTCGCATTGCTCTCCGCGTCCTCAACTACCCTGCTTGGCGGGTCGAGGTGAACGGCAGGCAAGTCGTCCCCGAGCGCCTGGACGACGTCAATCAAATGGTGATTCCGGTTGCTCCGGGAATTTCCGACATCCGCGTGCGCTTCGCGCGCACACCCGATCAAACGGCGGGAATGCTGCTCTCGCTCGCGAGTGCTCTCGTCGTAGCCACGTTGTTTTCGGTTGAGCTGCGGGCGGCGCCATTCTTCCGAGCGCCGTGAGGGCGCCCTCTGGCCTTCTCCCCGGCTCGAATGATTCAAAAGGGAGGCGCTAGCGCGCGGTGCGCTCCTCTGGCCGCAATACCACTTGCGAAAACTTCGACAAGCTTTTCGATCTACCTGCGACGGTGAACTACCGCCGGTCAATTGAGGGATGCCGGATATCCTGGCCCTGCACGATGTAGATCACGTCTTCGGCGATATTGGTCGCATGGTCCCCGATGCGCTCCAGGTTCTTGGCCACAAGAATCAGCTCAAACGCGGGGAAAACCAGGCTCGAGTCGCCCATCATGTAGGTCAGCAGTTCGCGGAAGATTTGGTCGCGGTAATGATCCACCTGATCGTCGCTGGCCATCACTTTTTGCGCCAGCTCGACGTCGCGCCGCACGACCGCGTTCAGCGCGCTGCGTACCTGTTCCTCGACCAACTCCGACATGCGCGGCAGGTCCACGTAGGGCTTCACCCGGGGATGCCGCAAAATCCGCAGGGCACCCTGCGCAATATTCACGGCCTGGTCGCCAATCCGCTCTAGGTCGTTGTTGATGCGCGAGACGGCCAGCACAAACCGCAGGTCGGCCGCCATCAACTGGTGCAGTGCCAGGAGCTGCACCACGCGGTCGTCAATTTCGAGCTGCAGCTCGTTGATGGCGTCTTCCTCATCCAGTACCCTCTTGGCCAGCTGTTCGTCCGAGTCCAGAACTCCGTGGACCGCCTGGTGCACGGCCCGCTCCGCCAGGCTGCCCATCCACAGCAGCCTTTCTTTCAGCTCGTTCAGATCCTTTTCGAAGTGGCGTTCCATGAAAGCCTTCCCGTCTCGATCTTATCTGCCTTCCGGAGCCCCAAAACACAAAAATTATTTCGGTTGGCCTCATCCAAACCGGCCGGTGATATAAGCCTCTGTTCTCGGGTCGCCAGGAGTGGTGAACAACTGCGGCGTCGGTCTGAACTCGATCAACTGCCCGGTCAACAGAAATGCGGTAAAGTCGCTCACGCGGGCCGCCTGCTGCATGTTGTGGGTGACGATCGCGATGGTGGTCAGGCTCTTCAATTCCACCAGCAGTTCCTCGATTTTCGCCGTGCTGATCGGATCGAGCGCCGAACAGGGCTCGTCGAGCAGCAGCACTTCGGGTTCCACCGCCAGGGCGCGCGCGATGCACAACCGCTGCTGCTGCCCTCCGGAAAGTTCGTAAGCTGATTTGTGCAGGTGGTCTTTCACCTCGTCCCACAAAGCCGCGTGCCGGAGGCTCTTTTCCACGGTCTCCGCGGTCGAGCCCTTCATGCCGTTGATCTTCGGTCCGTAAGCCACGTTGTCGAAAATCGACTTGGGAAATGGATTGGGCCGCTGAAACACCATTCCCACGCGCCGGCGCAGGGAAGTGACGTCCTGCGACAGGATGTTCTGCTCGTCCAGCAGGATCTCCCCTTCTAGCCTCGAGGTGTTGACCGTTTCATGCATGCGGTTGAAGGTGCGCAGTAGCGTTGACTTTCCGCAACCCGATGGGCCGATCAATGCGGTCACCTTCTTGTCGGCAATCCCCATGTTAATGTCGAACAGAATCTGCTTGCTGCCGTAGTAGAAATTCACCTTCGAGATGGTCATGCGCATCGGCAGCGCCGCGGCCGTCTCGCGCGCCCCGCCGCCCTGCGTCGAGCTGATGTTCACGGAAAGTCCCGGCTTGGATGACGCGCCCATCTCGATCACCTCGGCACCGCTATGCCGCGCGACAGGATCGTCCGGGCCACGATGTTGATGATCAGGATCAGTCCGAGCAGGACTAACCCCGCCGCCCATGCCTGCCGATGCCAGTCCTCGTATGGTGACACCGCGTAGGTGAAGATCATCACCGGCAGGGAAGCTGTGGGCTGGCTCCATCCGCCGCTCCAATAGCGGTTCCCGAAGGCGGTGAAAAGCAGCGGCGCCGTCTCCCCGGCCACCCGCGCGAGCGCCAGAAGGATCGCTGTAAGAATGCCCCGATAGGCCGCCGGCACGATGACGGTTGCGATGGTCTGCCATTTGCTTGCTCCCAGTGCCATGGCTCCTTCGCGAAGCATCCGTGGCACCCCGTTCAGAAATTCCTCGGTGCTGCGCAGGGTGATCGGGATCATCATCAGACCCAACGCAAAGGCCCCGGCCAGAGTCGAAAAGTGCTTGAACGGCAGCACCACGAGGCTGTACGCAAATATCCCGATCACGATCGATGGCACACCGTTCAGCAGGTCCGCCGCGTAGCGCACCACAGAAGCCATCGCGCCACCGCTGAACTCCGCCAGATACACGCCACCCAGAAATCCGATCGGCACCCCAAACAGCGACGCCGCCAGGAGCAGCTTGGCGCTGCCCACAATGGCGTTGGCCATCCCGCCGCCGGTTTCGCCCACCGGTTTCGGCAGCTGCGTGAAGAACGCCCAGTTAATCGACGTTCCGCCGTTGAACAGCAGATATCCCAGGATGAAGAATAGCACCGCGACCGAGACAAAGGCGCACACAGCGGTCATCGTCAGCATGAAGTTGCTGACAAATTTCCTCCATTGCAGCCGCGCCTGCATTTAATCGCTCCCGCTGCCTTTCTGTGTTGTCACCAGGATCAGCAACCGCGCGAGTCCGTTGATGATGAAGGTCAACAGGAACAGGACCAGGCCCAGAGCAATCAGCGACTGCAAATACAGGTCGCCCGTGGCCTCGGTGAATTCGTTGGCGATCACGGCCGCGATCGAGTAGCCCGGCGCAAAGAGTGAAGCGGCGATTTTCGGCGTGTTGCCGATGACCATGGTCACCGCCATGGTTTCACCGAGCGCGCGCGCCAGCGCCAGGAAAATCGAACCCATAATTCCGGTCTTGGCGAACGGCACGACCACCTTCCAGGTCGACTCCCAGCGCGTCGAACCGACCGCCAGCGCGGCTTCGCGCTGGTCCCGCGGCACCGACAGCAGCACTTCGCGGGACACGGAAATAATGTACGGAATGACCATGATCGCGAGCACAATCCCGGCGGTCAAAAATCCGACGCCGTACGACGGGCCTTTGAAAATTGGCAGAAAGCCGAATGGTTTGTTCAGCGCCGGGTAGATGACCGTGCGCATCAGCGGCACCACGATGAACACCCCCAGCAAACCGTAGATCACGCTCGGTACGGCCGCCAGCAAATCAATCAAAAACTGAAGCGCATCGGAAATCCGCGGCGGCGCCAACTCGGCGAGAAAAATCGCCGCTCCGATCCCGAGCGGCACGGCCAGCAGCAAAGCAACGGCGGAGGTTACCACCGTCCCGTAGACGAACGGCAGGGCGCCGAACTCGTCCATCACCGGGTCCCATACCTGGGTCACAAAAAAACGCAGCCCGAATTTCTGCCGGGGCAGCGCCGAATTGACCCACAGCTGATACACCAGCAAAATCGTGATCAAGACGACCGAAGCCGCGAACAAAAACGTGACGAGCCGCGCAATTTCGTCCCCGTCCCGCACACGCGAGAGAAAAGAGCGCGAACCCGGAAGGGGGCCCGCGCTCGGAATCGTTGGGGTTGCGGTGGCCACGTTTGTCGTTCGCCGTTATTGCACGTTGTTGATTGCCTTTTCTACTTTTTGCGCGACTTCCTTCGGCAATTTCGCGTAGGAAAGGGACTCGGCGTAGCCCTGCCCGTCGGACACCATCCATTTCAGGAAACCCTTGATGGCATCGCGTTTTGCTGCATCATCGATCTTTGCCGGGATCAGCAGCCATGTGAAACTCGAGATCGGATAAGCCGTTTTTCCCGGCGCGTTCGTAATACTCACCCGGAAATCGTCCGGCATTTCCTTCGCCGCGCCCGCTGCTGCCGCGCTCACGCTCGCGAGATCGGCCTTTACGAAAGCCCCCGCGGAATTCTTCACCGCTCCATAAGTGACGTTGTTTTGCACCGCGTAGATTAGCTCCACGTAGCCGATGGAATTGGGTGTCTGCTTGATCAGCCCGGTCACCCCTTCATTCCCCTTGCCGCCCAAGCCTACCGGCCAGTTCACCGACGTGGCCCGACTGACCTTGTTCTTCCATTCGTCGCTCACCTTCGAAAGAAAGTCCGTCCAGATGTACGTCGTGCCGCTGCCGTCGGAACGGTGCACCACAACGATATCGTTCGCCGGCAGGCTCACTCCCTTGTTTGGTCCCGCGATGGCCGGATCGTTCCACTTGGTGATTTTTCCAAGGAAGATCCCTGCCAACGCTTCGGGCGTGAAATTGAGCGAGCTGCTTACGCCGGGCACGTTGTAGGTCGGCACCGCGGCCCCGAGAACGGTCGGAAAATGCAGAATGGAGGTCTTTCTTTTGTCCTGAAAAGCCTTCATCTGCTCGTCGTTCATCGGGCCATCGGTCGCGCCGAAGTCCACCGTGCCTTCGGTGACCTGCTTGATGCCGGCGCCCGAGCCAACGGACTGATAGTTGAACTGGATGTTGGGGTTTTTGGCATGATAGACGTCAAACCATTTGGAATAAATCGGATACGGGAAAGTGGCTCCCGCTCCGTTAATGAGCAACGCATTCTGGGCCGCGCATAGAGTGACACCTAGAGTCAGGACAGCGAGCAGTGCACCTGTCAGTCGCTTCATGGAAGTCTCCACCTCGGTTAGAGGTCTGTCGAATACTCGATAGTCTCGTTCTCGATCGTTACGGAATTGTTACAACGGAAGTAGAGTCTGTTAAATATTA
>DATFTB010000063.1:0-2264 GCA_035262325.1 Candidatus Acidiferrum sp.
GCGTCTAAGCGGGTAGCGGCAAGGGGGTGTCTGTCCCGAACATTGGCCAAGGTGTGTTCCAACGCTTCGCGGCCGGCGCATCCGCGCGAGTGGCCCTTACCGGAATAATTGTGTAAAGGAGATTGGCCATGAAAAAGGCAAGGGTATTGACCTTGACTCTACTGCTGATGGGCGGGTGCGTTGTGAGCGCGGGCACTCCGCCAACCGAGAAGAAGCAGGCGCAGCAAGCGCCGGCACAGGGTTCCGCGCCGCAGGACAAGACTCCACCGAGTTACGACATGAAACCGCAAGCGATCCTGGACCTACAGCAGTTGCAGGAAAAATATGTGGGGCTGGCGCAAGCGATTCCGCCCGAGAAATATACATGGCGGCCGGCTGATGGCGTGCGCTCGGTGAGCGAATTGTTGCTGCATGTTTCCGGGGCAAACTACGGTTTTCCGCCGCTGATGGCGGGCATGGCTCCCGCTCCCGGTTTCCAGAGAGAAGGCTTTGAGAAATCGACTACCGATAAGACGAAAATCATCGAGCAATTGAACAAGTCTTTTGCGTACGCGATCGCTTCGGTGCAGGCGATGAGCAACGCGGACTTCGCCAAACCAGAAAAGAAGCTGGGGCCGGATGCCAACGACGGCGATGTCATCTACTTGCTGGTCGTTCATTCGCATGAGCATTTGGGGCAGTCGATTGCGTACGCGCGCGAGATCGGAATCGTGCCGCCCTGGACAGCCGCTGCGGCCGCGAAGAAAGACGCGAAGGCGCCCCAAGAGTAAGAAAGCCGCCGAAGACGACCACGAAAACCGGTGGTGGCAGGGTCAGGGCGAACGCTGATAAGGTGGTGCGGAAGCCTCTAGCAGGTGAACCGCATGTTAGTGCGAGGTCTGTTTGTCGGCATTGCGTTGCTCGTCGCCGCAATCTTCTTCTTTCTGTTCGGGCCCATGGGCCACCCGGGTTCCCCGCAGAAGGAGCAAATCCTTAGGATTGTGGCGGACGTGCCGCTGCCGGGACCGCCAGTCAGGTTCGACTATCAAAGCCTGGACGCGTCAGACGGCCGGCTTTATATCGCGCATATGAACGCCGATCAGTTGGTGGTGTTCGACACCAAGAAGCGCGAAGTGGTGGCAAATCTAGACGGCTTTCACCGGGTGCATGGCGTGATCGCGGTTCCGGAGCTGGCCAGGATCTTTGCCTCGGTGACCGGTGATCATCAGGTCGCCGTGGTGGATCGTTCGAGCCTGAAGACGCTGGCCAAAGTGGGAGAGATCCGCTACCCGGATGGCTTGGCCTACGCGCCGCAAGACAATCGCGTGTTTGTTTCAGACGAACACGGCGATGCCGACGCGGTGATCGATGCCGCGAACAACACGCTCGTGACGACGATTCCCCTGGGCGGCGGCGCTGGAAACACGCTCTACGATAGCGGCAACAACAAAATCCTCGTGGCGGTTCACGGAAAGAACGAACTTGTCAAAATCGATCCCCGGCAGGGGAAGGTTATCGAAAGAACCGCACTCCGGGGACTGCGCGATCCGCACGGCGTCGCGCTGGACGTCGAGAATCGGCTCGCCTTTGTGGCTGGGGAAGGCAATCACAAACTGGTGGTCGTGGACCTCGGCACGATGCAGGTGGGGGCACCTTTTTCCGTCGGCAGAGACCCCGACGTTCTGGCATTCGACAACGGCACAAAGCGCCTCTATGTGGCCGCGGAGTCCGGCGACGTAACTGTGTTTCACGAGCTGAACCGGACGCTCGAGCCTGAGGGTAGTATCCACCTTCCGCACGGTCATACGGTTGCGGTCGATCCCGAGACGCATCTGGTCTATTTCCCGCTTGAGGACGTGGGCGGGAAGCCGCTACTTCGCATCATGGAATGGGTTGATGGAACTCGAGCGGGCAGGAACTAGAGCGGGCGCGGTCTGCTCGTTTTTGAGAAAGAGTGAGTGGCGCGGAGCGTGCCTTTCACGCCCAAAATGCGTGATTTTCCGGGCTTTCCACAGCGTCCACAGGGGTGTGGAAAGGTGCAAAAAAAACCGTTTGAAGTGCTTGACATAGAACAATCGTGTAGTAAGATTACTAATGGTTCTGCCCTTCCCAAAAGTGTGGAACCGTGCAGGGGATTCACAGTCGGGTCTGAAGTGATCCAAGGTAACAGATCCTATAGTGAGGCGCCTTATTAGCACAGGATAGAACTGTTGAGCATCGCGCGGAACCACCCGACGGGGGTGGTTGTGCCCGGCGCTCGACGCCGGGTTTCGTATTTTATGGGC
>DATFTB010000064.1:0-3145 GCA_035262325.1 Candidatus Acidiferrum sp.
AGTGACCGAACCGGATGAAATCAGTCTTTGGCGAGCCTATCGGCTATTTGAGGTAGACTTCGTGGCGTTTCGGAATTAGGAAGCCAACCCGTGACCTGAAGCAGCCCACTATAAGCAGGCCAGGGCCGCTTTCTGTCCGCAGAACCTCCTGCAGCGTGCAGTGAGCGCCGCCGGGAGAGGCCTGCTCATTCGGTCATCGTGAGAACGGCTTTGCCGCTGATGCTGCGCTGGCGCAGCGCGTCCAACGCCTGGGCGACGTCCCGCCACGACACGATCAGGCCCACGCGCGTTTCGAGCCGACCGGCCGCGACCAGCGCGAGTAGCGAGGTGATATCCGCGCCAATGCCCGGACCTGAAGCATAGTACGCGAAGGCCTGAAGCCGCGCGCCCTCGCGACCCGGAACGAACTGGCGGAACCCGATCGAGGGCAGGCGGCCACCGAGTCACGTCGTTGGATCCCCATTCGACGTCTCCGCTGCTCGCCCGTCTCCGGTGAGAACGTAATGCGCCAATGTCAGCGGCACGAGGAGAAAAAGGAGATACATGCTTAGGGACACCGCAAGCGTGGAAAGGAGTACCGGCGGCGATGTCCCGAACCACTTCAGCCAATTTCGCTCCAAGACGTTTTGAACGACCACAACGCCAAAGCCAAGGACAGCGAAACAGAGCGCGCCTAGGCGACGCCGTTCATGAGGATTTTCAGACCGAAACCATGCGACGGCCAAGATCAATGAGCCCGTCGTAAGGTAAAGGGTCGTCACGCCGAACCACACATCGAGAAGCGCGACCTGGATTCCGGGCCGGTATGCGGGTAGCGCATTGAAAAAGAGCAACGGGGCGACTCCGGCGATGTCCTGAATCAGGCCCACTGGAGCCGTCGAAAGCACCTGGGGCCAGGGCCTCGCCAACACCTCGGGGAAGTAAATCAAAGCGATTGCCGAGGAGATGATCGGGACTCCGAAAATCACCGCGGGCGCGAGCACCAGAGCCCGCTGCCACCCTTGCGACAGCCTTGAAGAGGCGACGTCTGCAAAGAACGCCAGCCAAACGAGCGATGACAGCAAGCAGGAGGCGGTGGCCAAACAGATGGGAATCGCGAGCACGGCGGGCAAATGACCAAGCGCGGCCGCCCAGCCAGGCGAGGGAAATCCTTCCGCAACAGCACCTATTGCGAACATCAGGGCAAGAAGCCGGGCACGGAGCCGCTCGGGACGGCTGAAGCCGACATAGATCGCCAGCAGCATCAAAACGAAGCGCACAAGGTAAAGTGCTCCGCTACGGAGGAGCTGGACTGTGCTCCCTGCGCGCCATTCGGGTTCCGTTATCACTACCTTCAACGAGCGAGACTGGCCGCCACGCTGGATTTGGAGCCCAATCGGCTGGTGAAGTTCGAAGTGCGCGCGAGCAAGGAACCAGTCCGGCATCCCTGTGAGCGGCAGGCGATTTGCGGCTATAAGGACATCGCCCGCTCCCACACCTGCTATCTCCATCGGTTGTCCCGGCGACACACCGACCACCTGCGCGGCGGGCCACGAGAGTACCCACCCGGGATTGCCGGGACCCCAGACCTCCTGGCGTGCGTTGAAGCCGATGGTGAGGATATAGATGGCTGCTATCAGGTAAATCCACCAGGGCACACGCATGGATCTACAATCCTGCTGGCAAATACGGACCAATTGGTCGTCAGTCCCGAAAATGCTCTGAACTCGTTCCCATAGGACCCAGAGCGAGATAGGCTCACTTAAACGCGAACGGGAGGCAAGCATGAAACAGTACCATGCGGCTCGCAATGCAACGGCACCCCGCGCCACCGCGGCGGCATTGGCATATTCGCTCCTGGCAACCATTGCGCCGGCGTGCGCCGCCGACGTGACCTACGAGCGACTGCTTAATCCAGAGCCGCAGAATTGGCTGATGCACCATCACGATTTCAACGCGCAGCGCCATTCGCCGCTCGACGTGATCAACAAGTCGAACGTCAGGCCGTGGTGCAGCTTATGCAAAGTTTGAAAGATGAGTGATGGACGGTCAGACTTCGGCTTCTCCATCGTCGCCACGATTGCGCCTGCCTTACGCTTTGCGCGCCGCTTTCACTGCGGCTGATCCTGCGCCCCCACTCTCGATCAGGAGGGCAAGTCCCCTCTTATTCGATCACCTCGTCGGCGCGGGCGAGCAGCGGCAGTGGAATCGTGAGGCCGAGTGCTTTCGCGGTCTTCATGTTGACGACGAGTTCAATCCTTGTGGACTGTTGGACCGGCAGGTCGGACGGCTTCTCGCCCTTAAGAATCCGGCCGGTATAGATGCCTATCTGGCGATACATGTCGCCGCGATCCGGTCCATAGCTGAGGAGGCCACCAGCGGCCGCAAGCTCGCGATTGAAATAACTCGCCGGAATCGGGTGGTGGGCGGCCAGCGCGATCACCTGATCATGCCGGAGTTGAAAGAAGTAATCTGGGTCGATGAGTAGAGCCGCGCGGCCGTGTTGCTGTCGCCCAGGGAGGTTCGCTACTTGATCCATGCCACCTAAGAAAGGACTAAAACCATGAGACCTTTGTTTCGCGTCTTTGCCTTTCTCAGCGTCTTGGCGTTCAACCCTTGGGCCCATGCAGAGTCGTACACCCTGCCCGGGGAGTCTTCCCGTCCTGCGGCAGAAGAGCTGATCGGGTCACCTGGATTGGTGGGGATCTACTATGGGCAATTGCCAAAGGATGGTCATCCTCGCCTGAAGATGACGCTGGTCTTGGTCGCAAATCCCAAATCGGGCGAACCCAAGGGCTACATGCTGGAACGAATCGGAGTCACGAGAGAGCCCAATACTCGGCATATCACAAAGGGGACGTGGAAGAGGATTAAAGATGCGAATCGTCCTGGGGCGGTTGTTTACGAGCTCGACTCTCAGGCTCCAGCCGAGTACAGCCGCTTCTGGGCGATCGATCGGTCAACTCTCTTAGTTCTAGAAAGCGACCTCAAAGTACGTCGAAGTGGCTTGGGCGATCCTTATACAGCGGCCTACGCCCTTTATGGTTTGCACTGCAATCCCGGCCAGAGGCTAAGAGATTGTTCTGCTGAGTAAGAATTCGGACTGTCTGTTCTCTTTCTCCCGTCAGCGACGGAGACTGACGAAGTGACCGAGTAAGTGGGTCGC
>DATFTB010000065.1:0-4819 GCA_035262325.1 Candidatus Acidiferrum sp.
AGATGCGCGGGCCGGCGACGGTGCCTTCGTCGATGGCGCGTTTGAGCCCGAAGGCCGGCCCGCCCATGTCGCGAACGGTGGTGAATCCGCGCATCAGCGTGGCAGTAGCCTCGGCGCCTGCCACGAGATTGAGGTGGCCGACGTCCCCCGTGAGCAGCGCTGCGGGCGTCGGCCGCACGAGCATCGTGTGCCAGTGCGCGTCGATCAATCCGGGCATCAGCGTGCGGCCGACACCCTGAATTCGTGTCACCGAAGTCGCTGGCGGATCGACGATGGGAGCGGTGGAAATCGCCTTGATGACGTTGTCCACCACGAGCACATTTGACGGAGCGGAAAGCCTGTCGGATGTGCCGTTGAAGATCCGGACATTCTCAAAGATTACAGCCGCAGGATGATTACTCTGAGAATGAGTTGCCTCTACAGTGGCGCACAAGAAAATAACGAGAGCACCTAATAGCCGCGTGAAACGGAGTTTCCTGTATTCTCCCCTTTCGAACTCAACCGAGCGCTGTCGGAGCCTGCCGAATCCGTCCGCCTCCACTTGCTTCGGAAGGTACATATCAGTTTCTGCACGAACAAAGGAGTCGCGCGTGACCGGGACTGATTCCGTCGTTGCTTTGTTTTGTGTAGCCATTTCTTACTCCTTTACCAGAACTCTTTTACTCCCGAGGCTTTTGCCTTCGAGGTCGTAATACTCATTATGCCGGGCCAGCATTTGCTGTCGAGAATTTCTTTGTCAGGCTGATAGAGCGGCCCCGTGTAGTTCCATCCGGGCATGATCGGTAGTTGCGACAATGCGGTTAGCGTCGCCCGGCGTGGCCAGCCGGCCGGAATCTTTGAATCAAGTCGATAGCGAATTGCATTCTTTCAGCCTGGCACATTGCGCAGCCGTGACATCCTCAGTGCCCGATGGGAAATTGCATGTTGAGCCCGGAAAAGAGCTGAAACTTGGGCGCGACTCCATCGCGCGCCTGTGTCACCTGCGGTTCGGCAAATAAGTTCAACGTTGTCCCACCTTGAGCTTCCACACTTTGCCTGCGCCAAAGCCTAGCGGAACGTAAAAATTGCCGCGCTGTTTCGAACAAAAAGAAATTGAACATATTGATACTCTGCTTGGCGCTTGACCCCGCGACTCAGTTCTGGTTCGGGCTCGCCGTCTCGATCTTCTCCATCGCGTCGCTGACGGTGAAGCTCGCCGCCTTGGCACGCGGCGGGAACTCTTTGAAGCTCTCGAGCATCTTCGCGACGATGGCCTGCGCCGGGACCTGGATGAAGATGCGATGCGCCTGCCAGTCCCCGTAGTAGAAGCTCGAAGTGGCGCCCTCGAAGGGATCGGAACGCAGGTTGTACAGGTTGGGCGCGCGCAACGTGGTGAACTGGCCCTGCCAGACGCCGAGCGGAAACTTGGGGCCGACCTCGGTGTGCTGCTCCAGAAAGCTGATCTTCCAGTGGCGAACTCGGAGCGCCATCAAGTCGCCGTCGTCGCTCCAGTAGAAGAAGCCTTCGCGGGGAGACTCCTTCTCCTTGCCTGATAAGAACGGCAGCAGGTTCTGACCGTCGAGGTGCACCTTGAACGTCTTGCCGTTGAGTTCGCTTCCCTTCCTGAGCCTTTCGACGAGACCGGTATCGCCGGCCGCGGCAGCGAACGTCGGGATGAAGTCCTCGTGCGCGCAAATGTCGTTGACGATCTGGCCGGGTTTGATCACGCCCGGCCAGCGGATCAGGCAAGGTACGCGGAATCCGCCTTCCCAGTTGGTGGCCTTCTCACCGCGGAACGGCGAGCAGCCGCCGTCGGGCCAGGTGAATTTCTCGGCGCCGTTGTCCGTGGTATAGACAACGATCGTGTTGTCGGCGATGCCGAGCTTGTCGAGGAGATCGAGCAGCTGGCCGACGTGGCCGTCATGCTCGACCATGCCGTCGGGGTAAAGGCCCAAGCCGGTCTTGCCCTGCGATCGCTTCTTGAGATGTGTGAAAACATGCATGCGCGTCGAGTTGAAGTAGCAGAACCACGGCTTGCCGGCCTTGTGCTGGCGCTGGATGAAGTCCTTCGCCGCCGCGAGGAATTCCTCGTCGACGGTCTCCATTCGCTTCGTGTTGAGCGCACCGGTGTTCTCGATCACCTGCTTGCCGAGCTTGCCGAACGCCGGATCCACGGTCTTGTCGTCCTTATTCGTCGCCTTGCACTTCAGCACGCCGCGCGGCCCGAATTTCTGCCGAAATCTAGGATCCTTGGGGTAGTCTGGGTTTTCCGGCTCCTCCTCGGCATTCAGGTGATAGAGGTTCCCGAAGAACTCGTCGAAGCCATGGACCGTCGGCAAATGCTCGTTGCGGTCACCCAGGTGGTTCTTGCCGAATTGGCCCGTGGAGTAGCCCAGGGACTTCATGACGTCGGCGACACACGGATCTTCCGGCCCCAACCCCAGCTTCGCGCCGGGCAGACCGACCTTGGTCAGTCCGGTGCGGATCGGCGACTGCCCGGTGATGAAGGCGGCGCGGCCCGCCGTGCAGCTCTGCTGGCCATACCAGTCCGTGAACACCGCACCTTCCTTGCCGATACGATCGATGTTGGGCGTGCGGTATCCCATGATGCCCATGTTGTAGGCGCTGACGTTGAACCAGCCGATGTCGTCGCCCATGATAAAGAGTATGTTGGGTTGATTTGCCATTTTGTTTCTCCTTCCATCTATAGCTAATTGATTTTCTCGATGTCGTTCAGTTTCCAGGTCTTGTCGAAGAAAGGCTCGAGCGGGCCGTAGAAGCGAAAGATTGGGAACCATCCCTTTTTGGGAACGGTCCTGATCCAGTTCTTCTCCTGGCCTTTTGGCATTTTGGGACCGAAATAGATATCTACTGAACCGTCGGAGTTGATCTTCGGATGAGTATATTGACTGACTGAAGGCAGCGCCTGCCCGTTCTGCAATTCCGACCTGCTGAGTGAATCGTAGACGACCACCGACCAGAAATTATTGACCGGTATCTTCGGCAGAATGTGCAGCCGGTAACTCTTCGCACCATCGAGGAAATTTCCGTCGCCGTCACGGTAGGTCCACAGGTACTGCGAACCCTGGCCGACGTTCTTCTCCATCATCGCCGGCGAATTACCTGCCGCCATGTAGTAGACATTGTTGCGCGCATCAATCTGCGGCGCGCCGTCTCGCAAGAATGTGTAGGTCATGCCATCAGGAATGCCCTGCCACTTGCGATTGGGATAGTAGAAGACCTTCTCCGCGGGCGATGCGTAGGTATTGGCGCGAGCGATGGCACCACCGATCCGGGCTGCCTCAGACAACAGTGCCTTTGTCTTTTGATCCGGCTTGAACGGCTTGCCCTTTTCGATGCCAATCGCCTGCATCTGCCACCGCTCAAGTGGCTCGAAGACGTCGCGGGGTTCCTCCTCGACGAGCATCGCGAGCAGTTCGAAGAACCGCAAGTTATCGGGGAAAAGCGTATCGATGCTTCGATCTGAGCCGTTCATGAACTGCATAGGCGGCGGCGAGGATGCCGTAGCGAGAGGATAAACCTTGATCCGCTTCATCAGCGCAACCGCCTGATCGGTCTTGCCTTCGGATTGGAATCCTCTCACCGCGAACGCCACAGAGTAAGTCGGCGAACGCGAGACGAAATAGCCATCCGGTACCTCTCCCTCGAAGTTCGGAGGTAGGACAAGAAACTTCCCGCCCTCTCCCTTATCGGCGCCCAGCGGGCCAATGTCGGCCAGATAGCGCTGCAACCCATCCTGGACGAAGCCAAGCATGTGCGGCGGCGCTTCGATCACCGTAGGTCCGTCGTTCTTCAGATCGAGATGACTCAGGGCGTAGACGGTTTCGGTGTTTGCCGTCAGCAGCATCGTTTTCGCGTCCATCAGGTTTTCCCAGATCACGACCCGCTGGGGAGTCTTTGATCCGAACGCGCGCATGCCCTCGCGCAACGCGATCTCACTGACGCGCATCATCTGCGTCTGGTAAACCTCGATCGCCCTGCTGAGCTTCTGGATTTCAAACAAACGCGCGGCCGCGTCGCCGACGGTATAACCGTTTTTGAACCCGAAATTCCCAAAACGGGTTTTCAGCGTCTCGTTGTCAATCCAACCGTGACGATCCGACTTCGCAATAATTTTTTGTGTGCGTTTTGCTTTGGCCATGATGATTCTCCTCGCTTTGAATTTCTCTAACGATTTTTACTTGTGTTGTTTGGCTGCGCGCAGGCAGTTTGCCGTCTTACCGTCGTACCGCCAAACTGGACCACGACCGAGCCTTCGGCGAGTACATGCGGTCCGTATTGACGGCCGGGACACCCCGGATGACCGCTCCGACCGGACAGCGATAAATCGTGCGCCTGGCGAGATCGGCCGAGCTGAAGGTTGATTGTGTTGTTGCGGCTGTTTGGTCTGCATTTTCTTTGCTCCTCTTTCCAAAATCATCCCGGCGCGCTCGAAGCCTAGTTCTGCTTTTCAACCGGCGGTGGCGTCCACTTGCCGCTCGTGATTGCCGCCTGCGGCCAATAGGCGCGGAGGAACAATGAGAAATCCTGCTCGTTCGGAGAAGGTAGCCAATTCGCGCGCTGCGCAGGATCGCTCGGTGCGTCCGCCTGCACGTAGATCGTGAGCGATCCGTCAGTGCCGATCGTGAGGTCCTTGTTCTTCGTCCCGACCGAGTAGCGCTTGATCTCGTTCGGTTCAAAGAAGTGCTCCGTATTGTACAGCGTGAGCGACCAGAAGCCCTTGACGGGAGGCACCTGTCCCTTCGCGAACGTGACCGTGTATCTTTCCCGTGAATTCAGTCGTCCGCCGGTCGCGTCGAGGTCCTGATAGAAGTATTTA
>DATFTB010000066.1:0-13949 GCA_035262325.1 Candidatus Acidiferrum sp.
CCGACGGGAATGGAAGCAACCCCTTGCATCAAAGACACTTGTCGTCCATTGATGAAACGCAAGGACCTCCCTCAGGCCGCACCTGATCGACACTGACGGATATTTGACGGCCGGGTCAAAACCTTGAACTCCTTGACGCCGGCTCGAGCGGCTCATTGGCGGTGCGAAATTCGCCTTAGCCGGTAAGTGCTTTTGGGGCAATCTCAAGGGGGGATTTTTGCAAATGAAGTGGCGGGCCGGAAGCCTTCGCCAATCTGGAGAGTGAAATGCATTCTATCTCGGTAACCCACCAGAGCCACCTACCGACACTGGCGGGGGCAGGGCTTGAACCGACTCTGCCTCCGCTGGCCCTCCGCCGAATGTGGCGCATGGCTTGCCAATGAAACCAGGAAAGGACTTGATTTCGTTTCTCGAGCAGGCGGGGTGCCGCTGAATTTCTGGTATTGAGTTTCCGGAAAAGCGAGCTGCTCCGGGCCTTTTGCAGGACGGCGAAGGGCGCTGTGAAATGGAAAGTTTCTCTCGAGCCGCCCGATTCCGCTGCCGATTTAGCGTCCTCGCCGGTCAGCCGAACAGTTCTTCGAGCTGGTCGAAATCTCTGCTCAGGAGCCAGCGCTCTGCTGCTCGAGAGTCTTTCCCATCTTCGAGGACGTCGAGAATCGCGCGATTGACGATGGCCAAATATAGACGTGTGACTCCCTGCGGGAATTTTGCGGTTTGTCGCGCAATGGAGCCATCCTTGTTTGTATCCGAAAGCAGACGAGTTGTGGCCAGTGGGTGCACCGCTCCCGTATATTTCGGGAACGCAAGTCGACCCTCTTGCAATTGCCTTGGTTTCATCGTTCGATCCTTCCTTCCTTCAGTACGGTCTACCTTTTTCCATATTCTGTCGAGATCGCTCGAGCCATGATGCCCCGACGGCGCCGACGAGATAAGCGGCGCCCGCGACGAGCAATACAGTTAGAAACAAAAGAGCAAAAAAGAACTCGCTCGTAAGCAGGACACGAACGAAATAGGAGGACTGCAGAAGAAGGACCGGCGCGAGTGCGGCCATAAAGCTCCAGCGGGCCCGTGCTTTTGGAAACCTGGAGGCGGCCCACGCTGCCATTCGTTCGAATCTATTCTTCATGACAATCATCTGCAGTCCTTGTACTTCTCATCGCACTCGGCAAGCCGGCGGAGAATTGCATCCGTGCTGAAGCTCTCATCGAGCCGGAGAGCCAGGGTCGACCGGTGCCTCGGGTGATTAAACAGCACGTAGGCGGCTAGATTCTGTTCTGGCATAGGTTCTTGCAGGCCGACGAAATCTCCCCCGGCATGCTCAACGATAGCGGCCAGGATCGTCTTGATCGCATCGCTCGGGTTGTCCGGTGAGATTGAGGAAACGGTCGTTGCCATCGAAATACCCTGCCTTTATCTATAGACTCGCCGTGCCGCTCGGGCTCCTATTTGTCCTTCAGGACCAAAGGATCGCGAGGTGCTCCCATCCCTTCGGTCCCCGGCGTGCGCCCAACGGTCCGTTCTAGCTCGGCCCACGCCAGGAGATAGGTGAGATTCGCCTGCAGCAGATCGGCCTTGGCCTTGTAGTTTGCGGCGGTTGCATGCCGCACGTCGGAAATCAGGACGAGTCCCTGTTGTTGCTGGTTATTTGCCAGTCGTTCGCTCTCTGCGCGGAGTTTTGCAGCCTGGGCGGCAACATTGACCATGTTGCGGGTTCGCTCGAGCTTGTTATAGCTCCGTTCGACGGCCACGGAGACCTGCTCTTTGAGGTGCTCCAGATTCTGCTCGGATTCTTCGAGTTGAGTTTGGCGTTCCCTTACGGTGGCTCGACGCTTGCCGAAATCGAACACCGTATAGTTGAGGTTGATGCCGACGGTTCCGAAATTCCTGACCAAGAACGGAACTCCGTCCTGATAACTGTGCCGTGCATATGCCGTTACGTCGGGAATATAAGCCGTCTTCGCAGCCGCCACGCCGGCTCGCGCCTTCTCAATCGTCGCCTGGGCGGAGCGAATCTGGGGATTTTCGTCAAATGCCGCACGCACGTACTCGGCTTTACTCAAAACGGACAGCTTGGATATTTCCTCAGGCGCGAGTTCCAGCTGCGTATCGAGCGGAAGGCCGAGCAGGTCGTTGAGTTCTGTGGTGTAGTCCTCGATCTGGAGCTCGGCCGTCAGGGCGGATTGTTGCGCCTGAAGGAGCTCGGCACGGCTCTGAATGACCGCAACCTCGAGGGCGCTTCCCCGGGTCAAATCGTTCTCATGCTCCCGCAAAGTCTCGGAGGCAGAGGACGTTTCCTGTTCAGCGGCACTTTTCTGCATCTGCGCGACGAGTATCCCGTAGTACAGCGTATGCACTTCGAGCGCGACCTCATTCTCGTCGTTCTTGAGCTCGTCCCGGGCATTCCGGATGTCAGCGGCTGCAGCCCGATTTTCCTGACGGATCCGCAACAGTTGCGTCAACGGCTGGGCGATCATGGTGCCGCTCGAATAGAGCGTCTGTTTGCCCTGCTGCAGGTTGGTATTTACCGCTGGAATAGGAACGCCGGAAACCGTGCCGAACGCACCAGGGGGCACGTTGAGGGCCTGAAGCTCGGTGATGTGCAAGGCGTTCGATTGGTTGGTAATCGTAGGGAAGTAATCGGACCGGGCCGCGTCCTTCTTATATTCGTTCTCCTTGACTTTGAGGCGGGAGATTTTAAGCCCGCGGTTCTGCTGCACGGCCAGCTGAACCGCTTCCGCCAGTGTCAGCCGGCGGGGCTCTCCGGCAAGCGTCGACGTGGTGGAAACGAGAAGTGCGACTGCGATGGCGCAAATCCGAAATAACCTGACGGGAGTCATGATCCTCTCCTCGAAGCAATGTGCCTTCATGTTTTTGCCTCCTCGGGTGCGAGCGGCTGCTCGACGGCACTCAGGTCGCCGTAGCCCATCGGGGACTTCTTTAGCAAGGCAACCAGCAGCAAAGCGGCTACGCACGACCAGGCAAGTAAATGGAATGCGTCGATAAACGTCAGCGTGTAGGCCTGAAGCTTCAGCTGTTGGCTCATCACTCCGATCGCGCGACCGGTTGCTTCGTCCAGGCCGTAAGATTTCGAAAACAGGCCCAGTGTCATATGCCGAATGCTGCCGTCCGTGATCCAGTTCCCGCGCTCCACGTGCAGACCAAGCAGGTTGGAGTGAAGCTTCTCTCGTTCTGCGATGAAGTGGCCCATGAAGACCGCTCCGATTTGTCCGCCGAACAAGCGAATGGTGTGGAAAAACGCGGAGAAGGTCAGAATCCATTGCGGCTTCGATAGACCGCCAGAAAAAATTCCTTGCAGGATAATCGTCGCGACCAAGCCGATAAACGCAAACGACTGCCCGGCGCCTAGAAGCAACTCTGTACGGTAGTAGTTTGAGGCGGACCACACGCTGGTGATTTCAGCATTCAATAACGCCGCGAATGCCATGCACGCAAAGCCAGCCGCCAATAGCAAGCGGGAATCGAGATTCTGCCGCAGGAAGAGGCCGGCGGCAAATGCCAGCGGCAACAGCGGTACTGCGCTCCAGATGATGGCTGGCCCGATTTGATTGGCCTCGAAACCGTGTATCGCTAGGGTTTGCGGGATAAGGATGATGGTCGAAAGCAGATTGAAGCGAAAGACCATGAGACCGAGGCCCAACAGCAAAGTGTTCCAATGACCAAGATAGGGCAGGTCCACCAGCGGATTGGCGCTACGCAGGCGTCGCACCAGCGAGCACAACAGGAAGAACGATCCGCCTACGAACAACGCGTTGAAGACCCCGGAGCGCCACCAATCGAGTCGTTCGCCCTGATCGATGGCCGCAAACAGCATGGCAAAACCGGCACTGGCATACAGGAAACCTGCAAAGCTCGGCGGCTCTGACGATTTTTTCGCTGTTGGCGTTGCTGGTATCCCGAAATAGATGCACGCCGCCATGAGTGGCGTGATCACCGCCGAGTTCCAGAACATCCACTCCCAGGAGAGATGCTCCCGGTACCAACCGTAAAGCGACGGCGCGATATTCACGGCGCCGTCGACAGAGGTCGCGTATAGGGCAATGGTGAAGGGGAGGAATCGAAGAGGAATATTGCGCAGCGCAAAGGTAAGCGTAAGGGGATAGAACGTGCCCGAAGAGAGCCCGGCGAGCGCCAGCGCGACGATCAGCAGGCTGTAGCTGTGGACCAACGGCAGGAGCGCGCAGACCGCCGTGAACGCGGTCGCGGCGAAAAACAGGATTCGCCGCGGTCCCATTAAAGCACCGAGGTATACGGTGAACGGGCCGATGAACATGAGCGCAACGTTATAGGCGCTGCTGATCCACGCGCCTGAATCGAACCCGATCCCTAGGTGACCCTTGAGATCGGCGAGGCCGAGCGTCAGCATTCGGCCGGTCAGCGTGACGATCCCGGCGCCCATGATGACGCCCAGGATGCCGAGCAGCGGACTCTTCGACAGTTCGCCCGGTACGACGTGCGCAACGGCCTGTGCGATTTGCGGCGGCGCCGGTAAAGCTACGGAGCTCGTAGAAGCGGCCATGGGCTCCTCAGTGCTTGGTACGAACGGTGGCGATGACAGAGAGCCCCGGTTGAAGTGCCGCTACCGTGCTCGGATCGTCGAACGCGATTTTTACCGGGATTCTTTGCACCACTTTCGTGTAGTTGCCGGTGGCGTTGTCGGGCGGGAGCAGCGCGAATTGAGACCCACTGGCCGGCGCAATTTCGAGAACCTTGCCGTGGAAGACTTTGTCGGGGTAAGTGTCGATGCGCAGCTCGGCCTCATCGCCGACTTTCATGTTCGTGAGCTGCGTCTCGCGATAGTTCGCCTGCACCCACTTGATGTTGCTGACAAACGCGATCACTTGCGTTCCCGGAGAAACCAACTGCCCGGGGCGGACCTGCCTTTCGCCGACGCTTCCGTCAGCCGGTGCCTCGATCCTCGTGTAGCCAAGGTTGACTCGCGCCACGGTCAACGCCGCTTCTTTGGCGTGGAGGTCGGCGATGAGCTGAAGCTCCTGTGATTCGAGCACTGCCTTCGACCGTCGCTCGGCTTCAACGGCCAATTCATTGCTACGCAGGAGCGTTTTGGCCTGCTCGAGGTCGGCTTCGCGGGTCGCCAACTGCGCCGCGAACCGCTGCTCGTCGGCGACCACCTGCTCGACTTTCTGCTGTGTGCTTGAGCTCGTTTGCAGCAGCGCCTCTTGCCGCTGGCGCTCCTTCTGTGTGCGAACCACATCGGCCCGCACCGCGTCTATTCCGTCCTGTGCCGCCGCGATTTGGGCGTTAGCTTGGTCAACTCCGGCGAGCGCACGCGCGATGCGTGCGTCTTCGAGTTCCCGCTGACGGCGGTTGTTTTCGATGGCAGCCTTCGCCGCCTCCACCGCCGCCGCCGCCTGCGCCACCTGCGCGGTGTAATCTTCATCCCGAAGTTCGACCAGAAGGTCACCCTTGCGGACCTGCTGGAAATCCGAGACCCTTACATCCTTTACGATTCCGGCGACCTTGGTGCTGAGCGGCGTAAGATCGCCTCGCACAAAGGCGTCGTCGGTACGCTGCTCGATTCGGCCGCCTTCCCAGGCGTTCCAGTTCCGAGTAATTGTCGTTACCACGGCGGCTGCAACCAGCACCACCAGCGCAGGGGTGACGTACTTCTGCCAATTGGGCTTTCGAGGTGGCGCCGGAGCTGGCTCCGCGAGAGTTCCGCTTGCCGGAGCCGTTGTCGTGGCGGGAGTCGGGGTCAAAGCTTTCTTTTCGATGACTGACATGGTGCCTCGCTTGGAATTTTTCCGTTCGAAATTGTGCGCAATCTATTCGCGTCCTGAACTGAGGCTCGCCGCAAGGCGTGACCTCAATCCTGCGAGTTGTCGGCGGGCGGTGTGATGCCGAGCCGCTTCATCTTATAAAACAGTGTGGTGCGCTTCAATCCGAGTCTCGCGGCTGCGCCTCGCGGCCCTCCGAGCTTCCAATTGGCGCGCTGGCACTCGGCGAGAATCTCCTGGCGGATTTTGTCTTCAAGGGTCGGGTTTGCGGTCGAAGTCTCAACAGCCACGGGTTGGCTTTCTTCAGGAGGTGCGGGCGCAAAGACGCCGTCAGTCGAAAGGATCACGCCGCGCGCAACGTAGTTTTGCAGCTCACGAATATTCCCTGGCCACGAGTATCGAACAAGCGAGCGCATGGTGTCCTCGGGGATGTTGTCGATGGTTTTGTCCATGGAGCTGGCGAAGTGCTCGACAAAGTACCTCACGAACTCCGGGATGTCCCTTTTCCTCTCGCGGAGCGGAGGCAGATCAATGGGGAACATGTTCAAGCGGTAGTACAGGTCTTCGCGGAATTCACGGCCCTCGACCATTTGCCGAAGGTCGCGGTTGGTCGCGGCGACAACACGGACATCGACCTTCGTCGTGCGCGTGCTGCCTACCGCTTCGAACTCGCGTTCCTGCAGCACGCGGAGCAGCTTCGGTTGGAGCTCCAGCGGCATGTCCCCAATTTCGTCGAGAAACAAAGTTCCACGGTCTGCGAGCGCGAAGCGGCCGACATGGGTCGTGACGGCGCCGGTGAAAGCTCCTCGCTCGTGCCCGAAAAGCTCGCTTTCGAGAAGGCCGGCAGGCATCGCGGCGCAGTTGAGCTTGACCAGATTTCTCGCTCGGCGAGTACTCAGCTCGTGAATGGCACGCGCGATGACTTCCTTGCCCGTTCCCGTCTCTCCAGCAATCAGGACGGTAGCATTGGTGTGTGCCACCGCCTCGACTTGCGAGAGGATTGCGCGCAGGCCGCCCGTTCGACCAACGATCGTCTCGAGGAAAGCGGAGTCGGTGCGTTCCATCTTGCGCACAAGTGGTTTGTCCGGCCCATAAAAGGCGGCGGCCCTCAAGCTGGTTTCATTTGCCTCGGAAGCGTATTCAGCAACTGCGATCATGTTTCCCCCCTTTTCGGATCGAAGATCAGAACCCCTTCAGAATTCGTCCACAACAGCTAAAACTGTGTTAGGCCCCCAGTTGTGCAACCGCAAGTTGCGTCGGCATCGCCATGACAAAAGGTAACTGTTCACGGAAAGAGCGTCGATTCTTGTCCTTGCGAAAAGCCAAGCCTTGTTCGCCTGCATGACGGTCGATGAAGAGCACGTCGCCCGACTGCACCTGTGCCGTCCCCAACAGCCTTGCGAGCGGGGAGACCACATGGCGTTCGATCGCGCGCTTCAGGTGGCGCGCCCCATATCTCTGGTCCGTCCCTTCTTCGAGCAGGAACTGCCGTCCTTCGTTGGTTATCTCAAACGAGAAGGGGACCGCCGACGAATCGAGTACCCGCTTCCGCACCTGCGCGAGCTCGATCTCCAGCACATTGGCAAGTTGCTCTTGCTTTAAGGGGTGAAACACGACAACGTTGTCCAGACGGTTCATAAACTCGGGTGAGAATTTCCTTCGCGCCGCTTCCACCGCCGTCCGCTGTACTTTTTCATCTAGCCCGGTCGTGGGCCTGCCCTTCGGCTGAACGAAACCCATCCCGCCCTCCATCAGTTCGGCGATCTCCGCACCGCCCAAATTGGAAGTCAGGATGATCACCGTCTGTGAGAAGTCGACTCTCCGGTTGTCGCCGAGGGTTAGAGTCGCCTTGTCGAGTATCCCGAGAAGCAGCTGCCACAAGGCATCGCTGGCCTTTTCGATCTCCTCGAACAGGAGAAACGACAGTTTCAGTTCATCGGTGTGCGAGGCCGCCAGCGCTTCCTGGGTGATCAGCGGATGGGTCTCTTTGTGTCCCAGATACCCTGGCGGCGAGCCGATCAGTTTTGCGATTTCGTGTGAGTGTTGAAATTCCGCGCAATCCACTTTGATGACGGAACTGCTATTGCCGAAGAGAATTTCCGCGGCCGCCTCGACAATGCGGGTCTTGCCGGAGCCGGTTGGCCCCAGGAACAACAGGTTTCCGACCGGACGCCCCGGAGAATGCAGCCCGGCAGAAAACACCTGATAGAGTTCGACGAGCGCTTCCACGGCTTCGTCCTGCCCGACGATCTTTTCTCGCAAGGCCTCTTCAAAGCGGCGGGAGGAGGCACTCCGTTTTTTGGTGTCCAACTCCTTCTCGTGAGCCCGTTGCGCTGTTGTGGCCATGACATCCTCCCCAGTGGTGCGCCAGAATTTCTCGGCACGACCTTGATACGCGTGGATTGTGAAACGAACTCGCCCGGCGCACATCCCTAGGATGGAGTCGATCGCAGACTTTATCGAAGCACGTCCGTTGGCTCTCTTTTGTTGCCAAGACTTACTGCTTTAGGGGAGGAGGAATTAACCCGTTTTGGGGGTAGGAAACTAACCCTGGCGGTCCCGGATATCGATGCGCTTCCAGCCAAAGATGCGAGCGTCGATCGACCAGGCACCCGGACCGAGCAGTGCCAGGGCGGTACCGATACTACCCAGGAGGACGAAAGTCCATGGATCTCCGGGCTGCGAGAACGCGCTCCAAAACTCGACGACCGCCACGACCGCTCCCGCGATAGGCGTCCATAAGCCGGCTAAGAGAAGAAGTCCAGCGCTCGCTGCAAGTACCGCCAGTGCGGTTGACTCGTGTGACGCTCCTCTTTTCAGCGCGTTAACCGCCTGATCGAGCAGTGCCGTGGCGGCGACGACCCGAATAAACAGCAGGCCGCCACCGGGCCAACCGCGGGCAAATGACGAGAAGAGTCTTCGCAGAAAGGGCTCCTCGAGCGGGATCTCACGATACTCCATATCAATTAGAGGGCTTGGGACTGTTTGCAGGGAAGCCCTGATCGAGGGCATCCGGACAACCCTTTAGAGTGATGAAAGTTCAATGATTCCGCGCTTCAGCCCGATCATGACGGCGTGGGTCCGGTCGTTGGCCCCCAGTTTGGAGAGGATCTGCTTAACTCGGCTTTTGACCGTTTCTTCGCTAATCGAAAGTTGATCCGCAATCTGTTTGTTGGCACTGCCGGCCGCAATCAGTTGCAGGACAGCGACTTCCGCGGGGGTCAAGGCATCGTCCGTGGCATGCTCAGCGATCTGGTAGGAAATCTCCGGTGAAACAATCTTTTTCCCAGAATGGACGGCGCGAATGGTTTCAAGTAGTTCTTTGTGTAACAAATTCTTCAACAGATAAGCCTGGGCCCCTGCTTTGAGAGCGCGTAAAACCTGAACATCGCCGGCGTAGGTCGTGAGTACGATGATGCGGGCGTGCGGAAACTCATTGCGAATCGCGATGGTGGCATCGAGGCCATTCAGTTCCGGCATCTGGATGTCCATCAATGTGACGTCAGGCCGGTGAACCCGGAACAGTTCGATGGCTTCTCGCCCGTTGGCCGCCTGGGCGACTAATTTCATGTCCGTTTGATCGACCAGGAGCCCCGCGATACCCTCGCGGAACACCGGATGATCATCGACCGCTAGAATGCGAATCGGGCTGGAGCCGACCGTCATGATTTTATCGCCGTTCCCTTTCCAGAAAATCACGACCCGGGCGGGTTCTGAGCGGCGTGTAAGCGGGTGAAGAGGCGATGCTCAGTTCAATTTCCGTGCCAGAATCGAGCTTACTCGAAACCGTCCGTTTGCATTCCACAAGTTTGGTCCATTCGCCCGTGTCATGCAAGCCCCGGTGTCCTTTGCGGTCTTTGCCCGTCAGGAATGTGGGACGCGCTCGAGCCTGGGCGGGTGCAGAAGATAATGGGCGACGACAGCGCAATGCGCAAGGTCGTATGCAAGAGCTCGTCAGCAAGATAATCGTGCCGTCTTCGCCGAGCGGCGCCGATTGCTCAGTCATGCGTCGCCGCTCGTTTACCGGAAAACCAGGAACGCCGTCGGGGGGGCGATGCGGCGTAAGCAATCGAAGCGGGAATCGTCAATTCAATTTCAGTACCGGATTCGAGATTGCTCCACAGTTCGAGATTTCCACCAATGACTTTGGCCCGTTCGCGCATCCCTCGCAGGCCCCAGTGACCAGGGCGGCCGGCGCTATCGAGCACCTGCGTTTCCATTCCTTTCCCATCGTCACGGATTCGCAAGCGCAGCTGGCGCTCATCGTAGTGGATCTCTAGTTCGATCCGCCGTGCCTGTGCGTGCCGGAAGGCGTTGCGCAGCGCCTCGCCGGCAATGCGGTAGACTTCGTCGCGCAGGATCGCTTGAAGCTCTCGCGGTGCTCCTTCCACCTCAACCCGAAACTCGGGAGAATGCTGGCTCATACCGTCAGATCCCAGCTCCTGTCCAAGCGCACTCAAGGCTTGGGCCAGATCGTTTGGCGCCGTCGCAGACGCGCGCAAACCTTGCACAGCGTCGCGACCCTCGGTGATGGCTTGGGTTGCTTGATCGATGGCGTCTTCGAGTCTTTCTTTGGCCTCCTGGGGGCGCGCCGGAAGAAGGTTTGAAACCGCTTGAAAACGAAGCAACAGGCCGTGAAAACTCTGCAGCAAGGTATCGTGTAGATCCCGCGCAATGCGGGTTCGCTCGCCGACCCGCTCTTCGAAGCGCATGTTGAATTGCCGGGTGAGCTGGTACAAACGATAGCGGTGCGCGCACCATACCAAAAGAAGAACCAGGGCGAAGCACGTGGCCCGGAACCACCATGTTTCCCAAAATAGCGGTTCAATTACAAACCGGACCGCAGCCTCCGAGCCGTTCCACTGGTGCTCGCTGTTGCTGGCGACCACGCGAAAACGATACGAGCCTGCGCCAAGGTTGGTGTAAACAGCCTCCCGGGCCGTAACCGGCTCACTCCAGCCGCGGTCGAAATTTTCGAGAAAATATCGAAAGCGAACTTGCTCGGGAACGGCGAGGCTCAGCCCCGTGTAAGTGAAAGTGATTCTTTTGGGCGAGGGAGGAATGTGAGCCGGGTCTTGGAGGTTTATGCGACTGCCATCAGCAGAAAGCCCCTGAATCTGAGGGATCGCGGGCGCCGAGGTGTCCGTGGCGCGAGACGGGTCGACAACCGACAGTCCGCGACTCAGCGAAAACCAGATCCTCCCCGAGGGGTCGGAAATGACCGACATGCTTCGTTTGACTCCCTCCGTGCTGCGCAGACCATCGGCGACCCCATACTCGCGAAGATCGGAGGGTCCCAGCGTGCCCGAGGCGATTTTGTTCCGTTCGGCCCGCAGGACGTGATCGGCGGTCGCGATCCAAAACCATCCCAGCTGGTCTTCTGCCACACCAAAGATTTTTCCGCGCAACAACGCGGGTAGGTTGCTGGGAACCTGAACATGGCCGGAGCTTAAAAAAGCCAGGCCATTCGATGTTCCCGTCCACAACGTACCCGACGAATCTTCGAAGAGGCAGTTCACATCTTCGGAGGGCAGGCCGTCTTTTGTCGTGTACGTTGTCCACCGTCCGTTAGACAACGAATTCAGGCCATTCGGAGTGCCAAACCAGATGCTGCCGTCACGCGTTTCCCGAATCGACGTAACGGTGTTGGACGCGAGACCCGTCGCGGTCGTGTAGTTCCTGAATCGTCGGCCATCGAATCGGCTTACCCCGCCGCTCAGCGTCCCGGCCCACACGGTTCCATCACGGCTCTCGCGCACGACATAAACGCTGTTTTGAGCAAGTCCGTCTGCTTGCGTATAGGTCTTGGCGATAAACGAGCCACCGCTAGTACGAAGAGATGTAAGTCCACCGCGTTGTCTGCCAACCCACAGTTCGTTTTCACGGCCTGAAATGGAATAAACCACGTCCCGGGCCAAGCCGGCTTCCGTCACACTTCCATGCTGCCTTCCCTTGCTCCATTGCAGTCCGCCCTGCAAGGGAGCAAACCAGGTGCGCCCTTGCTGGTCGACGTAAACCGGTCCATTTCTTTCCGACGGCAAACCATCCGCGACCGTGTAGGTGACAAACGCGCTGTCTCGCAGACGTTGAATTCCCGAAAGACCTCCCGTCCACAGATTTCCTTCACGATCTTCGAAAAGTGCAGTTACCGCGAGACTGGTTTTAGGGCCAGCCCGCTCCGCGGAAACTCCCTGGGGATTGACCCGCATGAGTCCATCCGCCGTGCCGACCCAGATGTTCGAGTTGCGGTCCCGGATCATTGCGAAAACCCGGACGTGACGGAGCGCGTCTGGAACTCCCGAGGAGGTCACTTCCGTGCCGTTCCACCGCACCATCCCACGGTCTGTCCCGATCCACAGCTCTCGGTTTTCAAAGGCGAGTAAGCAGTTGATCTGGCTGCTTGGTAGCCCGTTGCCGACCGGAAACACGCGTCCCTGGCTCATGTAGAAGAGCCCTTTGTCCCGCGTGCCGAGCCACACCCTGCCATCGGCCGTTTCCGCCATCGCGGTGACGGCTGAGTTGGGTGGGGCAAGTCGTTGAGGCCGGAAATCTATGGCCCAGCTGAGGCGGGTATTGCGAGTGTCCGCTTCCGTTGTTGCGGTTGCTTCAGGGGGCGATAGTTCGGATGGGGACAAAAGAATTTCATATTTTCCGGCACGGAATGCAAGAGTGCCAAGGGCAAGCGAGGAGAGCAGGACGGTACCGTCTCCGCGTCGACCGACGGAAGTGATTCCGAACTCTGCTTCCCCGCGCCCGAGCTCAAATTTTCCGTCGCGGTAGCGCAGAATTTGGGTGCTCTGTAGCACGATCCACAAATTCCCTTCCGCGTCAGCCATCAGTCCCTGAACCGGACCAATGGGGAGGGAACTCGGGACCGCAAGCTCGAAAAGCTCGAAGTTCAAGCCATCGAAGCGAATCAGACCCTTCTCGGTACCGATCCACAAGTACCCGTCAGCGGTTTGTGCGATCGCCGAAACCGATCCCCCGGGAAATCCTTTGTCGCTCCCCCACCGGTCTCGAATGTATTGGGAGATCGCGCGGTCAGGATCAATGGCCAGCGCTGGGAGAGCTGAACACGCGAGCGCAACGCCAGTCAGAAACCTATGGACCAGCCACCGCGTTCGGAAACCTCCTTTACGGGCGGTACTCGAATTTCTCAATAACAACCTCATTCTCGTGTCGCAGGGGATTCTCCTTGCTCGCAACTACAAAGAACGCGAGGTAAATCACCTCCTGCCCCGGTGAAGGTACTCCTGACGTGAACACGTGTTCGTCTACCACGGACGCTCCAGCCTGGGAAGGTCCTCGGACGGTCTTGAAGGAAGCGCTTCCGGACTCCCAATGCCACGAATGAGTGACAGTACCCGGAGGCGCGATAAACTCAACTAGATTGCCAGGGACGTAAAAAGGCTGAACTCCATACTGCGCATTTTTCTTGTTGGTGGCGTCGCCCCATCGGCCGATGGCAAGGTTCAACTCGCGGAAATGCTGCTCTCCAGCCCATTCGTCGTAGGTATTCATAGTTAGAACGGCAGCAGGCTCCAGATGAGAAGTGTCTTGCACTACCAGGATGTAGGTTCCATACCCGAGGCTTCGCGTCAGGAAGAGTTCTGCACAGGACCACCGGTCGGCTTTCTTCTTGATGCGAAGATGCAGAGCTCCACTCACATCCGTCCAGGCATTGTCAGCATCGTATAAATTGTTCATTCCTCCGCGATCGCTCGCTATGGTGCGAACGTTCCAATCGTATCCGCTGAAATGAAGCAGTTTGGTGGGTGCGAACTGCGGCTCACCAACACCTTTGACGATCTTTACCAGCACCACACGACCGCCTTCCGTGGGTGCAACATCCATTGTCGGGGGCGGCTGATAGTCCGGATTCACCAATAACGCCGCATACTCGAATCCGAGGTGAGTCTCTGTGCTCCATGTTGAATCGGCGTGAATTGGAATCAAAGCGCGATCGGGCCAGGGTTGCACCCACCACGGCCCGCTCTTCGCATAGACAACGATTTGTTGTCCTGGGCGAGCGTTTCTGACCCGGCCGGCGATAGTGTCAACCCTCTCCCGGCCACCCTGCGCGGCGGGCGGAATCTTGGTGAATTCAATCGAAGGGCCCGTGCTGCTTTTCTGGGCGTTACACCCATGAAGCGCAAGGCCGAAGACCGAAATCATCGTGAGCCGCAGGGCGAG
>DATFTB010000067.1:0-13822 GCA_035262325.1 Candidatus Acidiferrum sp.
CGAGTTCCTGAAAGGTATTCGCGCCGTGATCGACAGTCGGATCGATCGATTGTCGAAGCCCGGCCAGCGCGGCGCGAAGATCGCTGTCGAATAATTGAAGGCCTACAGCTGGTCGGCGCATTCCGACGTTGGGGCACGGCCCGAGCGCACAGTTCTCCCACTTAGCTGCGCTTCGCCTTTTTTGGGCTGATTGAAGGCACGAAAAGTTGATTGAAGCTGATAACTGATCCGCAATCCCCGGAAGCCCGAGCAATGCACGGCTCAAACGTAACCTCAACCGATTCCCACCATGCCTTCCTTGGACGCACCGCCATGCGCTTGCCGCGGACGCAGGCCCGAGCAGCCCCCAGATTTAAGGCCGCAGGGCAATTCTTGTCCATTCTGTTCATTTCCGAACACAGGATTTCCATCATCGGACACTCCATGTCTTCGTGGGCGCGTTGCGACCTTCAACGGGGTGCCATTGAATCAGTAACTTAAGCTGCGCCAGAGGTGTGGCCCAGCGTGTGCGATTCTCATCGAACAAAGGAGATGCTGGAAATGGCCCTCGTCGCAAGTACCGAGCAGCGAACACCGGCTCGCATCCTTTTAGCCGATGATCAGGGCGATATTCTCGATGCCCTCCAATTGCTGCTGAAGCCAGGTGGCTATCAGACGAAAGTAGTCACGCAACCCTCCGCGGTGCTGGAAGCACTCCAAGCGGACGATTTCGATCTGCTTCTTATCGACCTGAACTACACGCGAGACACGACCTCCGGGGGCGAAGGACTGGATCTCTTGTCCCAAATCCGAGTCATGGACGAAACTTTACCGGTGCTGGTGATGACCGCCTGGAGCACCGTCGATTTGGCCGTCGAAGCCATGCGACGCGGCGCGTCCGACTTTGTCCAGAAGCCCTGGCAAAACAGCCATCTGCTCGAAAAGATTCAGGCTCAGATCGCGCGGCATCGCGATCTGGTGAGCCAGCAGCCCTGGCGAGAGGAAGAACTCCGCGAAGCTCGAGAGATCCAGAAGAATCTCTTTCCCAAATCCATCCCTCACGTGCCCGGATTTGAAATTGCAGCCGCATCGCAGCCGTTTCGTGTCGTCGGGGGAGACTACTACGACGTGGTTCGGCTCAGCGAGACACAGACGTCCCTCTCGATTGCGGACGTCTCCGGGAAGGGTTTGCCTGCCGCACTGCTTATGTCGAGCGTACAGGCAGCGCTTCGGCCGCTGATGCTGGAGCTGATTGAGCCGCAAGAGGTGTGCCGGCGGCTCAACCGTGCCCTGTGCGAGATTACACTGCTCGGTAAATTCGTCACCTTCTTCTACTGCATTCTGCATAGCGGAGACGGTCGCCTGACCTATTGCAATGCCGGGCATAATCCTCCTCTACTCATCCGCTCGGGAGGGCGCGTTGAGACCTTAAGCAGCGGGGACGCGGTTCTGGCACAGTTTCCCAACTGGCCGTTTAGTCAGCGCGCGGCGGAGTTGCACTCGGGAGATGCTCTGATCCTTTTTACTGACGGCATCGTAGAAGCATGCGGTCGGTCGGGAGATCCGTTTGGCGAAGAACGCTTGGTGAAAGTTGCGGCACAGCACAGCCACCTTGGCGCGGTGCAACTCCACGATGCGATCCTGGCCGCCGCCTCAGACCACTGCGCTGGCCGTTTTCAGGACGATGTCAGCCTGGTCGTGCTGCGGGCGAACTGATCGCCCTCGCAAATCTTCGAGTGTAGAGTCGAACGCCGCGCTTCAAGTTCATCCTCTTGAGTAATACCGTTTGCGCTTGGTCCGTTCCGGGTTGCCGTCCCGGGGGCTGGCACCCTGGTCTGTCGAGGCCCACGACTGATCCTCGGCTGACGCTCTGTCCAGTTGCTGCAAGCGCGTCGAGACAATTCCCTCACAGCTCACCAGTCGAGTCCTTGCGATTGACTTGCCTCGGTTCGGCCACCTAACATGACGATTCTCGCTAGCCCGTTATCTTCAGGAGGTTGCTATGTCCTGTAATCGGCGGAAGGTCCGCGCCGGCGCGACCAAGGGACAGGCAACCTCTGGTGTCGGGCCAGGCCAAAACCAATAGGCAACGGGCCCTCACACCAGAGGATCTCCCGCACCTTGTGAGTCTGGGCTCGCCGGCGAGAGGAAGTGCTCGCGGATCGGCCCACCGACTTCCTCTGGGCTCTTGTAGAAAGACTGGGTGTTCGCCAGAAAACGGATTCGCTGTTCAGAAGCCTTGACTACCCTAATGTGGATCGACGCCCATCAGCACTTTTGGCTCTATAACGCGCGTGAATACGACTGGATCGACGGCAGTATGGCCGCCATCCGCCGCAATTTCCTGCCCGCCGACTTGAGCCCCTTGTTGGAGAGTTGCGGATTCCGCGGTAGCGTCGTCGTGCAGGTCCGCCAGACGCGGGAAGAAACGGAGTGGCTGCTGAAGCTCGCCGACGAGCATCCTTCCATTCTCGGAGTCGTGGGCTGGCTTGATCTGCGTTCTCCTCGATTGCGCACCGAGCTCCAGTCCTTCGTCGGAGGATCAAAGCTGGTGGGGATTCGCCACATTGTCCAAAGCGAGCCGGATGGGTTCCTGCTTGACCCCGACTTCCTGCGGGGAATCTCTACCCTAGAAGATTTCGACCTTGCTTATGACATCCTGATTTATTCCAAACATCTTCCGACCGCAGCCGAATTCGTCAGGCGATTCCCGGAGCAGCGCTTTGTCTTGGATCATCTCGCGAAACCTCCTATCAAGAGCGGCGCCGTGGATCTCTGGGCGCGGGGAATCCGGGAGATGGCGTCCTTTCCCAATGTCTACGCGAAAGTCTCGGGCCTGGTTACCGAAGCAGATTGGCAATACTGGAAAGCCGACGATATCTACAGGTATCTTGATGTCGCTTTTGCCTGCTTCGGTCCTGACCGGTTGATGATCGGGTCCGACTGGCCCGTGTGTCTCGTGGCGGCTTCCTACGAACGAACAATCAATGTTGTAAAGAATTATTTGAATCGGTTCACGGCGGAAGAGCGACGGGCGGTCCTCGGAGGGAATGCCGCGAAATTCTGGCACTTAAAATCTGTGTGACTCGCAGAATGGAGAAATGCCTTAGACTTTCTGGTATGCCGGATAAGGTTCTCAAACTCGATGCGCAAGACAATGTTCTGATTGCGCTCGCCGATTTGCGAAAAGGCGAACAGATACCCTTTGCCACCGAGACCTATGTTTTGCAGTGCGATGTACCGGCAAAACACAAGTTTGCGATCGAGAATCTTGGGCCCGGCTCCCTCGTGAAGATGTACGGAGTGGTTGTCGGAAAAGCGGTAGAAGCGATCGGTCGCGGCGCGCTTCTTACCAGCCGGAACGTGAAACACGAAGCTGCACCCTTTCGCGAAAAAACAGGCGAATTCCGATGGATTTCGCCGGATGTCTCGTCGTGGAAACAGCGACAATTCTTCGGATACCGGCGCAACGATGGCCAAGTCGGCACGCGAAATTATTGGCTGGTTGTGCCGCTCGTCTTCTGCGAAAACCGAAATGTTGCGGCGCTGAAGCGGGCTTTCGAGGAGGAACTCGGGTTTGCCGCGCCAGAGATCTACCGGCAGCAGGTCGCGAAACTGGCGCTGCTCTATCGCCAGGGCCGCGTCGAGGAAATCAGCTCGCGCAATCTGGAGGGAACTCCCGAAGGCCGCAAACCTTCGCCCCTTTTCGAGAATCTCGACGGCATCCGTTTTCTATCGCATGAGGGCGGCTGCGGAGGAACACGCGAGGACTCGAACAATTTGTGCGGCCTGATTGCGGGATACATTCACCACCCGAATGTCGCTGGTGCCACGGTGCTCAGCCTCGGGTGTCAACATGCGCAGATTGAAATCCTGCGCAACGAACTGCGCAAGCGCAACCCGAATTTTGACAAGCCGCTGGTGATTGTGGAGCAGCAACAAAGCGGCACAGAAGCCGCCATGCTGACGCGAGCCATTCGCGAAACCTTCCTCGGTTTGATCCGGGCCAATCAGTGCCAGCGGACGGCTGCACCTCTTGCGGCCCTCTGTCTGGGATTGAAGTGCGGAGGCTCGGACGGATTCTCCGGCCTGTCCGCCAATCCGGCCATTGGACACACTTCGGACCTAGTCGCGGCCCTCGGGGGTCGAACGATCCTTTCCGAATTTCCAGAACTCTGCGGGGTCGAACAAGAACTCATCAACCGTAGCACGAGCGGGGAAGTAGCCGACAGGTTCATTCAGCTGATGAGGAGTTACGGCGCGCGCGCGAAAGCTGTAGGCTCTGGCTTCGAAATGAATCCGAGTCCCGGCAACATGCGCGACGGGTTGCTGACCGACGCCATGAAATCGGCGGGTGCGGCAAGAAAAGGCGGGAATTCGCCCATAACCGCCGTCTTGGACTATCCGGAATATGTGGCAAAAGCGGGTCTAAACCTGCAATGTACACCGGGAAGCGATGTCGAGTGTGTCACTGCACAGGTGGGTGCCGGCGCAACGCTGGTCCTCTTTACCACCGGACTGGGCACACCTACGGGCAATCCCGTCGCTCCGGTGGTCAAGCTTGCGACAAACTCCTCCTTGGCAGAGCGCATGCCGGACATCATCGATATCGATACCGGAGCGATTATTTCCGGGGAGAAGAGCATTCCGCAGATGGGAGAGGAAGTGCTGGAGTTTGTGATTCAGGTGGCGAGCGGGGAGGTGCGCACCAAAGCAGAACAAAAAGGTCAGGAAGATTTTATTCCCTGGAAGCGAGGAGTCTCTCTCTGAGCGAGGCAACCAGCGATATCAGAAATTTCTGTCTTGACGGCAAAGTCGCCATCATTACCGGCGGAGGCAGCGGCATCGGCCGTGCGATCGCTTTGCGGTTCGCGGCCAACGGCGCGGCGGTGCGCATCGTCGACATTAGCGCGAAACAAGCCGAGGGTGCCGCAAAGGAAGCCGCCGCGGCGGGGGCCGATGCCACGGCCCATTGCTGCGACGTGACGAACCCCCCGCAGGTCCGCGAAACATTTCGGCACATTTTCGCACGCGAGCGCGTCTCCATCCTGGTAAACAACGCGGGGATCTCTCATATCGGCACGGTAGAAACGACGACGGAAGAGGATTTCGAACGCGTGCTCCGCGTGAATGTGAAGGGCATCTACAATGGGTTGCAAGCCTGTGTCGGGCACATGAAGGCGAACGGCGGGGGCGTCATTCTGAACATGGCTTCCATCGCGGGTTCTGCCGGACTCGCCGACCGTTTTGCGTATTCCGCCAGCAAAGGCGCCGTGATCGCCATGACCTATTCCGTGGCAAAGGACTACCTTCAATACCAGATTCGCTGCAATTGCATCTCCCCGGCACGCGTGCACACGCCATTCGTCGATGATTACCTGCAAAGGAGCTACCCGGGACGCGAAAGGGAGATGTATGACAAACTCGCGCACTCGCAACCGGTGGGAAGGATGGGCAAGCCCGAAGAAGTGGCTTCTCTCGCCCTGTTTCTCTGCTCCGACGAGGCGTCTTTCATCACCGGTGTCGACTATCCGTTGGACGGCGGCTACTTCAACCTGCGTGGCTAACCATGGACCTGCAACTGAAGAGAAAAGTCATCTTGGTAAGCGGCGGTGCAAAGGGAATTGGCGCCGCGATCGTGCGGGCGTGCGCGGCGGAAGGAGCGATTCCAGTCTTCCTGGACCGCGATACGGAAGCGGGTCAAAAGCTCGAAGCAGAGTTGCGTGTTTCCGGCGCGGACACCGCGTTCATTCCAGGAGAGATTACCGCGCGACAAACCTGCCCCCAGGCCGTTGAGCAAACGCTGCGTCGGTTCAGCCGTCTTGACGCCCTGGTGAACAATGTCGGCGCCAACGACAATGTGGGACTTGAGCGCGGCACCACCGAGCAGTTCGTGGCTTCGCTCGAATTGAATCTGGTGCATTACTACAGCATGGCTCACCATACCCTGCCCGCGTTGAAGGAAACCCGCGGATCGATCGTGAACATCAGCTCCAAAACCGCGGTCACCGGACAGGGAGGCACATCGGGATACGTCGCCGCGAAAGCGGCAATTCTCGGCCTTACCCGTGAATGGGCTGCGGAACTGCTTTCCACGGGAATTCGCGTCAACGCGGTAGTTCCCGCGGAAGTGGCCACCCCGCTCTATCAGCAATGGCTCTCCACTTTTCCCAATCCCGAGGAAAAGCTGGCCAGAATCATCTCCAAGATTCCTTTGGGAAAACGCATGACCGAGCCGGAAGAGATCGCCGATATGGTGGTGTTCCTGATTTCAGCAAGAGCCAGTCACATTACCGGCCAGCACATCTTTGTTGACGCCGGATACGCCCATCTCGATCGCGCTTTGACCTAACGGAGACGACCGATGACCCTTGTTTCCGAGCCGGGCCGGGAGAAGCAGTCCGTTGCCGTCACGGAGCGCCGTTTTCTTGTGCCCTTCATCCTGATCACGAGCCTTTTTTTCCTGTGGGCTTTTGGCGTCAATCTCAACGACATCCTCATTCCCCACCTGAAGAAGGCCTTCGGCTTGAGCGACTTCCAATCCTCATTCATTCAAGTGGCTTTTTTCGGAGGTTACTTCCTGGCTGCCTTTCCGGCTGGAAAGGTGATGGAGAAGATCGGTTACAAGAAAGGAATTCTTGCCGGCCTGTTCCTGTGCACCACGGGTGCAGTGCTCTTTTTGCCCGCGTCTTCCTCGAGTGCTTATGAGTTCTTTCTTTTCGCCTTGTTCGTGATGGCCTGCGGCCAGAGCTTCCTCGAAGTCGCGGCAAACCCCTACGTGACCATCCTTGGCCCGCCTGCGAGCGCGGAGCGGCGCTTGAATTTCGCGCAGTCCTTTAATGCCGTGGGTGCCATGCTTTCCCCGCTCGTCGGGCGAGCCTTCATCCTCACCGGTGCGGAGCATGCGCCGGCCCTGGGCGCCATGGGCGCAGCCGAGCTGGCCGCCCACCGTGCCGCTGAAGCCAGCACCGTGAAGGGACCATACGTAATGATCGCCGCCATTTTTTTCCTCGTCGCCGTGCTCATTCAGATGGCGCATCTTCCGGACTTGCAGGAGGCGTCTGCGGCACGGACGAATGGAGATTCACAGGCAAAATGGGGAAGCCTTCTTTCTCAGGGTCATCTGGTGAAGGGCGTGATCGCCCAGTTCTTCTACGTGGGGGCGCAGGTGGGCGTCGCCAGCTTCGTGATTCGCTATGCGCAATTCGCGGTATCCGGAATTTCCGCGAAAACTGCGGCTTTCTACCTGTTGCTGCACCAGACCGGATTCATGTTCGGCCGTTTCGCGGGCTCCGCTTTGATGAAGCGAATTGCGCCGCCGCGGCTGTTGTCGATCTTCGCCGCGGGTGCACTTCTGTGCGCGGCGGTGGCGCTTGGCGGTTCCGGCTTGATCCCGGTCTGCGCCGTGGTCCTTCTCGGGTTCTTTCACTCCATCATGTTTCCCACGATTTTTGCCTTGAGCATCAAGAATCTCGGGCCGCTCACCAAGCGTGGTTCATCGCTTCTGGTCATGGCCATCATTGGTGGTGCGCTTTTCCCGGCGATGATGGGAAGAATTTCCGATGCCTCGAGCATTCAAAGAGCATTCGCTGTTCCCCTGCTGTGTTATCTGTTCATCCTCTATTTCGGCTTAGCGGGATACAGGCCGTCCCCCGTGTCAAACAAGGAATGCGTTCGGTCAGACAATCAGGGTGCACTGGCATGAACAGACGTCACTGCTTGACGCTAGATTTAAAGGACGATCCGGAACTGATCGCAGCCTACAAACGCTACCACGAGAAGATTTGGCCGGAAATCACCGCCAGCCTCAAGGACGCGGGCATTCAGGATCTGGAGATTTATCTCCGGGGAACGCGCTTGTTCATGATTATGGAAGTGGACGAAGGTTTTTCGTTTGCAAAGAAGGCCGAGGCTGACGCGAACAATCCGAAGGTCCGCGAATGGGAAGCCTTGATGTGGAGGTTTCAACAGGCCTTGCCGGGAACGCCGCCAGGGGACAAGTGGCTATCGATGGACCGGATCTTTAAGCTGGAGAGCTGACGGCGTCTTCCGGCGTTCGACGTCCAAGCAAAAAACAACGCAGCCTCGTTCGACTCATTGCCCGGCATGACTTCGGCCTTGGGCACTGCGGAGTGTTCGCGAAGCACCGCCAAAGCCTCCTGTCGAACACGACGCGTCGTCGGGCATTTTTTTGCACCAGGACGAGCGTGGGTAGACCCTAGGGTTCTGGCGCCCAGACCACCACGTCCGGAAAGAGTACAGCATTGCTGGTATTGCCAAGGGCATGAACAGCTTTGAAGATATCTCCGTGGTGCAAAATGCCAACTACTGAAGAGCGGTTTCGGCAAGTACAAAAACGCGCCTATGAGATTTATCAAAGACGGGATCCGAATATCGGCTCGGCAGAAGGCGACTGGCGAGCAGCAGAGTTAGAAATAGAAGGAGAAGAACGACCACGGGAGATGGGACCTGCGCGAGCAAAAGAGCGGGCAAAGTGGAACGCTGTCACTTCTCACCGAGGCGAAGATATTGAGAATCCCACATGAAGGCTGAAGGAAGGCCCATCGGGCGGGATGAATCGACCTGACACCCAAATAGCGTGTCGGGCAGAGCTCGAAACCCTTGTTTCAGAGATTCGACGACGCTTCGGGCTCGCGCACGTTTAACAACTAGGGGAACCTGCACTCTACGCTTTAGCCTGCCCTCCATCCAGCCTCTTACCTAGCCTGTTTCCCCGGCCAAAATCGAATGCGGAGGTCTGAAATGCAGAAAAAAGGCGTCGTTCTGCTCACAATTGCCGCAATCTTGCTGGTGTTACCGCTTAGTTCCCGCGCAAAGGCAGGCGACTGGGACAAGAAAACCACAGTTGCGTTCGATCAAGACGTAGAGATCCCAGGCCAGGTGTTACCGGCGGGAACTTATGTGTTCAAGTTATTCCCCAGCAATTCGGACCGTTTCATCGTACAAGTGTGGAATGGGAGCGAGTCCCAACTTCTCGCGACACTGATGACTATTGGGGATTCTTACCCAAATCCGCGTGGAAAGGCTTACTTTGTTCTTGATACGAGCGCAACCGACGAGGGATACCCGCCGGCCGTCGTCGGTTGGTTCTTTGCCGGTACCGACGAAGGACGCGACTTCATTTACTCGGGTTACTCAACCACGCGGATGCTCGACAACTAAGATAGCACTCAATCCCAGCCCGAGGACTAGTCTCGTCGCCGATTCTCCGGAAGGCGGATTGATCCGGAGCACACGGCTCATGCCCGGCACGAAGACGCGAGGCGCACCAAGGGCGGGCGCCTCTTTTCTCGCGCCGCATACCCTCACTGCGCTCCTCGGTTTTTGACACGGTGCGGTGGTCTGCGAAGCGCTTGACGTCAGCCGGCCACCTGACCCGGCTCTTCGGGCAAGACGCTGCCAGAGAGAAATACGCACACTCACAAGCGGGGTTGGCGTACAAAGAATGCTGTAGGGTAAAGACAGGGAGAAGGCAGGGACGCTGCGAATCCTATCTCTTTGTCAACGCTTCGATTAGGGATTTCACCGCAACCCATGAACGCGGAGAGTGTTCTAAATAAGTGTACGGCCCATGGCGACGGGCCGCACGGAACAGAAAACGCCCGGCCGACGCCAGAAAGGTGAGTGCTATGCGGATCACCAATCTGATTGGTTCGCTGGTGCTGGTTGTTCCCGTCCTGGCCTTTCCTACACGTGCGACACCGCGTTCGACGTCAGCGGTAGATGTTGGTGTCGCGATACGTGTGCGAGTAGGTCCACCCCTCCTGCCTATCTATGCCCAGCCAATCTGCCCTGGACCCGGCTACATCTGGGTGCCGGGCTATTGGGCCTACAACGACGACATCGGCTATTACTGGGTTCCCGGCACTTGGGTTTTACCTCCTGAAGTCGGACTGTTGTGGACGCCGGGCTATTGGGGCTTCGTAGACGGGTTCTACGTCTGGAATGCGGGTTACTGGGGACCAACCGTTGGGTTTTATGGCGGGATTAACTATGGATTCGGCTATCCCGGCACAGGCTTTTACGGCGGGTCCTGGAGAGGCAACCAATACTATTACAACAAAAATGTCACGAACGTGAACACGACCGTGATACGCAACGTTTACAACACAACGGTCACGAACTATGGCGCCTCGAACAACCGGGCGAGCTTCAACGGAGGGCCGGGAGGAACTACGGCTCGTCCGACCCAGGCAGAAACGGCGGCCGGGCGTCACCAGCGCGTTCCGATGACGGCCGAGCAGACGCAGCATCAGCGGGCAGCGAGCACGAACCGCACGATGGAAGCTTCGGTCAACCATGGACGCCCCGATTTAGCGGCAACCTCGCACGCTGGCGAAATGAACAAAGGTCATACGGGCACACCGGAAAGAACTCCGGCCGCGCCGAACCAACCGGCTCCGAGCCATGCGAAACCCGCTCCGACTCAGCCTGAACGAGCACCGTCACGGGCTGAGCCGGCTCCAGCGCCTAGACCCTCACATCCAAGCAATGCGCCACCCGTGCATCCGGCGCCTCAGCCCCGGTCGGCACCCACTCGTCCAAACGAGCAGCCCGCTCCCGCGCCGAAGCCTTCTCACCCAAGCAATGCCTCACCGGCCCACCCGGCGCCGAGTCATCCAGACGCAACCCCCGCTCACCCGCCAGCGTCTGCACCGAAGGCTTCTCACCCAAACAATGCTCCTCCACAACACGAGGGGCCGCCGAAAACAGCTCCGGCTCACCCAAGCAACCCGTCTGCAAATCAGCACCCGGCTCCCGCACCACATCCCGCGCCTCCGCCTAAGGAAAAGCCCCAGCGGCCGCGAGAGCCGTGAGGTGCGAACGAATTGGGGAACAGCAGCCAGAAGGAGAGACGGGGTCGGACCAATGGTTCGGCCCCTTTTTATGGCATGGCGAAAAATCCGCGGGTCATCGAAATGAGTCAGCAGCGGGGCGGGAGAGGCGTTGTTGATGTCGGCTGCAGTTTGTTTGCACGTCCCCTCGGTAGGCACTATTCTCACGGCCAAAGCGCTGTGGCTGAGCAGTATCACGATACGCGCAAAGTGGTTTTTTCAATGATAGTGTTGGTTAGGGGACGATTCGCCGTGTGAAATCCACAAGCTCAGCACGAAAAATCAGAATCCGCCGCCTAGCCCTTGTTTTGGCATCGATCATTGGCACCTGGGCGTTCCTTGGGTTTCTTGCAACGATTCCGGTGACAGGAAACCATCCTTATTGGAGAACTTTTAGAGCTCGGCCTGAAGATTTCGGATTACAAGCCGAGAATGTGTCTTTTTCGTCGCAAGAGGGGATTCTGCTGAAAGGCTGGTACATTCCGCCACATGGGGCCTCTCATGGCACTGTGATCGTTGCGCACGGAATCAACGGGAATCGCTCCGACATGTTATCGCGGGCAGCGATCCTGGTGCACCACAACTACGGCGCACTTCTAATCGACCTGCGCGATCACGGAGAAAGCGGCGGGCACTTTACCGGGCCTGGTTATGTGGAATCGCGGGATATCCTTGCAGCTCTCAAATTTCTAAGGAGCCGGGGGCAAGTCGGACCCGTTGCTGCGATGGGCCATTCATACGGCGCTGTCGCTGCACTCTATGCTGCCGCAGACTCACCCGATCTTGCCGCAGTGGTTGCCGACGGTGCTTTCATCTCTTTTGGAGACATGGTCAGCCGAGCGACAATCCTCCTTTCACAGGATCCGGAACGGTCGTTTTGGGAACGCTTCGGGCTTCGTTTGGCGGGTTTTCGCGGCGTAGAGTGGGCCGTGAAGCCCATATATTACCTTCGCACAGGTATCTGGCTGACTCGAGGGGAGACGAATACGCTGGCGCCAATCTCGCAGCTTGGGACGCGTCCAATTCTATTCATCTCCGGCGAGAAAGATGAAATTTGCCCGGCACAGAACGCTAGAATCATGTTCGACATGGCGCGCAGTCCTCAGAAGCGCCTCCTTGTGATACCGAACGCCGATCATGACACCACATTTCAGACGGCTCCGCATCTATACGAGTCCGTCGTTATTCAGTTCCTCGAAGAAGCGCTAACCGAAAGGAAAAAAGATGTCGAGACCGGACACTTGTTTCGCTCCGGCTGCGACCTTGACCCTCCAATGCGGTCCCGCACCGCCAACTGCCAGCCAAAACAAGCTGGCTTTCGGTCTCATGGGAGTCACTCCGTCGATGTCTCGCGTTCGCAAAAACCGCAGGCCCCGGTTTCTGATTTCACCGGAGCCTTTACGAAAGATTCATGAGACGGATCCCCGTGCGGCGGTTTGCTAATCGAACCAGCCTCCTCACTACTCGCGTATTTTGTTGGAGTTACGACCTCCGATGTGCACCCGACCCGACTTCCCGTTTGCTGTCTTCTGGCCAGTAATTTTGCCAGTACCTCTCGAGCAAAGAGGACCTTCGCGACCATCGCTTGCTGACCTTCACAAATTCGCACCAAATCCCCAGGCCAGGGCATCCCTAGGTTTATGAAAACGCCATGCGACGAATGCCTGATCGCGTTAGGTAGGGCGTACGTTCAACCAGCAGCCGCAGCCGGACCCTGGATCCTGGCGGCGACCATCCTGGGCTCAAGCATGGCTTTCATTGATGGCACGGTCGTGAACGTCGCCGTGCCCACGCTGCAGGCAACATTCCACGCGAGCGTTGTCGATGTGCAGTGGGTCGTTGCGTCCTATGGAATTTTCTTGTCCTCGTTGATTCTCGCCGGCGGTGCTCTTGGAGACTTGTTTGGGCGCCGACGGATGTTCCTCATCGGTGTGGGAATCTTTGCAGCCGCATCAACCGTTTGCGGTTTCGCTTCCAGCACTCACGAACTGATCATCGCACGTTGCTTGCAAGGGATTGGCGCAGCACTGCTGGTTCCGGGAAGTCTGGCGATAATTAGCGGTTGTTTCGACGAACACGCCCGCGGAAAAGCGATCGGTACGTGGTCCGGCTTCACGGCGATCACCACCGCCCTTGGTCCGGTCCTCGGCGGATGGCTCATCCAGCATGCCTCCTGGCGCTGGGCGTTCCTGCTGAACGTGCCGCTCGCAGTTGCGGTCGTCGGGATTTCCCTTCGCCATGTGCCAGAAAGCCGTGCTTCGGAGGTCAAGCAGGTTGACTGGTTGGGGGCGTTACTGGCTACGGCAGGACTGGCGAGTGTAGTAACCGGATTTCTGGAATCCGCGAGGCTCGGCTGGAGAAATCCGCTGGTGTTGGCCAGCTCGCTCGGCGGCCTGCTCTTTTTCACTGCTTTCCTCGCCGTTGAATCTCGCTCGCCATCGCCGATGGTGCCTCTCGCGCTTTTCAGGTCTCGCTCGTTTACCGGCGCAAACGTCTTCACACTGTTTCTTTACGCTACCATCGGCATCTTCTTCTTTCTGTTTCCGATGGACCTGATAGAACTGCAAGGGTACTCGGCAACGGCCGCCGGCTCCGCGATGTTGCCCATGATCTTATTGATGTTCCTTCTGTCGCGATGGTCTGGAGGGCTGGTCCAGCGTTATGGCGCAAGGATCCCGCTTATAGTCGGGCCTTTGATCGTCGCGGCTGGTTTCGTTCTGTTTGCCGTGGTGCACCCGGGAGGCAGTTACTGGAAAACCTACTTTCCTGCCTCGTTGGCGCTCGGCCTGGGAATGGCGGTCACGGTGGCGCCGCTCACGACCGTGGTTATGAACTCTGTCGACCAGCAACATGCGGGAACCGCGTCGGGGATCAATAATGCGGTTGCCCGAGTAGCGGGAGTCCTGGCCATCGCCGTATTTGGAAGTGTAATGGTGAAAAACTTCGATTCGCACTTGGAGCAAAGTCTCAGGAGCCTTATGCTGCCG
>DATFTB010000068.1:0-5211 GCA_035262325.1 Candidatus Acidiferrum sp.
GAGGTCGGGATGATACTTGCGGGCGAGCTTTCGGAAAGCCGTGCGGATTTCCTTTGCGGTGGCCTTGCGGGAGACTCCCAGCAGCTCGTAGTAATCCTGTTTTGCGCTCGTCGGCATACCTGCTCTTCTAGCGGCCGAAGCTGATCGCGGCCTTTCTAGCTCTAGGCGCGCAGGGGCCCAGTGCCGCTGAGCCCCTGCCCGTCATTCCGATTCAGTGCTTCGAACGCTTCACCCGTCAGAACTCACCGGGTCACTTGGTTTAGTTCGGCTTCTTGCTGTCGTCGACGTCTACGTACTCGGCGTCGATCACGTCGCCGGGTTTGTGGCCGCCTTGCGGGCCGCCGGGTGAACCGGAAGGAGCACCTGCGCCTGCCGCGTCGGCTTGACCACTGCTGGCCGAGGCCTTCTTGTACAGTTCCTCGGCCATTTTTTGCAGGGTCTTCTCAACGTTTTCGGTTGCCGAACGAAGCCGCGCAACGCCACCCTCGTTCATGGCCTTCTTGGCGTCGTCAATGGCCTGTTCGGCGGTCTTGACGTCGGACTCGGCGAGCTTGTCGCGGTTTTCGCGAATGGTCTTCTCCGCCTGATAGACGATGCCGTCGAGGCGGTTGCGTGCCTCGACCTCTTCCATGCGCCGGCGGTCGTCCTCGGCGTGGGTTTCGGCCTCGCTGCGCATCCTCTCCGCTTCATCCTTGGTCAAGCCGGTCGAAGCGGTGATGGTGATCTTCTGCTCTTTGTTGGTGGCCTTGTCCTTGGCGCTCACGTTCAGGATGCCGTTGGCGTCGATGTCGAAGGTCACCTCGATCTGCGGAACCCCGCGCGCGGCCGGCGGAATGCCATCGAGGCGGAAGTTGCCGAGCGAGCGATTATCTTTTGCGAACTTGCGCTCTCCCTGGAGGACATGAATTTCCACGCTCGGTTGGTTATCCGAGGCGGTGGAGTAGGTTTCCACCTTGCGCGTGGGGATCGTGGTGTTGCGCGGGATCTGCACGGTCATCACGCCACCGAGCGTTTCAACGCCCAGCGAGAGCGGAGTCACGTCGAGCAGCAGGATGTCCTTTACTTCGCCCGCCAGCACCGCGCCCTGAATGGCAGCACCCACGGCAACGACCTCGTCGGGATTGACGCCTTTGTGGAGTTCCTTGCCGCCGAAGAAGTTGCTGACCAGTTGCTGGACCTTGGGGATACGCGTGGAGCCGCCGACGAGGACGACTTCCTGAATGTCGTTTGGCGACATTTTCGCGTCTTCCAAAGCCTGCTTCACGGGCCTCATGGAACGGTCGAGGAGATCGTTCATCAACTGCTCGAGGCGCATGCGCGTGAGCTTCTGCTGCATGTGGATCGGGCCGCTGGCGCCCGCGGTAATGAACGGGAGGTTGATCTCCGTTTCCATCATTTGCGAGAGCTCGATTTTGGCCTTTTCGGCAGCCTCCTTGAGGCGCTGCAGGGCCATGCGGTCCTTGCCGAGGTCGATGCCGTGCTCTTTCTTGAACTCCTCGATGAGCCAATCGACGATCCGCTGGTCGATATCGTCGCCGCCGAGGTGCGTGTCGCCGTTGGTGGACTTGACCTCGACCACGCCGCTGCCGACTTCGAGGACGGATATGTCGAAGGTACCGCCGCCGAGGTCGTAGACGGCGATGGTTTCATCGCTCTTTTTCTCGAGGCCGTAGGCGAGCGCCGCGGCCGTCGGCTCGTTGATGATGCGCACGACTTCCATGCCGGCAATTTCGCCAGCCTGCTTGGTGGCCTGGCGCTGCGCGTCGTTGAAATACGCCGGGACGGTGATCACGGCCTTGGTGACCTTTTCCCCGAGAAAGTCTTCCGCAGCGGTCTTCAGTTTGGTGAGAATCATGGCGGAGATCTCCGGCGGGCTGTATTGCTTGCCGGCGATTTCCACGCGGGCGTCGTCGTGGGGACCCTTCGCGACCTTGTAGGGCACGCGTTTCATCTCTTCGGCAACTTCGTCGTAGCGCCGCCCCATGAAGCGCTTGATGGAGTAGACGGTGTTTTCAGGGTTGGTCACCGCCTGGCGCTTGGCCACCTGGCCGACGAGGCGCTCACCGGTTTTGGTGATGGCCACGACGGACGGCGTGGTGCGCGTACCTTCCTGGTTGGGGATGACGACGGGTTCGCCGCCTTGCATCACGGCGACCACCGAGTTCGTCGTGCCCAAGTCGATTCCGATAATCTTACTCATAGCTACCTTCCCTTCGTTCAGAATGCGTCAAAGCCTGCAAAGGAGTGCTACAACCCCTCGGTCAGCATGGCGGGTGTCCCTGGGTGGAAGGGGGAGGGCCCACCGAATGGAACCAAGACGAACGCAATTATGCATGTTGAGTGGCATGTTGTCAAGTTGTTTGACATTGATTGTAACACATTGTAATGCAAGCACTTATGCAAGCACTTACCAATTACCCTGTGCCCCAAATCCGTGCCAACAGAAGCGAGCAAACGAGCTCGGACCTGAGGGGGTTCCGCGACGGCGATCGGGCGAAATGGAAAGCCGGATGACCCTCGACGGCGTTCTATCTGCCAGGGCCGGCTGGCTCGCTCGGATGCTTTCGCTGCTTGACCTGGAGCTACTGTGAGTGCGGCCAACCTGTGGTACTCTGGCGAGGATTTCCCTCAGATTCTCGAGAATTGATTCGGAGGTATTCGTGAAGCGCCGGTTACTCCTTGTTCCCGCTGTGGCCCTCATGGTTGGCAGCCTAGGCCTAGGCGCGCTGTTTGTGGTCGCTCGGCCATTTCCGCAGAAGTTGGCCGGCGGCAGAACCACGCCCGCGAAGGTGGCGGCATCGGCCTCGCTGGCCGAGACGCAGATAACCGTGAATGGCGTGGTCGACATCGACCCGACCAAGGCGTTTGGCAACAAGAACGCGCCGGTCGTAATGGAGATTTTCAGCGACTTTCAATGCCCCGCTTGCAAGCAGCTTTTTCTGACCACAACGCAGCGAGTGAACGACAATTATGTGAATACCGGGAAGGTGTTTCTGGTGCACCGGGATTACCCGCTGCCGATGCACGCGTATTCACGGGTGGCGGCGAGCTACGCGAGGGCCGCGGCACACATCGGAAAGTGTGAACCGGTCGAGCTGGCGCTGTTCCAGAACCAGGAAAAATGGGAAGCGAGCGGCGACGTCAGGGGAACCGTGGCAGCGGTCCTGAATCCGGCGGACATGAAGAAAGTACAAGCGCTCGTGGATGGCAAAACCCTCGAACCGCTGATCGAGCGCGACAAGCAGCTCGGAATGGCCGTGCCTGTGAACCAGACGCCGACCTCGATTATTCACGCGAAGAACGGGCAGGCGTATCCCGTGATTGGATTTGTGAGTTACGACGTGCTGAAGACGCTGCTCGACCAACTGGTCGCGCAGTAGGGCGTCCGGCAGAGATTCAGAATAAGGAGGCAGTGCGCGCGATGGAGCAGTTCCTCTCTCCGCAGGCTCCGTCGGAATGACCCAATAGGGGCTCCGTTCAGCGGGCTAAGAGAAACGAAACATGATCGAATCTGCACCGCTCAATTACCGCCGCGTCGTTATCTGGATTGGGCGCCTTGTGATTGCCGGAATATTTATTTATGCGGGCCTGGCCAAGGTGATTCGCTGGGATATGCATCCGCGTCCTCCGCTCGGGATTGCGCGAACGCTGTTTGCGTTGCAGATCGATTCCTACCAGATGCTGCCGGCGTGGGCCGTGCTGCAGGTGGCCCATTGGCTGCCATGGACGGAAATTGCCATCGGCTTGCTGCTGCTGATTGGATGGCGGTTGCGGATCTGGGCGACGGTCGTGACATTGATCATCGGGGGATTTTTTGCGGCGGTGGTGCGCGCCTATGCGCTGCATATGGACATCAATTGCGGCTGCTTTGCAAAGCCAGAGCCGCTGACCGGAATGACCGTGCTGCGCGACGGTGCGCTGTTTCTGCTGGCCGTGCTGATGACGGTGTTCGCGTTTCAGGAAGCACGGAAGCCACACCCCTGGACGGCACCCGCGCGTGAGCAATCCGCGTGAGCTCGGGTCGATCCCGCGGGAGGGCGCGAAATCTCGATCGAGAACAAATCCCCCGGCGGCGCTGCGGCTGACCTTCTCGCGAGACAGCGTCGTGGAGCGAAGAAAGCGGGGAGCAGGCTGTGAGATGAAAAGCCTTGAAGAGTACCTCGAACTGGCCGCCGTGGCGCACGGGCACCTCTGTGCCGGACAGGTGCTGGGGGTGCGGCTGGCCATGCTGGGATTGCAGGAGCTGGGGGTCGCGGACCCGATTGCCGAGCCGAAACGCCTGGTGACCTACGTGGAGATCGATCGTTGCGTGACCGATGCGGTAGCGCTGGTGGCGAATTGTCGCTTGGGAAAGCGCGCGCTGAAATTCCGCGACTGGGGAAAAGTGGCGGCGACGTTCTGCGATCTGAAGACGGGTCGCGCGGTGCGGATTGCCGCGAAGGAGTCTTCGAAGCAGGCGGCGAAGGAGCTTTATCCGCAGTTGCCGAGAGAAGAGGGCCAGCAGAAGGCTTACGCGGAACTGGCGGACGAGACTCTGTTCGAAAGGCAGTGGGTAAGAGTCGAGGTTCTGCCGGAGGAGCTTCCAGGCTTTAAGGGACCGCGGGTGGTGTGCGCGGAATGCGGTGAGGGCATCAATTTCAAGCGCGAAGTGGTCAAAGGCGGCCGCACGCTTTGTCGGGCGTGTGCCGGCGAACGGTATTACGAAATGATGCCTTAGAGGCTAGCGGTTGATCACGACGGGCCCGGCCTCCGCGGTGGCTCGCGCCGGCTGCGCGTTTGCGAGGAGCCAACCCATATTCGAGCGGCGGAGATAGACGCGGGCCGCTAGCGCCAGGAAGGCGAACACGACCAGCAGTACACAATTCCGTCAAAGCGATCGACAAGGGTGTGCTAGATCGAAAGCGCCCAAACCTCCTCCGGTGAGCTGGGCGGCAAGTTCCGGCCGATTCCAGGCAGCGGGGGCGTCGAGAATCGCGGCGCTCGATTGCTGCAATGTAGTCCTCTAGAAGGCGGATTCTTGTGCCGCTCGTGACCCCAACGAACCCGACAACGAACTCGAAGTACTTGGCGACCGCCCGGCTAAGGTGCTTTGCAAGGAAACGCCTAGAGAAACCCCTCGGCGGACTCTCGGAACAGCTTTGAGATGACCCAGGAAACCGCGAGGGCGAGGAGAAAGAAGCACTAAAGAGTTAAGATAACCATGCAGGGCCC
>DATFTB010000069.1:0-20950 GCA_035262325.1 Candidatus Acidiferrum sp.
TTGCGGCTTGCTATATCCCCGCGCGGCGCGCCACTCGCGTCGATCCGATCGTGGCCCTACGCTATGAATAAGCGCGAGCGAAGAGACGCGCGTCAGAAACGGCGCAGGTTTGAGGCGGCACAATCAATTCTGCGTACAAAAGCCTGCCAGCTGGTCAGGTTGTAAATCAATCCGAATGGGTCTTTCAGATAGCACCTCGGAAAGTCCGGCTCATCTTTCACAACCGCGCCGCCATTCTTCACCAGGCGGATTTTGGCCTCTTCGACTCTCGACGGTTACTTCAAAGACCGGTCCAAGCGCTGGCCCACGCTCGATAACCAGGTTAATGTGCTGGCCATCGAGGCTGATCATCCGCGGCGTTTTATCGGTGATCTTGAAGGCGAGTCGCTGCACATAAAACGACGCCGCGCTTTTGGGGTCTTCTGCCTGAATCAAGATATCCGCGCGAGAACTGTTTGCCTCTCTCCTTTAAGTCTCGTTCACGAGGCGCTCGTCGAAGGCGCCCAGGTGTCGCATCGGTTATAGCATCCCCAAAAAAGGCCAATCACTCTTCGACAAAGGCTTTGAGCCTCGCGAGCGCCTGATCCCATTGCTCAGCGACCAGATCCAGGTACCCCTTTAGCTCTTGAATCGGTTCGGGATCGAGCGCGAACAGATTTTCGCGGCCTCTTCGCATGCCGTGCACGATCCCCGCGCTTTCCAACACGCGTAGATGCTTCGTGATCGCCTGTCGCGTCAGCTTCGATCCTTCCGTCAACTGGGCAATCGAACGCGGCTCTGCACCGCACAGCTTTGCGACCAGCAACAGCCGTGTCTCGTCTCCCAGCGCCGCAAAAATCGGTGCCCAGACCTGGCGTCTGCCCGACGCGCGGCTAGCTCTTCTGCGCAACGTGGTTTTCAATGTTCTTCATCTGCTCCGCCCAGCCGCCGTCATTCCTGCGGAACGCCTCGAGCCGCCGGTCGTTCGGGAGCTTATCGAAGCCAGACTCCGTGACCACAAGCAGTGTTCCGTTTGCAGTCTTCTCGAGTCTGAATTCGACCAGTGTAGTTGGTTCGCTCGAGTAGTCCGGTGGCGTGTCCGATTTCTCAAAGGACTTGGGATGCGGCCACCGGAAGGAAAAGAGCCGTTGGGGCTCCATCCTCTCGACGAGCGCCTCCCATCTGACGTGCTCATAGCCCGGGTAGGTAATTTGGCCCCGCGAGACTTGGCCCAGGACGAAAGGGCCATCCAGCTTGACGCGGAACCATTGGCCGAATTCCCGATAGTCTGTCAGCGCGCGCCACACCTCAGAAAGCGGCGCCTTCAGTTCAATGCGCTTTTCGATCCGGTCATTCATCATAAGCAACCTCCTGGTTGCATATTAACCGGTGCCAGCGAGAAAGGCAACCATTCGGTTGCATTTCTTCTGGTCTTCGCCCTGCGAACGCGACGACGCGCGATTCACCGGGTCTTGGTTGGCAATGCCTTTTTAGAAATGAACAGCGGTACCGGCGGCGTGATCTTGTAGACTTGCGAGAAATTCCGCTGGTTCAGGGCCAGGCCGATGCGCCCGCGCGAGTCCACGTACAAGAGCGGCTCGCCGACCGGAACGTCCATAAACGTTCTAACGTAGGGCAGTGTGAAGGGTCTCTTGTCCAGCAGCACCGTCACCTTGTCACCGAGCAGGTAGCCGAATCTCTTGAAGTCCTCCTCCTGAATGTTGCTGATCAGCGAACCATACGGATCGTCCAGCCCAATCACTTCTCCCTCAATACCCTTGTCCGTTACCGTCGCTACTCTTGGGGTGAGCCGCACGAGTTCTGAAACTGTGGGCCCTGCCAGCGTGTAGTCCCAGCCCACCGCCAGATGCGCTCCCGCCGGCGAGAAAATGTCGCGCCCGTGAAATGTAGACGAAACCGCATCGCCGATCATCCAGCGGCTGTTCGTGATCTCGCGGGCCGCCTCGAGCTTGTCTCGTTCGATCACCGGTGTGATCAGTCCGTTGTCGGGTAGGACGAAATACTGCCCCTTCTTCGTCTTCACGATCACTGCTTTCCGCGATGTGCCCACGCCCGGATCGATCACCACCACAAATACGGTTCCCGCGGGATAGTATGGCGTCACGCCCGCAAGAAACCGTGCTCCCTCTTCGATCGAAAACGGCGTCACCTGGTGCGTGATGTCCATGATCCGCGCTTCCGGCGCAATGCCGATCATCACAGCCTTGCAGATCGCCACCGCATCATTGGCCGTGCCAAAGTCTGTCATGAAGACGATCGCTGGCCGAGCCTCCGCTGTCGTCCCAGCATTCCCGGTCACGGAGTCCGGCTGCGCACACCCCAACAGCAGAACCGCAACGATCCATAGCAGAGGAAAAGCGGATTTCGGGCGCATATCTTGCACGATTCCCCCGTTTACAGATTCCTGCGAAAAGCGTCGCCTTCCTTTTGGTGAACTGAATGAATTGTGGCCCGCTCAACCCGCTTCGCATCGCGCAGCCACTTCGAGCCCTTGCCGCGCGCGATCGATTATAGGGGATGAGCAGGATTTCCGGTCAAGCAACGAACCGGCCAGGAAATTGCGGGTCCTCTGCCGTTTCATTAGAATACAGCTCCCTGTCCTGTTCAGATGCAATGCAGGGTCGCTTTGCGTCCGCCCGCGTAAAGACCAGCCCGAATAGCCAAAACTGTAGCCGACTCGAGGAGGACGCCAATGCGTCGTCGTTTTCTGTGTGTGCCGTTCTTTTTGTTTTTCACTTCGGGTGTCCTTGCTGATCAAATCACGCTGAAAAATGGTGACCGCCTGACCGGACAGATCACCGCCGGCGACGGGAAAAACCTGCTCTTAAAGACAGAATTTGTGGGCGAGGTCACGATCGAGTGGGACGCCATCACTGCCATCGAGTCTTCCGACATCCTTCACCTCACCCTGAAAGACGGCAAGCGTCTTTCGGGAAAGGTCACCACGCAGGACGGCAAGTTCGTCGTCGCGGGCGCTCCCGAGGCGACGCCCCCAGCCGCGAAGGATACCATCGTCGCCGTCCGCAACGACGCCGAGCAAAGGGCCTTCGACGACGCGGCCGAAAAAATGGCTCATCCGAAGTTCACTTATTTCTGGGGCGGTGTGCTCGACACCGGCCTCGCTCTCACCCGCGGCAACTCCTCAACCGCCAGCTACACTCTCTCCGGCAGAGCCATTCGCGAAACTCCCCGCGACAAACTCACTGTCTACACCACCTACGTCTATGCCAGTGACAACACCACCGTTCCCGGCCGCACCACCGCCAACGCCATCCGCTCCGGCGTCCGCGGCGATTTGAATATCTCTCCCCGCGTCTTTGTCTTTGCCTTCGCCGACTACGAAACCAACGAACTGCAGAACCTTGATCTCCGCCAGGTCTATGGCGGCGGCCTTGGTTATCACCTGATTAGGACCGACCGCACCCGCTTCGATGTCTTCGGTGGCTTCGCCTATGACCGCGACGCCTTCAGCTCCTACTTCATCAGCAATCCCAGCCCTCCTCCGCCACTCACCTTCGTTCCCTCTATCGTCAAAAACAGCGCGGAAGCCCTTGTCGGCGAGGAGTTTGCCTCCCATCTCTCAAAACGCAGCACTCTAACGCAGCGTTTCTCCTTTTTCCCGAACCTTTCTCACACCGGGGACTACCGCTTCCAGTTTGATACCGCCCTGGCCACGCAGGTGAAGAACTGGCTCAGCTGGCAGTTCACCTTCAGCGACCGCTACATCAGCTATCCCCCTCCGGGGTTGAAAGGGAACGACCTACTGCTTTCTACGGGCTTGCGTGTGATTTGGGGAAAGCCCAAACTATAGCCGTTCTACCGCCCAATACTCTGCTCGTGCTCAAACTCTAGGAGGTCGATCTATGGGCTTAATCGCGTGGATTATTGTCGGGCTTATTGCCGGTTGGTTGGCTGGCCAAGTCATGAAGGGCGGCGGCTACGGCGTGCTTGTGGACGTCATCCTTGGCATACTGGGGGGAATCCTGGGAGGCTGGATTTTCGGGCTGCTCGGCCTGTGGCAGGGAAGAGGGATGATTGGTTCGATTGTTGTTGCGTTCATCGGTGCGGTGATCCTCGTTTGGATCACCCGGTTGGTCAAAAGAGCCTAGGACGACGTTGTCAGCAAAGTAAGGATAAGCGCGCCTCTCCTGAACTGCGTTGCGGCATTTCGGGCCGCTACGGTTGTGTAGAGGCTTTCAAACGAGCCGATGGCGAGCCGGCTTGTTAGCTCTGTGAATCAATATGGGTGGGTCATGGGGTGGTCCTACCAGTTGACTGTACACTGTACGAAAGGGTAGGTGTTCGACCGCACGGTCAGCAAATAAAAAGCGAATTCTTTGCTCTTTGGCAAGGACTATCTATCCCTTTTCCACACATTGACTTAGTAGCCATTCGTCTCGGCATGCCGGTACTAGCCTACTGGTTTGGATCGCATTTTGATGCTCCTGTACCATAGGTTTTCCTTAGGGCCTCCTGTCTAATAGGGCAGGTCGAGAAATTAGGCCCTCCGGTCAGAGGGCGACCGCTAAGCTCCATCGACCTTCGTACAGTCGTTCCGGTTCTTTGGGGAGGGGAGTCGACTCGCATGAAGAAGAAAGATACCGGCCGTAAATGGATGTGGCTGTTCCTGGTCGTGATCGCCGCACTGCAAATCTATGCGGTGCGCGAACTGCTCGCCGCCTTTGCGCTGTTCCTTCTTGGCTTCGGATCCATTGCGGTTTGCGTTGCAGCCGTGTATCTCGCTCAGAAAAGCTGGGAGGCCGGTGTCGCCCGAGCCGTGGCCAGCCAGAACCCGTTCGTTCTAGCCCTGCGTCGTAGCTTCACAACCTTGGAGGATTGGAGCCGGCGCCCTGTGCGCCGTCCGGACTCGGAACCGGCTCGCTAGAAGCTGTTTCCCGTTCTTGCCAGAGCGCGTAGACCTGGGACCTGTGCCCCCCGCGACCGTAACTCCGGGTTCCACGTGCGTTCGTCAAGGCCAGCCGTCCTGAGAGAGCGGCTGGCCTTTCCTTTTCGAAGCTGCCTCTGATACGCTGCTGCGTTTTACAGGAGGCGCCCATGTCCGGCCCACGCTGTCTGCTGGTATCGTTTCTTGCTCTGCTCTCCGCCCCGGCGAACACTCTTCTTCAGGCGCAACAGCCGCCGGGAACTTCTTCGAAGCCTATCGCCATTCGCGCCGGGCACTTGATCGACGGGAAGGCCGACGCTCCCGTTTCGAACGTGCTCATCGTCGTTGAAGATGGCAAGATCGCGAGTGTTACGCCGGGTGGTGTAGCGCCAGCGGGCGTTGCGTTCGTTGATCTCTCGCACGCCACGGTTCTTCCTGGATTTGTCGACGCGCACACGCACATTCTTCTTCAGGGCGACATTACCGATCAGGACTACGGGGCGCAGCTTTTGAAGCAATCCATCCCGTATCGCGCCATTCTTGCTGCGCGTAATGCGCAGATCGCGCTCTCCCACGGTTTTACCGCGCTTCGCGACTTGGAAACGGAAGGGGCCATGTACGCCGATGCCGACGTGAAGAAAGCCATCAACACGGGCGAAATCCCCGGCCCGCACATGCAAGTGGCGACACGCGCCATGGCGCCCACCGGCATGTACCCGCTTCTCGGCTATTCCTGGGAACTCAAAGTGCCGACCGGCGTGCAATACGTCGACGGCGTTGAAGAGGCGCGCAAGGCGGTTCGGGAACAGGTGATGCATGGCGCGGACTGGATCAAGTATTACTCCGACCACGGCTACTTTTACGCCCCTGATGGTGTCCTCCATAGTCACGTCAATTTCACGGATGAGGAAGCCAAGGCCATCGTCGACGAGGCCCACCGCATCGGGAAAAAGGTTGCGGCGCACGCCATCGGCAATGACGGCATCGCGGCCGCCCTCAAAGCCGGCGCGGACACCATCGAACACGGCGACGGCCTTGCCGAGCCGCAGATGGAAGAAATGGTTCGTCGAGGGATCTTCTGGGTTCCCACCATTATGGTCGGCGCCTACGTCGCGCCGGGCCGCCAAGGCAACTGGCCCAAGATGGTCGAGACCGAACGAGCCGCGTTTCAATTGGCGCTCAAAAAAGGCGTGAAGATTGTCCTAGGCACCGATGCGGGCGGGTTCGACTGGAAAGAACTGAATGAAGCCAAGGAGTTCGAATACTACGTCAATTACGGCATGACCCCGAGGGAGGCCATCCGCTCTGCCACCACCATTGCCGCCGACCTCCTCGGCTGGTCCGACAAAATGGGCACGCTCGAAGCAGGGAAGTGGGCTGATCTCGTCGCTGTCTCGGGCGATCCCCTCCAAGACATCAGCGAACTCCAGCGCGTCAAGTTCGTCATGAAATCCGGCTCCATCATCAAAAACGAGATGCACTGAACTCACCCAAGACAAAATATAAAACAAGGCCCCCAATCTGCGAGTACACACTCTTCGCCTTGGTCGGCTTGAAGCGCCGGGCGAAGGGATCCGGCCGGGGCAAAGATGGTTTTCCGAGATTTGAAGTGCCAGCGGACTCCCGCTGCCGCGGCGCTCCTTCGCGTCTCAAAAGAACACCGCGCCGCCGTCCACATTGATCGACTGCCCCACCATCGCGCTCGACATGTCGGAACACAGGAACAGCGCCGCTTGTGCAATCTCCATCGCCGTCTGCCCGCGCCCCTGCAGCAGCGAACTCAAAAACCCCTTCAACTGTTCTTCGGGACTCATGCCCAATTTTTCGGCCAGCGTTTTTCCGAGTTCCTTGCTCATCGCCGTCTCGGTCACGGGCCCCGGGCAAATGGCATTCACCCGCACGCCCCGCCGCGCAGCCTCCGCGGCCATCACCCGGGTCAGCGCCAGCATCCCAGCTTTTGCCACCGCATACGCTGACCCCCACGCGTACGCCGCCTTCGCCGAAATGCTCGAAACATTCAGAATCACGCCCGATTTCCGCGCATACATCTCCGGCACCACCAGTTTGCTCAGCAAAAACGCCGCCCGCAAATGTACCGCAATCACCTTGTCGAACTCCTCGAGCGGATACTCTTCCACCGGCACGACCGGCCCGTAATGACCCGCGTTGTTCACCAGAATATCCACGCGCCCGAAACTCTCACGCGCTGCCGCCACCACCCGCTGGCAATCGTGCTCTCGGGCAAGATTTGCGGCCAGATAGCCTGCTGGCTCCGCGGCGGTTGCAATTTCCCGCGCCGTATCCTTCAGTTCATTCTCCGTACGCGCCGTCAAAAAAACACTGGCGCCTTCTGTCGCAAACAATTTCGCCATCGCCCGGCCAATGCCGCGTCCCGAACCCGTGATCAACGCTACCTTGTTTTTGAGGAGCATAGGTCCCCGACGATAACAGCCTTTCCCCCGCAGTACCACTCCGGCACGGCTTCGGGAAACTGTTATTTGCCCTCTCGACGGCAGGGTGGGACAATAATGCCTATGCCTAAAACAACATTCGCTGCCCTGGCTGTATTCCTGGGCGGTTGCCTGCTTCCCGGGTTCACCCCCGCCCAGCAAAGCTCCGCGCCCTCCACTCAACAGGCGCCCGCTTCGGGCGCTAAATCTGCCCCGGCGTCCCCGACGCAAAAGGCGCCCGACGCCAAAACCGGCACCACCGATCCAAAGAAGAATTCCGCTCCCCTGGCCCTCGAAACGCAGAAGGACAAGGTCAGCTACGCCGTAGGTATCAACCTCGGGAGGGGCATCCACAAGGAAGCGGTCGATGTCGATCCCGAGATCCTCGCTCGCGGTTTGCGCGACGGCCTCAGCGACGCCAAGCCGCAGATGACCGATGAAGAAGTGCAGGCCACCCTCACCGAGCTTCAAAAGCAAGTGACTGCTCACCAGCAGGAAGTTCGTCAGCAGGCCGTTGAGAAAAACAAGAAAGCGGGCGAGGCTTTCCTGGCTTCCAACAAGGACAAGCCCGGCGTGGTGACCCTGGCGAGCGGCCTCCAGTACAAAATCATCGAGCCGGGCACAGGTCCTAAGCCCACCGCCTCCGACTCGGTGGTCTGCAATTATCGTGGCACCTTAATTGATGGCACGGAATTCGACAGCTCTTACAAGCGCGGCCAGGCGGCCACATTTCCCGTTGGGCAGGTAATCAAGGGTTGGACCGAGGCGCTGCAACTTATGCCTGTCGGCTCCAAATGGCAGCTCTTCATTCCTGCCGACCTTGCTTACGGCGAACGCGGCACCAATGGCGGGCCCATCGGCCCAAATGAAACCCTCGTCTTCGAGGTGCAGCTTGTGTCCATCCAGGCGAAGCCGCAGTCCGCTCCCGGTGCGCAGCCGCAAGCCCAGCGTCCGCTGGCACAACCTAACCCTCAGGGGCAGCCCCAAGCCGCTCCGCCACCACAACCCAAGCCTCAAGCACATTGAGCCAGCCCTTTCTGCTGAGTTGCGCGGCATAAACTAAAAAGCCGGGAAGGGTCTCGAGCCCTCCCGGCTCTTTCTTTGCGCGCACGACAATCAGGCTGCTTACTGCACCTTCAGCCCTTTCAACAGATGGTTCACCGCTTCTTCCGCCTGATACGGCGAGATGGCCTGCTTGCTCAGTTCCTTGTGGCTAATCGCGCGATACGCCAGTTTCCTCGGATTCTGCAGCGCGATGTCCAGTACAAAGGTTCCGACGTGGTAGCTCACATTCTGCAATCCCACTTCCGGTGGACCCCACCCCCATCCCGACCGGCAGCCGTATGGCCCGCAAACGAATCCGGGGTAACCTCCCGGGTATACGTTCTGCACCGTGGCCCGTTGCGTTTTCACGGCCAGGTGATAGTCCACGAGAAAATCGGCTGTCTCAGGATCCTTCAGCTGCGTCAGCCCTTTCGACTTCAGCGAGCGCTCAATCGCTTCCTGCAACTGTCTGCGGCTGGCTTCCGTATTCCAGTCGCGGTTGCTTTCGAGGCGCTGTGTCGGCGCGGGCTGCGTAATCACGTCGCGCGACAATACCGGTCTGGTATCCTCTTCGCGCCTAGCGGCTGGCGCGGGCGCCATCGGTCGCCACGCCCACGTCATCCCTTTGGCAAACCCCACGTCCGGGTCCCGCTGCACCTCGACGCCGTCGTTGCAACCCGCCAGTACTAAGCCCAGCAGCAGGCCTGCCGCTGCGTTCAACCTTCGTCTCCCCAATTCCACGTCCCGCACCTCCGCACCGTAAGAAACACCGGTGGCCGGAAAAAGTTGGCCTTGGCCTTTCTTCTCCTTTAGTTTGCTACGGGAACGCACCAATCGGCCGGTGGAAACACAATCGGCCAGAAATTCGGGGCCGGTCGGTCGAACTCAAACGCTATTTTGTAAAACTCCATCCCTTCGTCCTCAGTTCCCACCACCCGGCAGCTTATCTCTTTGCGGTTTCGCGGATTGTTCAGCAAGAAAGACTGCCCCATGTGCAAGTGCCGCTTCATCCTTAGCAGCCCTCCGTGCGCGTTCACGACTTGCGTCTCCGCACGCTCGTGGATCTGCCGGCGCTCTTCGTCCTCGGCCGTCAGCAGCACCGTCATGCGCAGCAGTACACGCTCGCTTCTGCGTCGATTCTCTGGCGTAGCCATTCGGGAGGATCCTCAGACCCATATTTTACCGGACTCTCATGCCCTGCCACCTGTCCTGGGTGTCAGGTTTTCCGTCTGCGCAAGCACGCCGTCCCCGCGCCCGCCGATGCCTTGTGCAGCCGCAAATGGTGTGGCTTCAGCCACTTCTGAGAAGGCTGGGCACCGCCTCGTTTCCCACATAGGCAAGCGCCTGCCGGCCGTCTTTGATATGATAGACTTTTGCAAATTCAGTCGCTTAGGAGCAAATGGCGATTCCAACTGAGGCTAAAACCCTACTTCGCGTCCGTCCCCGTGGATTTTGTGCCGGCGTCGTCCGTGCCGTCGATATCGTCGAGCTCGCGCTTGAAGCCTACGGCGCGCCCGTTTATGTCCACCATGAAATCGTTCACAATACCTACGTTGTGGAGCAATTGCGCCGCCGCGGCGCCATCTTTGTTGAAGCCATCGATGACGTCCCCCACGGCGCCGTGCTCGTATTCAGCGCTCATGGTGTGCCGCCCACGGTTCGCCAGGAAGCCAAGGACCGGTCGCTCCGCGTCATTGACGCCACTTGCCCTCTGGTCACAAAAGTTCATTTCGAGGCCCTCAAGTTCGCGCGCGAGAAGCGCACCATCATCCTGATCGGCCACAAGGACCACCAGGAAATCGTCGGCACTTCGGGTGAAGCCCCAGACCGCACACTGGTGGTCGACTCGATCGCCGCGGTCGATGCGCTGCGGGTCGAAGATCCCGAGAGGCTTGCGTTCCTCACGCAAACGACGCTTAGTCTTTACGACACGCAAGAAATTGTGGCCCGCCTCCGCCAGCGCTTTCCCAAGATCATTGGCCCGGCGAGCGACGATATCTGCTACGCCACGCAAAATCGGCAGGAAGCTGTCGAGCAGGTCGCCAAGGACGTCGACCTCATCCTCGTCGTTGGGTCCCAGAACAGCTCGAATTCCAATCGCCTTGTCGAACTGGCTGAGCGCCTCAACGTGAAGGCCAAGCTGATTGATTCCGCTGCCGACATCGACCCCACGTGGCTCGACGATGTTCGTCGCATCGGCCTCACCGCGGGGGCTTCCGCGCCTGAAGTGCTCGTCGAGCAGGTCAGCGAGCGTCTGGCGCAATTTGGTTTCACGGACCAGCGCGATCTCGACCTGATCCGCGAGGACGTCCGCTTCACGCTTCCTCCGGAACTGGCCACCATCGCGGCCGCTCCACGCCGCTGACTTTTCGCTCCACGGCCGGCCGGCGATTGGTTTTGCTTTGCCGGGCAGGGAATTACCCGGCGGATTTGCCGTAGTCCGGCGCATTCTATTGCAGCGCCAGGAGTGCCCATTGGCGGTCAAAATCGTCCGTCAGCCGAACAAGCTTGCCCTCATCGGTGCCCCCTCCAGCGCCGCCGCCTTCTCTCCCGGTAGTGAAAAGGCGCCCGCGGCACTCCGCGCCGCCGGCCTCGTCGAACGCCTCCAATCCATCGGCTACGAAGTCACCGATCTGGGCGATTGTGCGCTGCGTCTGTTTGCCGACGATGAAGAACACAAGCGCGCCCGCAATATCCCGGAGATCGTAGCTTCGTTGAACGATCTGAAGCCTCGCGCGGAGTTGGCGGTCAAATCCGGTGCGCTCGTCCTGGTCCTCGGCGGCGACTGCACGCAAATCGTTGCTCTGCTTACCGGAGCGCGCCGCTACTACAAGAACATCAACCTTTTATGGTTCGACCGCGACGCCGACCTCAACACCCCTGCCAGCACTCCTTCCGGCCGGCTCGATGGCATGGCACTTGCCGGCATCATCGGCAAGGGCTCTCCAGAACTCGTGCGCTTCTGGGGTGAACCCCCGCTTGTCCGCGAGCCGGACACGGTTATTTTCGGACTCGCGCGCGTCGATCCTCCGGAACAGGAATTTCTCGCGAGTTCTCCTATGCGCCATGTCTATGCGGCCGACATTCAGGCCAAGGGTGCCGCGGTAGTAGCGCAGGGCGCACTCGGCCTTCTCCACGCCGACGCTCGCGAATTCATGCTACATCTCGATCTCGATGTCATCGCCCAGGAAGAATTCCCTGCGACAAATGTTCCCGACAGCGGCGGCCTCTCGTTCGCCGACGTGCAAGCGTCGCTCATCGAATTCGTGAAGCACAAGAATCTGCTGGCGCTCGATGTAGCGCAATACAATCCACATCGGGATCCCGACGGTTCAGGTGCGAGCAAGCTCATCGAACTGCTCGCCGAAGTGCTCGCCGCGCGCCTGGCGTCTCTCGGTGCTCCGGTGGCGCCTGCGCCAGCCGCGACACCTGGGCCCACGTCTGCCGAGCCGGAACCGTCCTCCCCCGGTGCGGATTCTGGGTCGGCCCCGGCCACCGAACCCGAGGCATCCACCACCACCGAGCCCTCCGCGGCCGAATCGCCGTCGCGCGGAACCTCTCCCGCCGAGTCTTCTACTCCCGAGACATCTTCGACCACCTAGGCCTTTCCCTTATGTGCAAGCGTAGTTTCCGCTTACTGCGGTCGCGTGATGCTCAAGTTGCGATGGTGTGACTCGAGTGTCGCAGTTTTGAACTTTGCTGCCGCGATGCGCTTGCGGCTGGCACAGAACGCGGTGCTAAGCTGCGGTTCAAGCCTCCGATTGAGGCCGTGAACTCACCGCGGTTGCACTTGGACGGGGTCGTGGAGGCGAATGGTGCCCGTCTTGCCGGCACTGATGGTGACTGGTTGTCCGTTCTGCGCGTAGCGCGCCAACGCACTCGGCTGTGACCAGTCGAAATCCCACGCATCCTCGATCGCGGCCACCGTGTAAGTTCCCGGGATGATGTCGGGGAGAGAAAAACTGCCGTCGGAGTCGGTCTGGTCGCGCCGAAAAAGGTCCTGTTGCGATTCCGGGCTTGCGGGAATCAGCACGACCATGATGCCGGAGGCTGGTTTGTCGCCGCGCTTGACAATGCCCTGCACGCTGGCGACTCCTCCAATGAGCGTGACGCGCAACTGCAATTCCGCGCCCTCGGTCACATTTACATTTGGCCCGACAGCCTGTCCGTTCTCCTCCAAAATGCGTCCTACGGCGTAAGCCTTTTCCGCTGTGCGCGCCGCAATGATTTTGTAACTTCCGGCGGCAAGATCGTCAAACGCGACCCGGCCGTCAGCACCGACCAGGTTGAATGCGGCAATCTGGCCCCGTTCATCCTGCAGGGCCAGTGCAAGCTGCGTCGGAGCCGGCTCGTCGTTCGGCAACTCGACCGTTAACTTCATGCTGGCTGCTAGCTCCGCTTTGTTGGTCTCCAATTCCTGGCCGTCGTTGCGAATGTCGGCTTCGGTAAACTTGGCGGCTTGCCCTTGCGCGGCAGGAATCCGCACGGTGTACTTTCCGGCCGGGACGCCGGTCAATTCCATTACCCCGGGAGAGACCGGGTTCACACCCTGGATGGGGACGTAGTCGACGGAGTCGAATACCCGTTTTTCGAGGACCGGCGCTTGAAAGCCTTGTTGCTGGCCTTCTTCCGGAACGTGGAAGAGGAGATGAAGCGACTCGACGGGTGCGAGGCTGATCTCGATTTCTTCCCGGTCGCCTCCTTTGATCAGGATAGGCGAGGCGTCGTCTGACGATGTCGTTCCGCCGTAATAGGTCGAGGGGTAGGCTACGTCGAGCGGTTTGTCGACAAGAACTGGAGCAGACACCGTGCTACCTGGCGGCGCGGACGGCGGATGCACGGCGTACCAGGGTTTCGCACTCACGGCGGCAAAATATTTTCCAGGCGACAAAGAGAAAAACTCAAAAACGCCGAGGTCGTTTGTCGGCGTGTTTCCGGCCGGCATCACACGGGTCATGCCGTTCGCGCGCTGTTCCATGTAAAGCTTGACTTCCGCACCCCGCACCGGCTCGCCGGTTTCGTCCAGTACCTTTCCGGAGAGTACCGCCGCCGGCATCAACCGCAGCACCAGGTTCTGCGTTTCAAGCTCCTCGCCGGTGACAATCGCGGACCAAAATTGCTCGTGTTGCTGGTAACCCGAGGTGAGATAACCGCGCCGGCTTCCCTGCAGCGAATACTTGCCGGGTCCCAATCGACGGAAAGCGAACCGCCCGTCTTCACCTGTCAGCAAGGACGCCACATTCCGGGAATTGTTCGTGTCGGTTAGCGTGACTCGCGTCTGGGCGAGCGGTGTCCCGGTGGTAGCGCTAACCACCGTTCCCGAGATCGTGTACGTACTCGGCGCTTGCTGTCCGGCGCTCGGCACCTGGGCACGGAGCGGATCGGTGTGGAATATCAGAAGTGCAAAGGCGTAGAGCCCCGCACAAAAACACTGGCGATGGATCCGCTCGATCATTCATCCGTCCTGATAAGCGGCACTTTCAGATTTTCCTTTGCGCCGGGCCCCAGGTGCAGCCCCTGCCATTTTCCCTCGTACTTTTGCATTGCTTCGCTGCTCTCGTACTCAAGGTCAAGGGGTGGGCGGTCGAATGCGAGCACCTCATACTCCCCGGGCGGAACTTGCGAGAGCTCGAACTTCCCGTCGTTGACCCAGGCAACACGGAACTGCCCTGCGCTCCCGCTCCTTGGCACGAGGTACACGCATGCGGGCAGATGTCCCGGAGCGTTGAAGCTAGAGCCGTGCGCCTTTGCTTCCTCGGCCCAGTGCTCGATTTCTCCCTGGACGTGGGCGCCATCATCGCGCACGGTGACGTCAATCGGGGACGTGGCCACTCCGGGCGAAAGCACCAGCGGCTGGCGCAGCAAATCCGTGCCACCGCTCGACACTGTTGCTGCATATCCCTTGGCCGCCTCGACGCGGACGCGGTATCGGCCCGGCTTCAGATTCTCAAACACGAGTGGCTGATCGCCCGTTCCATTGCTGGGGCGCACCGGAGTGGTAGGTTCCCGCCCTCCGAATTCCTCCAACGGGATGAGGGTCACTTGCACGTCTCGTCCTGAAGCCGTGTTGCGTGCTCCTTGAGGTTGATCGGAGAGCGTTTCGACCGCGGCGGCAGGACTATCGCCGCTCTCGAATTCGTGCTTGACGATCACGCTGACCGAGCTGTTGGGCAACAGGCTGATCGAACGCCCTACAAACGGCCCGCCTCGAACGGAAAAGTTCATCTGCCCGGTTGCGCCACCTTGGCCGAACGACAGCACCTCGAGAGTGTAGGCTCCATTCGGCAGAAGTCCCTCAATCAACTGCTCGCGTTCGTTGTATGAGAGCGAATAGCCCGGGCCGCCGTGGCCCTGCGGAAAGACCAAAACGTTGTGCCCGTTTCCTCGCGAGCCGTTGGCCACCCCGATTCGCACCGGATAATACTCGCGTCGCACCGGCGTCAGATTGGCGGAGGCGGCTGTGCCTGCGGCGAGATGGACCACACCCGCCGTGTCGAAATCGCTGGCGTTCGGGTAATACACCGGCGGGAAGCCGTAGAGCTGAGCGCGAGGATCGAACATCATCTGATCGCGATCGAGAATTTCGCTCGTAAACACTTTGTATTCTCCGGCCGGAAGATCGGCAAAGCGAAACTCGCCCTCGGAATCAGTCGCCGCAACACCTGCTTGCGTCCATCCTCCGCGCCCCTCCTGCACTTCCCGGCGGTAGAGCTGAACTTGACTTCTGTCGACGGTCGCCTCGGAGGGAAGGTTCACGCGACCCGTCAGCAGCGCTTCCGGGACCAACGCGATCGTGAGCGTTTCGCCTTCGTCATCACTGGCCACAAACTCGGGCGCATTGGTGTCGGTAAGGTATCCCGGTTTTCGAGCCCGAAGCTGTGAGGAGATGGCCGCGACCTGAGAGGCCAATTGTTCCGCCACTTGACTGGTAGGCGCGCCCGAAGACGACGCGCCAATGGCGACCGGCGCCGGTTCGGCGGAAGCCGACCCGCCCGACTGATTTTCTGCGCGCGGGATCCTGAACTCAAAGCGCCCCTGATCATTGGTGAGAGTGGCGAGGCGGTTGTCGAGCGAATGAACCAAAGCGCGGCTCACCGGAACATGCGTGATACTGTTGAGCACGATGCCTTTCAGAACGCCCGGATCCTCTTTTTTCTCGAAAAGGGGTTCCTGAGCCAACGAACCTGCACTCCCGCAAAAGAACAACGAGAACGCAAGCAAAACGCGCGGTCCTCGAAGCTGCAGGGACCTCGACACTGAAAAGTCCTTGGTCACGCCATAATCCATACGCTCGCGTTCATTCCGTTCGCGAATATGATACCCCGAGAGAGTTGGCGGTTGCTCTTGCTGGAGCATGGGAGTTAACGACCGCTGCGCTGATAGGCACCGAACGGAATTCCCTGAGAATCTAGAAGCACCGCCATCGCCCGGCTGACGCTCGCAGAGACATCCTAGACGGCGATGAACGACTGCGCGAGGTTAAGCGCCTCTGGGGGAGTCGGCCAGATGCCGCCCCGAATTCCTTCCGGCAACGCCTGTCGAGGAGCAAGACCTGCCTATAAAATGCAGCGGTCTCGTTGAAACGGGAAAACGGGATTGGGGAAGGTCCTTATTGCCCCACAGGACATAGCCTTGGCGGAGGTAGCGATTTTGCCGCCCACAGCCCGGGGGGCAGCGCGGCCATCAGGCGTTGAGGGCAAAGAAAAAGCGATGATTGGTGCGGTAAGAATTACAAAAGTCGATGCGGTAAGTGAAAATTTTGCGTACCAATGGGCCCAGAAGAGCTGCTACAATTTTTTCCTAAGGACCGGAAACAGCGGGTGTTTCCTTGATGGCGGAGTGGTTGCTCTTTAGCGCCGTTTCGGTGCACGAAGGGAGTCCCCATGACCGCGCTGGCTTTACCCCACTCTCCAGTCTGCCCGGATTACGAGAACCTGCTACAGGAGTGTCGCGGGGCGCTTGAGACTTGGCAGCGCAGACGAACCCAGCTTTATCGTGACAGTGTCAATAGCAGGAGCATGAGCGCTGAGCTCGAGCAGCTCCAGGGAACCTATGTGAGAACCTACGCCCTTCTCGAGAGGCATGAGCAATCTTGCCAGCGATGCCAATATGTCTCGAAGATCGGCGGGCTCGACTTCGAGAGCATGTCCCATGCGATGAAGGCCCACAAGGCCGCCGCCGCTCGATAGCCAACAACGGAAGTCGCTCGAAGTTCTCTCCTGGTAGGGAAAAGCTCCACTCGAAGGCCGTTTCGGCGAGCCTTTATCTCCGCGTCCTGGCTGTTTCTTACGACAAAACGGCGCACATTCCAACTTCTGTCAACCCGCACTCCGTGCGGAACCCTTACAATAAGGGGAACGGGACCTTTGCCTGCGTCTAAACACGACTTTGGGGTGCGGACCGAGATGAAAACCCGGCTACGAGTCATGAAGTTTGGTGGAACCTCGGTCGGAGACGCGGCTTGTATCGCGCGGACGGCGCAGATCATCGCCAAGGGAGCGGCTGAGGGGCGTTGCGTGGCCGTTGTGTCGGCCATGAGCGGGGTGACCAACCGACTGATCGAGGCCGCCAAGAGCGGCCAAACGGGAAACGCGAAAGAAGCAGCCTCGCTGATCGACGCCTTGCAGGCTCAGCATGAAAGCGCTTTGGAGGCTCTGCTGGAAGACGACGCCGAGAAAGCGGCGGTGCGCGAAAAGCTGCGAGACGTCCTGGCGGAAGGCCGGCGTTTCTGCGAAGGAACGGCGCTGTTGCGTGAGCTGACCACGCGAACACTGGATGCGATATCGAGCTTGGGCGAAAGACTGTCCGCGCCCCTGGTTGCTGCAAAGCTCCGTCGACTCGGGGTCGCAAGCGAGGCCGTTGACGCCACAGAACTGATCATCACGGACGGATTTCATGGGGGCGCCGAGCCGGAAATGGATCTGACCCGAGATCGCTCGCAAGCGCGGCTCGGTGCGTTGCTCGAAAGGGGAATCACGCCGGTCGTGACAGGTTTTATCGGAGCATCGCGCTCCGGCGAATTGACTACACTCGGTCGCGGCGGCTCCGACTATTCGGCGACGATTCTCGGCGCGGCCCTGGACGCGCAGGAAGTGATTATCTGGACCGACGTCGAAGGAGTTTTGACAGCCGATCCGCGGCTGGTTTCTGAGGCGCGCACAATCCCCGTGATCTCTTACCGCGAGGCGGCGGAACTCGCCTACTTCGGCGCCAAGGTACTCCATCCGAAGACGCTGAAGCCGGTCGTCCAGGCAGCAATTCCCGTTTGGATTCGGAACAGTTTCGCGCCGGAGAAGTTGGGAACAAAGATAACGCCGGAGGGCCAAAGCATCGGCGGAGGCGTAAAAGCCCTGACGGCCATCCGCGACGTGACACTGATCAGCGTTGGTGGGCCGGGAATCGTGGGATTGCCAGACGTCGTGGGACGGACGTTCTCGACCACAGCCGAAGTGCGCGCAAATGTCTTGCTGATCTCGCAGTCGTCCTCGCAGAACGATATTTGCTTCATCGTCGCCTCTTCGGACGCGCAGCGCACGGTCGAAGCGCTGCGGAAGGAGTTCGCCCAGGATTTGGCGCATCAGAAAGTGGAACACATCACCGTCGATCCGAACATCGCCATCGTGGCCGTAGTTGGAGAAAACATGCGCGGAACGCCGGGCGTTGCGGGGCGTACCTTCAACTCACTGGGTCGGGAAAACGTCAACATCATCGCGATTGCACAGGGCTCTTCGGAGAGCAATATCTCGTTCGTCATCGAAGAGAGCCAAGTCAAGACGGCGTTGAACACGACCCATCGCGAGTTTGGCCTGGGGAACGCAGCGGAATAAAAGGGCCCGCGACAGGGCCAGCCTCTTACTTCTTCTCGGAGCCGCCCCAATCGGCGAGGTAAACCAGTTGGTAGAGGGAGCCGCTGCCGTTCGGTTGGACGGCAGCCAGGTGCTGCTTTTCCTTTGTCCCCGCCTTAAAGAGTAGGCCACCTTTTTCAGGCTTATCGTCGCCGCACGTGAGTGCCTTCGAATCGGCCTTCGAAGCATCCGCATCCGTTGGGGCGGGATGCGAGCAATCGAGGACTTTCCCGTATTTCGCCAGTGCTTTCCTGTAGAAATCACTAACCTTCTCGAGCGAGTCGTCCGACTCCATCTTCAGGACCACAAGTTTGAATCCCGAGCCGCCACCCCAGAGCCCGAGATTTGCCCCGGCCGAATCATCGTCCTTGTCTTTGTGGCGGCGCGAGCCAGGGTAGACCGGTAGGCCGACATCCTTTGCGGACGCTTCGCCGCTCAAGACAACGCCGGCACCCTTTTCCTGGCGCGCAAGCCCCAAAACGGGCAGCAGACAACCCGGGATGAGAGTGATGCCGCATACGGCAAGGAGCAGCAACCGCAACGGACGACGGTTTGTCTCTGAAACCAAGCCAGTGAAAGACATGGCACCTCCTTGTTGTCGCGCCGCTATTCGGTTTACGCAATTCGCGGCTGGGAAGTTCCCGACTTCCGCCGTCACGCCGCGGGCGCTTCCCGTTTGCGGTGATAACGAGCCAAGCCCTGCCAGGAGAAGTGCAGCGCGCCGTTGAAAAGATAGTGCGAAATTTCGTCGGGGGTAAGGGATTGGGCCGCGTCTCGACCAACTTCACGGGCAAAAGCGCGCATAGCTTCGGTTTCATCGCTGGAGGCGGCAAGCAGCTTGCCGACGAGATCGGACCAGCGATGGAGAATCTCGCGAAAGGCATGGATGTGGCGTTCCGGATCGTTCGCGAACGAGAAGTGTGTGAGGAAGAGTCGCTGCGGATAAAGCCCGGCAATCGCGTCGAGTGAGGCGTCCCAGAGTTCAAGAGAAACATCGGGTGGCGGTGTGGCCGGAAGCACGAACGAATGCCCTTCGATGGAGATGCCGGTGGTGTCGCCCACAAAGGCGATGCTCTCGGCCGCGTCGAAGTACGTCACGTGATGCGAAGCGTGTCCGGGGGTGTAGAGCACTTGAAGCTGCCTGGTGCCAAGCGAAAGGACTTCTCCGCCTTCAAGAGCGTACAGATTTGCCTGGGGCACGGCGAGAAACTCCCCATACAGTCGCTGCATCTCCTCGCCGTAAAGCCGTGAAGCACTGCCGAGAAGCTTGGAGGGATCGGCCATATGTGTTGCGCCGCGAGAGTGAACGAAAACGCGCAATCGCGGATTCTCCTGAACGAGCGATCCAGTCGCGCCGGCGTGATCGAGATGAATGTGCGTGAGCAGAATCGCGTCCAGGTCGGAAATGTGCAGCCCGTGGCGCGCGAGTTGTTCGCGAAGCGTGCCAAGGGTCGACCCGGGACCCGGGTCCACCAGCGCGTTGAACCCTTCTGATCGCAACAGAGCGGAAGCGATCGAGCGCGGGTGGCCGGCCCAAACCAGGTCGAGAGCAGCCGTAGGGGTCACAAGGAGGAGGATTGTAGCGCAACGAAATGAGAGAAAGCAGCGGAAAACGCGCGCAAATTAAGCCCCACAGGAGTCCCCGGGCTGGAGTCGCGAAAGCCGTACGAAGTACTTGCAGAATGATGAATTTGTAGACTATGCTTTGGGCCACAGCGACTTGTTCTATCCGTACCTCGCGTTGAGCGAGTTGTCAATCGAAGCGGAACCGCCCCGAATTCAGAACAAGCGAATGCTGCGAAAAAACCCTGTGGTCTCCGTCCAGCGCAGCAGGCGGTCCAAAGGGAAGACGGGTGGAAATTAAGGGATTCTCAGGTACGTCTTAGGGAGGAAACTATGCGGAATTGGTGTGCAACTGTGGTATTGGGCGCGTTGTTGGCCCTACCACTCTGTGCGCAGCAGAAGGATGCGAGCACAGCAGGCAAGTCCAACGACAAGGTGGAAAGCACGTCGGCGGCAAGCGCCACGACGAGCGATTTCAGTATCGCTCCAGCCTCGCGTACATTGTTCGCGATGCCAGCAGCCGCGACGCCGCGCCCGGCAGATGAGATGTCTGACTGGCAAAATAATCCCTGGAATCGCCACGCGTGGGGATTGTTGACGCCGAAGTGGGAGATCGCCGGCCTCTTCCAATACATAAATTTCGCTCCCCAGTCGTTTAATAATTTTAACAACTACGGTGCGACTGGTTCCTTCACCTACAACGCCAACAAGTGGTTGGGTCTGACCGCGGAAATCGGCGGCTACCATCTCACCCGCCAGATCTTCGGAGCGCCGGTTCAAAACCCCGACGGATCGGTGACCTTCGCGCTCCAGACCATCACCGGCGGCTGGCAAACCTACATGGCGGGTCCGCGTCTGAATTGGCGGCACTTTGACCACTTCGTGCCGTTCTTGGAGGTTATGTTCGGTGCGGCGCATGCCGGACAGCAGATGACCGGCAACTCGGGGAGCCAGAACTCGTTTGCCCTGGCGGCAGGCGGCGGTGTAGACGTGATCCTGATGAAGAATCTCGCGTGGCGGTTCTTCGAGGCAGACTACCTGATGACGAATTTCACGGGTTTGCTTCTAAACCCCGAAGGCCGGCAGAACAACTTCCGGATCGGTTCGGGTCTCGTGCTGCGCTGGGGCTATCCGCCTGCACCACCGAAGCCGAACCGTCCGCC
>DATFTB010000070.1:0-5912 GCA_035262325.1 Candidatus Acidiferrum sp.
CTCGCCGTTGAATGGGCGAAATATCATATTCGCGTCAACGCCATCGCCCCCGGCCCGTTTCCCACTGAGGGCGCTTGGTCGCGGCTCATTCCGTCGAAGCAATTTGAAGAACACGCCATCAGCAAACATCCCATGAAGCGCTTCGGAAAGCATGAAGAACTGACGAACCTCGCTGCCTTTCTCCTGAGCGACATGGCGGAGTACATCAACGGAGAGTGCGTGGTGATCGACGGGGGCCAGTGGCTGCGTGGCGCCGGCGAATTCAACGATCTGGCCTTGTTGCCGGAAGAAGCCTGGGAACAACTTGAGGCCGCCCGTCCCAAGAAGTAGCGGTGCCTGGCCTACTGCGGCAGTGCCGAGGCCCGGAGAACCACCTTCAAGCGCACTTCGCCGATTGGTTTTCGGTCCACTTCTGCACTGACGCGTACTTCCTCGGCCGCCTGCTTCTTTAACTCCTCGGCCGAGAGATTGGGCGTCTCGATGTGTACCGGGAAGGAAGTCGACTGTTCGGCAGGCAATTCGAGTTTCCCGACGCCCCCCGTCGCCTTCCATCCTTCCGGAACCTTCGCCGTCACGGTCACAAGCACAGGTTTTGCGGGCTCGCGAAGCACCACGAGAGGAACCAACAGTTCCGTGCCGGCTCTGACGCCGATTTCAGGAACCTTGGCGATTGGCAAGGCGCACAGTCCATGCGCCGGGTAAAACTGTTCGTAGAAGCGCCACGGACCCCCTAGCTCGAGTGCCGTTTCCTCCGCGCTGCTGCGCTTTCGGCAAGTGGTGGCTCGATTATCCGACGGTTTCGCCGGCCTATCGTCGATGTGCGCGAACACATCGTCGGTTGGGCTTCCGCCGACCACAGATTTCCCGAAAATCAGTGTCGACGGCTCCGACCACCAAGCTCGGTCCGGGTCGCTCATCAGTTTTTCTAACTCGGCATCGCTCATTTTGGAAATGCGCTCAATCTCGTCGGGGAATTGCGTTAGATGAGGCAGGGCCGCATCGATCGCCAAGCGAGCGTAGGACTTCTTGCGTGCGGGGGAGACCTCTTTCACGGAATACGCCGGTCCGGTGCCCTCAAACTGCTTGCCGTCGTTCGCGTCGCTGCCGTAATAGATCTTCTTCGGCTGCCACGTTTCGAGGTTCGAAAGGTACAGCTCGCGATGCTTGGTGGTTCCCGACAGCTGCGCAGGAAAAGCCGTCGGGTCGGCCGCCAGATCGAAGGCTTCCGTGGCCAGCACGCCAGTGGCCTGATGGTCCCCGTGGTTCTCGCCCACGAAAATTCCCGGAAAGTGCGTGAATATGACTTCCGGCCGCGTCAGCCGGACGAATCCCACCAGCATTTGGAGGTTTGCACCATGACCCCAATTCGACAGCGAATCGAGCACGTTCTGCGACGCGGTGTCCTGGCCGTCCAGAAACCACACCAGAGAGATTCCCAGCCTGGCGCAAGCTTCCCGCGCCTCAATTTCCCGCACCGCCGTGAGCGCCGGCCCGCGTTCCCGTGCGAAGTGATTTGCGCCGCTACCGCCGCGCGTGCCGAACACCACCGCCACGCGCTTATGCAGGTCATAGATCGCGCGCGCGAGGAACGGCGTGAAGAACCCCTCGTCGTCCGGGTGCGCCACCACCACCAGAATGTCGGCCTTATACCGCTCGTCGCCGCCACGGATGACCTGCGGTTCTTGCGCTGCCGCGGTCGCGGCAAGAAGTAAGGCGCAAACGAAAGAACCCCTGAGCCGAGAAAAACCCATGTCGCTCTCCGGTCGAAAGGATGAGTTAAGCAGTGTACCGCGTGCGAGGGCCGCCTTGACCCGCTTTTGGCCCGCCTATACTCTAGTTGGTTAAGCCTTGCAGAAAATCTCGGCGTGTCAGGACGATCCCGATGGACCAGATTCACGTAACACTTCCCGATGGCAGCGTGAAGGAATTCCCCAAAGGCACCACGCCGGTCGAAATCGCCAAGTCCATTTCGCCCCGCCTCGCCGATGCGGCTCTGGTCGCCAAAGTGACCGCCACGGATGGCAATGGCGCCAGAAGCAAAACCGGCATCTTTTCGAACTCCGTTGAGCCCGCCGAGGATGGCAGCCTCCTCTACGATCTGCGCCGCCCCCTCGACCAGGACGTAAAGCTTCAAATTCTCACGGAAAAGGATCCCGACGCCCTGTATGTTTTCCGCCACTCAGCCGCGCATCTTCTCGCGGCCGCCGTGATGGAACTCTATCCGAACGTGAAGCTCGGCATCGGCCCGCCGGTTGAAAACGGCTTTTTCTACGAATTCCTCCGCGACCAGCCTTTCACGCCCGAAGACCTCGAAAAAATCGAGAAAAAAATGCACGAACTCGCCGCGCGCGACCTGCAGAACGAGCGGAAGCTGATTCCCAAGCCCGAAGCCCTCAAGCTCTACCAGGACTCCAATCAGCTCTTCAAGTGCGAACTGGTCGAAGAGAAGGCCGATGAGCCGATGGTCTCGTTCTACGCCACGGGGAAATTCATCGACTTCTGCCGCGGGCCGCACATTCCCTCGACCAAGCGCATCCAGGCCTTCAAGCTCATGAACGTCGCCGGCGCCTACTGGAAGGGCCAGGAAGGCAATCCGCAGCTTCAGCGCATCTACGCCGTAGCTTTCTTCACCCAGAAGGAGCTCGACGCCTATCTCCACCGCCTCGAGGAAGCCAAGCGCCGCGATCACCGCCGGCTGGGCGCAGAGCTCGATCTCTTCAGCATTCAGGAGGAAGCCGGTCCCGGCCTCATCTTCTGGCATCCGAAGGGCGGTTTGATTCGCACGCTCATCGAAAACTGGCTGCGCGAGGAACTGCTCATGCGCGGCTACGACCTTGTCTTCACTCCCCACATCATGCGCTTCGACCTCTGGAAAACCTCCGGGCACGCCAATTTCTACCGGGAAAACATGTTCGGCGTGGTGGAAGTCGAAAAAGCCGATTACCAGTTGAAGCCCATGAATTGCCCGGGGCACATCCTTATCTACAAATCCAAGCTTCGCAGCTATCGCGATCTGCCTGTCCGGCTCGCCGAGCTTGGCACCGTCTACCGCTACGAACGCAGTGGCGTGCTCCACGGCCTCTTGCGCGTCCGCGGGTTCACGCAGGACGACGCCCACATCTTCTGCACGCCCGAGCAGATCGAGGCCGAAGTCGAAGCTTGCGTCGACTTCGCCTTCGCGGTCATGAAAAATTTCGGCTTCGATCAGTATGAGGTCGAGCTCTCGGACTGGGACCCCAAGCATCCCGAGAACTACGCCGGCAAGCCTGAAAACTGGCACCGCTCGACCGCCGTACTCGCGAATACCATGGCGCGCATGAACATTCCCTTCAGGCGTATGCAGGGCGAAGCCGCTTTTTATGGCCCGAAGATTGACGTGAAGCTCATCGATGCCATTGGCCGTCCCTGGCAGCTCACCACGGTGCAGTTTGATTTCAATCTTCCCGCGCGTTTCGGCCTCGAATATGTCGGCGATGACGGCGCGCGCCACCAGCCCTTGATGGTTCACCGCGCGCTGCTCGGCTCGGTCGAGCGCTTTTTCGGCATGCTCATTGAACACTACGCCGGGGCGTTTCCGCTGTGGCTCGCCCCAACGCAGGTCGAAATCTGCCCGGTCAGCGAAAAAGTGCAGGACTACGCGAAGCACATTCTCGAGACGCTCAAAAACCACGGCATTCGCGCGCACCTCGACGACCGCAACGAAAAGCTGCCCGCAAAAATCCGCGACGCGCAGTTACAGAAGATTCCGTACATGCTGGTCGTAGGCCCGAAAGAGGCGGAAGCCGGCACCGTTAGCGTTCGCCATCGGGCGAAAGGCGACCTCGGCCAGCGGCCGCTAGCCGATTTCGCCGCCGCCGTGCAGCAAGAGAACTCCTCTCGCGCCATCCGGTAGCATCTCCTCGCGATCTGTTTGCGCAGTAGAGCTTTGGGAACATTCTGAGTTTTTCGTCGGGGAACGGCTTAACAAGTTGCGCAAGAATTCAGGAGAGCGTGGCCCCGAGCGAGGCGAGCGATCTGCTTTTTCGCCAAAACGGCTGATAGAAGACGGATTTGCCGGGCTCGTCCGGGATGCGCGGCGGCTCCTCCGCTCGAAGCTGTGCTGGTTCGTTCAAAACGGTGAGGTGCATGTGGTCGAAGGCGAGGACCAGCAGGAAGGCCCCCGATTGCTTCGAAAGCAAAAGCTATGGCTCGCAGGTGTTCTCCTGCTCACCTTCTTGACCTTCTCATCGACCATCACCTTCGGCTGGGTCTACGACGATCCTCCTCAGATTCCAGGGAACCCCGACCTCGACTGGCACCGGCTCGCCTACCTCTTCACCCACCACCTATGGGCCTCCGCAAACGGGATCAGCGAAGCCCGCTTCTACCGGCCGCTGCTCGCGGTCTGGTTCCTCATCAACAAAACCCTGTTCGGCCTGAACCCCTACTGGCTGCATTTCACGACCATTCTCGTTCACGTTCTGGCCACGGCCCTGGCCTTCTTCATTGCCCGGAAAACGCTCAGAGACACCCCAGGGGCTTTGTTGGCCGCCGCCGTTTTTGGTCTGCACCCGTTACAGGTCGAGTCTGTGTCGTGGATTTCGGCAGTGAATGACTCGCTGGCGGCGGTGCTCTGCTTCGCGAGCCTTCTCGCGTGCCGGAGAGCGCAAAGCACCGGGCAGGGTGCCGCGCCCTGGTGGGCCCTATCCGCGACTTTCTTCCTATCGGCGCTACTAACGAAGGAAGTGAGCGTTGTGCTGCCGGCGATCATCCTCGTCGACATCTGGTCCGAATCGAGCGCGGTCCCCGAACAGAGGAATCCTAGGCGATCGCTCGGGACCGTCGTCGCAGTCTACGGCGGCGTTGCAATCGCTTGGTTGTTGTGGCGCCGCCACGTTCTCGGCCAACTGGCCGCTGCGCACTCTTCCGTCGCCTGGACCACCGAGCTTCTGACGGCCCCGAAGATCCTGCTGTTCACACTCGGCCGCGTAGTGCTGCCCGTCCGGCTCAGCCCGCACTACGATTTCAGACTCGCAGGCCCGGATCACAGAGCCCTGTCTCTAATGGTCATCGCCACCCTGCTGGCGCTGGCATGGGTCGCCTACCTGGCGGCGAAAAGAGCCCCGCAACTGTGGGTCGCATACGCCTGGTTTCTGTTTCCCCTTCTCCCCAGCCTCAACCTGCGATGGATGAACGAGGACGACTTCGTCCACGATCGCTACACGTATATGAGCATGCTGGGCATCGCGCTCATCGCCGGCTTGGTTTTCGATCAACTCGAGCAGCGCTTGACGCAAACGAAACTCGTCCCCATCCTGGCGGCGAGCCTCGCCGTCTCGCTAGGGTTCGCGAGCGCCATTCAATCTCAGTACTGGATCAACGACCTGCACCTGTTTTCACGCGCGGTCGAGGTCGCTCCCAACAATGAGTGGGCTCAACTCAACCTCGGTGCGGCGCTGAGTGCGCGAGGAAGGGACGCCGAAGCTGCTGCGCACTTCGAACGCTCCTACGAGCTGAAGCCGGGGTGGCGCGCGGCGGACTTTGCCGGCCTCGCCTATCAAAACTCCGGCGACCTTCGGCGAGCAGAGCGCTGGTTTCTCCTGGCTTTGGAGAAAGACCCATCACTCCCGGACGCCTGGTTTGCCTTGGGCCAGATTCGCATGCGAGAGCAGCGCCCGGCCGAAGCGGTCGCGTTCTTTCAAAAAGCTCTCGCCCTCCGCCCGGACGCCGATGGTTATCACTACGCGCTGGGTTCCGCTCTCGAGGAGAGCGGGCAGACCTCGGCCGCGCTCGACGCTTATCGCACCGAGCTAAAGCTGCATCCATATCAGTCCGGCGCCCGCAAGGCCGTCGAGCGCCTGTCCGAAACCGGTGCCCGGTGAACCTGCACTCCCGTCGAAGGCTTCGCCGGAGAACAAGCGCGGGCAGGCCGC
>DATFTB010000071.1:0-23036 GCA_035262325.1 Candidatus Acidiferrum sp.
GACGTAGATGTCGTCGGAGAAGATGACGTGCGAACCCGGTTTCAGCGTTTGCAGCATGGCTGCCGTTGCAGCCATGCCCGACGAAAAAACTACCGCAGCCAGGCCGCCTTCGAGATCGCGAAGGGCCGCCTCGAGTCGTAACTGTGTCGGATTCTTTTCCCGCGCGTAGCGGAATTGGTGGATGGCCTCACTTGCCGGTCCGTGCTCGAACGTAGTCGAGAGGTAGAGGGGAGGTGAGAGGGCGCCGGTATCCGTGTCAATTTCTGCTCCCGCCCGCACCGCAATTGTCTCTAGCCTCAGAGCGGGAGCTCCCCTGCCGATGATTCGCTTTGCATTGTGCTCTGCAACAAGAGAGTTACTGATCGTGATCTTCCGGTTGTCACTCATGGCGCCTAGCCCCGACGATAGCTGCGATGTCAAGAAGATTGTAAGTCCGGGCGCGCGGGTTTGCACCGGTCGAGGCTTTGCGATGATGGAAGCGACACAGCTGCTGGCCGCGCTTGCCGCGGTTCTGCCTGCGGCGGCGGCTGGTTCCCGGAGTGAGTGACGTACTCCGTTCCCTCAACGGAACGGCTTCTAAATGCAAAACATTTCTCGCGACTGCCACCGAAGAGTGTTGCCCGGCAATAGGCACTCTGGCAGGACACTTTACGCGAAGGCTCAGTCCGAGCCCTATGCCAGGGAAGAGAATACAACAGCAGCGGGCTTACCTGCCACTTAAAAGAAGCAGTCCGCGCCCGCAATTCTATCGAAAATCGCGCGAATCGAAGATCGCGATCATGCGGTGATGGCGGATTGCGCAGCGCTCCGTGCGATTCGGTAAGCAAGCCTGCGGCGTTGTGGGATCATTTTTCGGGTGCACTTTTGCTTGGCGTATGCCGGAGCGCAGCGCTGCGGAGCCCCGCAGGGAACCGTGAGCTCTTTCTCAACTATCCCCGTACACTGGCACCGCCGCCCCTTGAACCACTTTCGCCTCGTCGCTGCACAAAAACAGGATCACCCGCGCGATCTCTTCCGGCTTCGGCCACTTGGCAAAATTCGCGTTTGGCATCGCCTTGCGGTTTGCTGCCGTGTCAATGATGCTCGGCAATATCGAATTGACCCGCACGCCGCTGCCCTTCAAATCCGCGGCCAGCGAATCGATCATCGCGAGTGCGGCTGCCTTCGATGCGGCATAGGCCGCCGCCCCTGCCGCGTGATCGAAGGCTGCCTTCGCTGCCACATTCACAATGGTTCCGCGTCCTTGCTTCAACATTGTTCGCGCCGCTGCCCGCGCCAACGCATAGCCCGACCGCAAATTCAACGCCATCATTTTTTCAAACACCCCTGTCTCCATCTCCCACAATTTCACCCCGCCCGCATACGCGCCGACCGCATTCACGAGCGCATCCAACTGCCCTCGCTCCGCCACGATCTTCTCCACCAGCCCGTTCACTGCGCCTTCATCCGTTACATCCACCTCATGCCCCTTGAGCGTTTGTCTTCCGAGCTTCCCAGCCGCTTCCTGCAACTCCGCCCATCCCCCGGGCGCAAGATACGTCACCTCCACCTTCGCGCCCTCTTCCAGAAACGCCAAACTCACGGCCCGCCCCAATCCGCCCGTTCCTCCTGCCACCAACGCCACTTTCCCCTCAAAGCGCCTGCTCATTTGCTCCTCCACGCTGCGGTCCTTCTCGCCGCAACTCTCTCTCAATCACCGAGCACTCGCCACCTACCGCGGTTGTGTACTTAAACTCCAACCGCTCGTCGCGTCTGAAATCCTGGCGAAGCGAGTCCAGGAGAACTGTGATGAAGCGTCCTTGCTGTTCGATTCTTGTCGGCAGGAGTCTCCTGCGAGGGATCCCTCTTTGTCAGGATCTGTCTCTGCCTGAACTGAGCCTCGAAGGAAGGCGCGCCTCCGAGTAAGGCAGCCTTGCTGCCGCCTTTCCACACATCTGAGCGCCTCTCGCCAAATGATCTTGAAGTCGCACCGGCGTCCGCGCCTTTCACAGGTGCGCTCATGGTCGAACGGCAATCAGTCTTTTGTTTGGTTCCTTCTCGTGTATCCCGCCGTCGTCGGCGGCAGCCCTCACGCCCTAGTACACCGCGTCCCGCAGCGGCAACTCGATTCGGTAATGATTCGCTTTGTCCAACAGCACGAAACTGTCCGTATCCGCCATCGCGTGCTTCAATATCTTTCGCTGCTGCACAGGATCCGACAACGCGATCCTCTCGTCCCTCCCCAGCGCCGCCACAATATCGAACAGGTCGTATTCCGACCAGAAATCCACCCGCACCGCTTCTCCCGCGGGAATGAAGATCGGCCCGACCAAGTAAGCCTCCCGCGAAAACCCCGGTATTCCGTCCGCATGCAACTGCCCGGTTGCCGAACCGTGTTCAACCGTCCACGTCAATCCGATTCCGTCCACGAGCGACGGCTCCGACTTCACCTTCTGCATCACCATCATCGTCGCCGACGGCTTCGCCTCCAGGGTGTAGTCGTATCTCGTCGTGTTGAACAGGTCGAACATTAACTTCACCCGCAGGGTGTTCTCTTTTCCTTCTTCCTCGAATTTTGTGCCCACATAGATAGCTTGAATTGCTTTTTCGTTCCACCCTTTCGGAGTTTTGGGCAGACGGCTATACCAATACACGCCCACGCATATCAACGCGACGGCGAACCCGAATCCCGCTGCGGCAAAGCAACCGAGTATGGTCAACCGTTTCCACGATCTCCCGCGAGGCCTCGGCGGACGCGGCGTCACGATCTCCACCGGCTTCACTTCCTTGTGCTGAGCCGGTTCTTTGTGCGCTCGAATAATGCTCAGGCGCTTGCCCGAAACGTTGCGCGCCCGCCGCGGCAGCAAGCTTGCTTGCATATTGGACCAAAGTCCCATAAACAACCTCTTGAATAGTGCGCCTATGATACCCGATTCTGCCCCTTATACGGTTGACTTAACTTCATACCAGATCCGTTCGAGTAACGCAGAATAGCGGAATCGTAATTGTAACCCGATTCGCTAACCGTGCCCGCCCCGCCTGCCTCCTGCCTTCGGCGCTGTCCCAGCGCCTTCTTCGTGTCGCTGTGGGATCCGCCTTCCATGGTGCGCCGCTTTTGGCGTGCGGAGGAATTTCGTTCGCTCTAATCGTTCTTCCGCCCGGCAACACGCGCCGGGCAACCTCGTCGCTCGTGTTCCGCAACAAACCGGCTCGATTCCGACACGCGTACAGATTCCCTGTGATTTGTATGTCCTACCGCCTGCTGTGATACCTTACCTCGTACTCATTCCCGTCCCGCGGAGCCACTCCTGTGCCCCACACCCCTCTGCGCAATGGCGGTCCGAAAGCCCGGATCGCCGTCATCCCCGGCGACGGCATCGGCCAGGAAGTCACCCCCGTCGCCGTCTCCGCCATCAAAGCCGCAACCGCCAAAAATCGCCGCCACATCGAATTCGTGGAAATGGACTGGGGCGCGGACAAATTCCTTCGCGAGCATGTCACCCTCCCCGAAGGCGCTGTCGAAATGCTTCGCGACGAGTTCGACGCCATCCTCTTCGGCGCTCTCGGCGACCCCCGTGTCCCCTCCAACCAGCACGCCGCCGACATCCTGCTCGGCCTGCGCTTCAAGCTCGACCTGTTCGTCAACGCCCGTCCAACCGAACTCTTCCACGAGCGCTTCACTCCGCTCAAGGACCGCACCGTCAGCGACATTCGGCTCATCGTGTTTCGTGAAAACACTGAAGGCATCTACGTCGGCGCCGGCGGTTTCTTCAAAAAGGGAACTCCCGACGAAATCGCTACCCAGGAAGACATCAACTCCCGTAAAGGTGTCGAGCGAATCCTCCGCTTCGCCTTCGATTACGCCCGCTCGCACAAGCTAAAGCGCTTCTGCATGTCCGACAAATCGAACGCCATGACCTTCGCCGGCGATCTCTGGCAACGTACCTTCAAATCCCTCCGCGCCGAGTATCCCGACATCGACTCCCGCCACCTCTACATCGACACTCTCGCGATGGAACTCGTCCGCGACCCTCGCCAGTTCGACGTCATTGTAACCAACAATCTCTTCGGCGACATCGTCAGCGACCTCGCCGCCGAACTAGCCGGAGGACTCGGCCTCGCCCCCTCCGGCAACATCCATCCCGGACACACTTCTCTGTTCGAGCCCGTCCACGGCTCGGCCCCCAACATCGCCGGGAAGGGAATTGCCAATCCCTTCGGTTCGGTCCTGGCTGCGGGAATGATGCTCGACTTTCTCGGCTGGCGCGAAGAAGCCGCGCTCCTAAAGAAAAGCGTGAAGGCTGCCCTTCACGACGAAGTCACCACGCCCGATCTCCACGGCTCGAAAAACACGCTCGAAGTCTCCGACTGGCTCCTCCAGCACATCTCCAAACACGCCTGAACTTTGGGGTGCGGCGGCTCATCCTGAGCCTGTCCACCGCAGACAGGAGCGCGTTGGCGCGACAGAGCCGAGGCACGGGCATTGTGCTCCCGTCGTGCAGCTTGTGCAAAACTTCTCTATACCTGAAACCCCGTTCCCGCCTTGCTGACTTTGCATGCTTGCCGAACTCGCCGAGTTTGGTCCTCCGGCGCTGTTCCCTCCGTACAGAGAACCGTCTGTGCCCTCCGCCAAACCTGCGGGTGTATAGCTCTGATCGTAAAACCCTGTCTTGGGTGATGGGGAGACACAACAACGCAAACAAAGCCGTAGGAATACCTTTCATCGGTGTTTTTTTTGCCCCAGGACGGTTCGCGGCGTCGCTTCCAATAGCTAGACCAGGCGCGATTCTCCCTGCGCCTCATCAATGTTGTTGTAAAATCTTCGTAAACCTTCCTCTTTGTAGGTGCGGTTTGCCGAGCGCTCTCCAAGCCTTGGAAGGTCGCACCACAAAGCAAAGTTGTCATTCCGAGGTGCTTCTTTTCTGAAGCGTCATCGCTTCTCGGGTGGCGTTTGTTTCGAAGGTCGCACTTTTCGAGTCGGGCCATCCGACCTTGACCCCTTGCCACACCGAACGTAGCCAGAGCAGCTCTCTTGTTTCCCGCAGACCGCTTGTTGAAGATTTCATCAATCCTTCGAATCAGAAAACTAATTTTACAAAAATTCCGCGCGGCAGGCGCAGTTCTCTGCTTACATTTCTCACGCAGCTTTACAAACATTTTACGTCAGTAAACCATGCATTTTCAGTATACATATCGGTACGGGCCTCCGCGCTTGCCCTACAGCAAAGACGCTGTTGCAGCGATTCTCCATCTTGCCTCACGCGTCTATCTTTTTTTTCCTTGCCGCGAATCAAGGGAAGCTCTTCAGGAGGAAACCGTGTTTCACCTCGCAGCCCCCGCTTCTGTCTCGAGAGAAGCAGAGACCGCGACACTCTCTGTTCCGCGAGTCATTTCCGCGTTTGTTCTTTGCGTCATGGCTCTCAGCCTTTACGTTTATGTTCCGAGCGCGTCCAGTCAGGCGACACCGCTCTCTGCTGTCTCTGGCACCGCTGCGGCTACCCTGTTCACCCCAGACATCACCGCGCTCGCCTTGCCCGCGGACCCTTCTTCGCCGCCGTCCGAAGGCAGCATCTCCGGAAGAGTGACGTTCGAAGGCACTCCAGCGAAGTACAAGTCCATCGACATGTCGCCCGAGCCGAATTGCGCCAAGTTTTACACCACGCCCCCCATGCCCGAAGGGGTCGTCACCGGCGCGAACAACAGCCTCCAGAACGTAGTGGTCTATGTATCCGCCGGCGCGCCTGACGAAACCGCTAGCGCCCCCGTAGTCACTCTGCGCCAGCGCGGCTGCCGCTACACCCCCCACGTCATCGCCATTCGCGTCAATCAGGAGATCTGGGTGCAAAACGACGACTCCGTCACCCATACCGTTCACCCGATGGCGCGCAGCAACAAGGAGTGGAACCGCTCGCAACCTCCCGGCACTCCTCCCTTCGCGGTCAAGTACGACAAACCCGAATTCATCCGCGTCCGTTGCGAACTGCATCCTTGGATGCGCGGCATTTTCGCCGTCATGAAGAACTCGCACTTTGCCGTCACCGACGACAGCGGCGCGTTCTCGCTGCCCGCTCTTCCGCCGGGCAAATACACCATCACCGCCTGGCACGAAACCTACGGAGAAATATCCAAGGAGGTGGTAATTACCGCCGGCGAAACCAGCAGCCTGAGCTTCGTCTTCAAGGCCAAACCCTACTGATTCGCCGCCTGTCGTCCTCGAGACCGGGCGAAACGTCCTCCCTCACGATCGACCAGCCCTTCGTCCGGAAGGGGTGAGCGACGTTCCTCCCCGTCCGCACTATCTCCCGAAGCGAGGTGATTTCTAGCGGCTCGCACGCTGTCGGAAGGTACGGCAACGTTCCACGGTCTCTCCCCAGGGTTGGACAGGGCGCTGGGTCCCTGAACCAGACTCGGGTGTCACGCCCCAAAGTGGCGCCCGTCCGGCGCTCTGTCCAATCTCCCCTTTGGCGGGCGGCTTGTCCTGAGACGGTCGAGACTAAGAACGGTATCTCTCCCTCGCCACCCAAGCGATCGCCATGCCCATCAAAAACCCACCAATGTGCGCCCACCACGCCACTCCTCCGGAAGCCACGGCACCCAACGCGCCGATCCCTTCGAGAAACTGCAGCACAAACCAATACCCTAAGACAAAAAAAGCCGGCACCGGCACCAAAAATATAAAAAACAGCATCAAGACCCGCGCCCGCGGAAACAACACTGCGTACGCCCCCATCACGCCGCTGATCGCTCCGCTCGCCCCGAGGGCGGGCAGGGAAGAGTGCAGATTGAACAACGAATGGATCAGTCCCGACCCGATCCCGCACGCCGCGTAAAACAACAGGTAGGCCACATGCCCGAGGTAGTCCTCCACGTTATCCCCGAAGACATAAAGGAAGAGCATGTTCCCCAGCAGGTGCAGCAGGCCGCCATGCAAAAACATGCTCGTAAACATCGGGTAGAAAGCCATCTTGAACCCGAGATAGCCGGCCAGATATTGCGGGATGCGCATCGGCACCATGGCGTTCGCCATCACAAACGCCTTTTCGGCATGCGGCGGCAGGGTCACCTGGTAAAGGAACACCGCCACGTTCGCTGCAATCAGCGCGTAGTTGATGATCGGAAACGTTCGTGTGGGGTTGTCATCCTTCAGCGGAATCATGTCGCTCGCCGCGCCTCGCTTCTCGCCATCATTCTCTCCCGGGGAGTGTAGAAGCCTTGCTTACCATCAGCGGTCAAACGGGTTCGACGGCTATTTCGTGGCGCTTCGTTCGTCGCGCGCTCTTCAAGCTTTACTTCAACTGTCGGCTCGCCGACGCTCGTCCCGTGCGCGTACAATCGGTCGCGAACGGCGTTACGGGTTCTCGCCGCAAAACGCCGGAGCCTTCTCGCCCAACAACCCGCATCCCCGCTGAATCTCATCCTCGATCACCTTGCAAGAGTTCTGAGCATTGCAAGGGGGATGCGTTGCGGGCGAAACCTGCTGGCACCGCCTCACCAACTCATTCGCCACCTGCTTGCCCACCGACTTCGCGCAACTATTCTGCGGCCCTCCCGAACCTTCTGCACTGACAGCGGCATCGCCTCGTTCGAGCACAAACTCTCCGCGGCATCCGCGATCCACCCAGATGCCTCGCCGGTCATAGCCCCACGTCGAACCCTCCATACAGGGCTGCATCCCTTGCTGCCGAACGAGTTTCACCTGGACTCCCTGTGTATCTACATCGCAGTAGTTCTTCTTCCCGTCATCCGAGGTGCAACTGATCCTCTGGCTCTCGGCGACCGCTCCCTGCGCGGCGTTGGCCGGATGCGCCGCCACACCTACCACAAACTCGCCTCGGCATCCTTTATCGACCCAAATCCCGCTCTTGTCGTGTCCCCACGACGACCCTTCTTGGCACCTGGTCTCGCTCAGCTGTCGCACTAACTGCACACCATTCGTCGTGTCTGCCGGGCACTGTGTTCGCCGCCCGTTTTCGGATGCACAGGTCAACGTCTGCCCCACCTCCGTGCCACCCGGCTCCGTGCCCGCATGACCACCACCCAGCGTGAAATCCCCCGCGCATCCCTTGTCCACCCAGATCCCCTGCTCGTCATAACCCCAGGATTCATTTTCCTTGCATGGAGCCGTGCTCCGCTGCCGCAGCAGTCGCGCCCCATGGCGCGTGTCCGCCTCACAATAATGCTTCGCTCCATCCTCCGAGCTGCAAGGTATCTCCGCCGCCGTTTTTCCCTGCACCCCCTCGAAGGCTATTGCAGCGCGAGCGAACGGGAAGAGCGTCACCGCGCACAGAACCATTAAGCAAGACATTCGCATGCGGTTCTCCTGAAATTCCGTCATGGGGCGAGGGCAAAACTAACCTACAAGGGAACGCCCCCGATCTCAACGCCAAAGAAGTTCGCCCTAGTCTGCGGCATGTCGCGAGGGAACCTTCCCGCAGTCCCGCGGGCCATTCAATACGCAGGAGGTCCGGAGCGTCTCCGTCCCGGGGGCGGTGCGGGAGGTGCGCGCCGTTGTCCCGAGCGGCGCAAGGGATCGACCGAAAGGCGCTTACCCCTTGTGGCTCGGGCCATCGCGCGCGTCTTATAATATTGTTCCGCGGAAATCCTGGTTAACAGAATCTCGAGTGCTTCGCATCCCCGCCAAAACAGAGGCCATCCGATCCGAACAGCATCCGCCCTGGGGTTTCGCGTGGACGCAACTGCAACTTGGCGGAGCGACCGTGTTTTCGTGCCGGCATTTTCGCAGGCACTCCGTTCTCGTTGCCATCCGTCATCTCCGCGGGTGCTCTCGCCCGAAGCCGGGGCGCACCCCACGAACGAGTTCCTCGTCAGCGAAGTGCCGGCCAGCAATGCCGGGGTTGCGCCATGGGCGTGAAGATCCGTCAACGCGCCGAGAGCTGTTCTCCACAGCGCGGGCGACGCAATCATTTGCCAGGCGTTCCCCGCGTATGGTAAGTAATTAGGTTCTGCACGGGCGCGCGATTTCCGCGGAGGGCCGTTGTCACCTTCCTCAAATGTCGGCGCGCCGACAACGCATGCCGGCCCGCGAAACGGAAGCCATCATCCTGAAGACCTTTCCGCTCGGCGAGGCCGATCGCCTGGTTAGTTTTCTCGGTCGTAGCTCGGGACGCATGCGTGGTGTAGCCGCCGGCGCGCGCCGCCTGAAAAACCGCTACGGCTCTGCACTCGAACTTTTGTCCCACGTGCGGATCTGGTATTTCGAACGGGAAACGCGCGACCTGGTGCGGATTCAGCAGGCGGATCTGCTCGGTTCGTTTCACAAGGCGCAAAGCGACTACCAGCTCAGCATCGGCCTCGCCCTGGTCAGCGAAATCGCCGAGCGGGTGCTTCCGGAACACGAGGTCAACGAGTCCATGTTCCGGCTGATCCTGCTCACCGCTCGCGAAATCGAGCGCCGTGCGAGTGGGGCTCTGCCGCTCAGCTATTACGCCTTCTGGACCGTCCGATTGGCAGGTTGGCTGCCGCGGTTTGATGTTTGCGCTGCCTGCGGCAAAGGGTTCGGGAAGGGAAGCGCTTATCAGGACCGCCACCACCCCGGACTCTACGACACCGAGCATCGTCGCTCAGGCATGAAGGCGGTTTCGGCCGAGGCCCGCAAACTGGCGGAGGTTTTTCTAAGGCAGCGTCTCGATCAGTTCGAAGAGGCCCTCGGCACGCTTTCCGGTGTCGAGGAACTGCGGGAAGCTGCATTGAACTGGATCGAGCACCACACAGAGCACAAGCTTGCCACCCGCGCGCTCCTCGATTCTGCGTAGCGAGCGGCGGTAGGCAGCTCGAGACATTCTCGAGCGAAGACGGCGAGGCGATTTCAGGAGAACTCGTGAAACCTAAAGTAAAACTTCAATCCCGGCGGAAGCCCCTGGGCCCCACCTTCCAAGACCTGATCCTCAAGCTCATGCACTTCTGGGATCGCCAGCGCTGCATTCTCCAGCAACCCTACGACACCGAAGTAGGAGCGGGCACCATGCATCCTGAAACCTTCCTCCGCGTCCTCGGCTCCGCTCCCTATCGCGTGGCCTATGTCCAGCCTTCGCGTCGGCCCGCCGACGGGCGGTACGGCGAGAATCCCAACCGCCTGTACAAGCATTTCCAGTATCAGGTGATCTTGAAGCCCTCCCCTGCCGACATCCAAGAGATATACCTGCGAAGCCTCGAAGCCATCGGCATCGATCTTTGTGCACACGATATTCGTTTCGAGGAGGATAACTGGGAATCTCCCACCCTCGGCGCCTGGGGCATCGGCTGGCAGGTTCTCCTCGATGGGCTCGAGATCACCCAGTTCACCTACTTCCAGCAGAGTGGCGGCATCGACCTCGACCCCATCTCCGTGGAGATCACCTACGGCCTCGAGCGCATCTGCCAGTTTCTCCAGGGCGTCCCGAGCATCTTCGACATTCGCTGGACCGAAGAGCAAACCTACGGCGACATCCGCCTTGCCGAGGAGCAGCAGCTTTCCGAGTACAGTTTCGAGCGCAGCGAGGCGAAGGCTCTCCGCTCCGAATTCGAGCTGCACGAAAAGGAAGCCAAGGAACTGCTCGAAGGCTGGAAACACCTCGAGCAGGCAAACGTCGACGCGCCGACCAAGGAGCGGGTGCGCTACCCGCTCCTTGCGGCCTACGACCATTGCCTGAAATGCTCGCACCTGTTCAACCTAATGGACGCGCGCGGCGTCATCTCCGTCACGGAACGCGCCGCCCTGATGGCCCGGGTGCGCGCCCTGGCCTGCCGCACTGCGGCCGCCTACCTCGAACAGATCGGCGGAGCTAAACCCGTGAAGGGTCCGACAACGCCGGCGGGCAAACCGACGCGCGAGGTGCGCGCATGAGCCGGGGTCGAGTGCGACGGCCGGCCTGCGGCGGGTCGGCCGGGTTCTCGCTTCACGTTGCGGATATGGGTAGCGATTCGAAGAGCGAAAGCCCAAGCCCGGCACACGCCATTGCCGGCGCACCGCGATTCCACTCTGCTTCCTCCGCCATTCCGAGCGCTCGAAGAAACCACTCTTTCTGGCAGGAGCGGGCTCCTCGGGCAAAGCGCGCCTTCCGACTGACGACGCTCGCTGAGGTTCGCGCATGAGCGCCCGAAAGCCCTCCTCGCGGAAAAGTCCCCCGGTTATGCCTCGGCCGAGGCGCGTCGAGCTGCTATTCGAGATAGGGGCCGAAGAGATTCCGGCCGCAATGCTCCCCCGCGCCGTCGAGGAGCTGAAAACCATCCTCGAGAAGCACCTCGCCGCCGAAAACCTGATGGAGGGCGTCACGCTCGAAACCTTCGGCGGACCGCGCCGCCTGGCAGCCGTGGCCCGCGGCCTCATCGCCAAACAAGCCGACGTTGAAAGCGAAGTCACTGGGCCACCGAAGTCTGTCGCCTACGACAATGTCGGCGCGCCGACAAGAGCGGCGGTCAGCTTCGCCGAGAAACAGGGTGTGCCGCTCCATGAGCTTCATCTCGTCGCGACCCCCAAGGGCGAATACGTCGCCGCAAAGATGATCCGCCGGGGCCGCACGACGCACGATTTGCTCTCCGAAATTCTTCCGCGCGTCATTCACGACCTTTCCTGGCCGCGCACCATGACCTGGACCGGTCTTGAAGGGGCGCGCTTTATCCGGCCGATTCGTTGGCTCGTCGGCATGCTCGACAGTAAGCCGCTGAAGTTCTCCTTCGGTGGTGTGACGGCAGGGGACGTCACGCGGGGGCACCGTTTCCTTGGCAAGGCCGAGATCCGCGTAAAGAATTTCGCCGACTATGAAAGACAACTTCGCGCCAATGGCGTCATCGTGCGCCAGGAAGAGCGCCGCGAGAAAATCTCACGCGAGCTCCGATCGTACGCCAAGCACGCCGGCTATACCGTCCACCAGGATGCGGCCCTCCTCGAGCTTGTCACCTACCTAAACGAATACCCGCACGTCATCGAGGGTCATTTTGATCCCTCCTTCCTCGCGTTGCCGGACGAAATCCTGGTTACCGTGATGCGCGACCACCAGAAATACTTCGCGGTCGAAAAGCGGGGCGCGGAGCTGGCGCCCTATTTCCTCGCGGTGACGAATCTCGCGAAAGACACGCACGGCCTGGTCCGTGGCGGGCACGAGCGCGTCCTGCGCGCCCGTTTTGCCGACGCCCGTTTTTTCTGGGAATCCGATCAAAAGTGTCGGCTCGCCGACATTCTGCCCAAGCTGCAGAAGGTTACCTACGAGTCGCGGCTCGGCAGCTACTTCGACAAGGTGGAGCGAATCCGCAGCATCGCCCGTTGGCTCGCCGAACAGTGGTACAACCTCGGCCTGCTGCAATCGCATGTCGCCGATGCCGACCGCGCCGCCGAACTCGCCAAGTGCGACCTCGCTACCGAGATGGTACGTGAGTTCCCGGAGCTGCAGGGCATCGTGGGTGGCTTGTACGCCAAGGCGCAGGGCGAACCCGACTCCGTGGCAGACGCCGTGTACGACCACTACCGCCCTAGCGGTCTCGACGACCCCATTCCGCGCAACCTCACCGGTTCGGCCGTGGCCCTTGCCGACAAGTTCGATTCCATCGTGGGATGCTTCTCTGTCGGTGTTGTGCCCACCGGCTCGAGCGACCCGTACGCGCTGCGGCGGGCTGCGCTCGGCATTGTGAAGATCATTTTGGAACGCAGGGTTCCCGTGTCCCTCGCGCTGACCATTGGCGCGGCGGCGAAGGCCTTGCTGGCACATCCGCCGAAGAGGGCGGTCACAACGCAGCAGGAAATGCAGGTCCTAGAATTTATTCTGGACCGCGCTCGTTTCGTCTTGCGCGAGGTTTCGGGCTACGCGTACGATGAAGTAAACGCGGTGCTGCGTGCCGGCTCCGACGACCTCGTCGATGTCGAGAAGCGTTTGCGCGCGCTCAAGGCCATCCGCAAATCGCGGAATTTTGAGCCCCTCGCCGTTTCCTTCAAGCGCATTCGCAAGATTCTCGAAAAGGCCAACGTTGCCGTGGAAGAACTGCAGCACGTGAACAAGGACCTGTTCGAGAAGGGCGTCGAAAGGGAACTGCACGCGGCCGTGCGCAAGGCTGCGGGCAAGGTCGGCGAAGACAAGCGTGCCGGCCGGTATCAGGAAGCGCTCGAAGAGATCGCGGGTCTGCGCAAAATCGTGGATCAGTTCTTCGTGGACGTGATGGTGATGGCCGAGGACGAGGCCGTGCGCAAGAATCGTCTCGCGCTGCTCGCGGAGTTGTTGCGCGAGTTCACGACCATCGCGGATTTCTCCGAACTCGGCGGCGAAGAGAAGTAGGTGGCGGTCGGTTCGCCTCCGACGGTGCTCTTTGCTCGTGGGATCGCTCTTCGATTCTTTCAGCCGGTGAGGGGGCGCTTGGGATCAAGGAGCCGTGCTTCGCGGTATAGCGAACAGAGTGCCGTTAAAGTTTTGCTTGAAGGACAGATTCTGGATTTTTGGCGACAGATTTCTTCGGAAAAATGTCGGCGCGCCGACATCCCGCACTCCAAACCCAACTGAGTGCGCGATCGCCGGTGCGATTCTTAATGAAGTTGCAGCTCACCCCCGCCGCCCTGCGCTCCGGCGAAGGGCGGCGGGGGCGGGTTGCCGCCGCGGCAAGGTGTTAACGCTCGCTAGAAGCGTCGACACTCTACGGCTGCGGGAAAACTACAAGTGAGGCGTAACGTGAAAAAGTGGGTCTATTTCTTTGGTGCAGGAAAAGCAGAAGGCGACGGGGAATGGCGTGACTTGCTCGGCGGCAAAGGCGCCGGTCTCGCAGAGATGACCAAGATCGGCCTCCCCGTTCCTGCAGGGTTCACCATCTCGACGGAAACCTGCGACTACTTCTACAAGAACGGCAAGAAGTATCCCGGCGAACTGAACAAGCAGGTGCTCGACAACGTCGCGAAGCTAGAAAAGGCCACCAAGAAAAAACTCGGGGACCCGAAGAACCCGCTGCTCGTGAGCGTGCGCTCGGGTTCTGCCCGCTCGATGCCGGGGATGATGGAGACGATCCTGAACCTGGGCCTAAACGACCATTCGGTCGACGGCCTGGCCAAGGCCACCGGCAACGAACGCTTCGCTTACGATGCTTACCGCCGTTTCGTGCAGATGTACTCGACCGTGGTGATGGGCCTCTCGAAGGAAGACCTGGAACACCGTCTGCGTGCGATGAAGCAACGCCTGGGCGTCAAGGAAGACACGGCCGTCCCTGCGAGCGGCTGGAAAGAACTGGTCGCGGAATACAAACGGTACTTCAAGCAGAATGCCGGCAAGGATTTTCCGGACGATCCGATCGAACAGTTGTGGGGCGCAATCGGCGCGGTGTTTGGTTCGTGGATGGCAGAGAAGGCCGTGACCTACCGGCGCGTGGAGAAGATCAGCGGGCTGCTCGGCACGGGCGTCAACGTGGTGCAGATGGTGTTCGGCAACACCGGCGACAATTCGGGCACCGGCGTGTGCTTTACGCGGGACCCGAGTTCCGGCGAGAAACTCTTCTACGGCGATTACCTCACGAACGCGCAGGGAGAGGACGTCGTAGCCGGCATTCGCACGCCGGTGCACCTCACCGAGCTCAAGAAGATGATGCCGAAGGTCTACGACCAGCTCGAAAAAGTTCGAGCAAAGCTTGAGCATCACTACAAGGACATGCAGGACATGGAGTTCACCGTCGAGGACGGCATGCTCTACATGCTCCAGACGCGCACGGGCAAACGCACGCCCGCGGCGGCGTTCAAGATGGCCGTGGATATGGCCAACGAGAAGTTGATCACGAAAGACGAGGCCCTGGTTCGCCTCAAGCCCGAAGACATCGAGCGTCTTTTCTATCCGGTGATCGACAGCAAGTTCGACAAGAAGACGCTGCAGTCGAAGATCCTCACGCACGGCATCGACGCGGTGCCGGGCGCGGCCGTCGGCAAGGTTGTCTTCAGCGCGGCAGAAGCCGAAGAGTGGGCCAAACGCGGCGAGAAAGTGATTCTGGTACGGCGCGAAACGAGCCCTGAGGATGTCGGCGGCATGGCGGTGGCGCAGGGCATTCTGACCGCCACCGGCGGCAAGACTTCGCACGCAGCGGTGGTCGCGCGCGGCTGGGGCAAGTGTTGCATCGTTGGTGCCGAAACGCTGAGTATCGACTACAAGTCCAAATCAATGAAGGACAGCAAGACCGCCAGGGTGATCAAGGAAGGCGATTGGTTGACGCTCGATGGTAGCGAGGGAGCGGTATACGCCGAGCAGCTGCCGCTGGTTACGCCGGAATTGCCGAAAGCCTACCACACCGTCATGAAGTGGGCCGACGAGAAGCGCCGCATCGGCGTGCGCGCCAACGCGGATACGCCGCAGGACGCGCGCAAGGCGCTGGAGTTCGGCGCCGAAGGCATCGGACTGACACGCACGGAACACATGTTCTTCACCGACTTTGAAATCCCGGAGAAGGGACCGGAACGCCAGCGCGCGATCCAGGAGATGATCCTCGCGGAGACGAAAGAAGCGCGCGTGAAAGCGCTCGACAAACTGCTTCCGTTCCAGCGACGCGATTTCATTGGGCTGTTCAAGGCCATGGACGGGCTGCCGGTAGTGATCCGCCTGATCGATCCGCCCCTGCACGAGTTCGTACCGCATGATCGCGCAAAACAGGCGGAACTGGCGAAGGAACTCGGCATCAGCGTGGAGACGGTCGCGCGCCGCGTCGAGCAACTACACGAAGCAAACCCCATGTTGGGGCATCGCGGCTGCCGGCTGGCCATCACCTATCCGGAGATTCTGGAGATGCAGGTGCGGGCCATTATCGAAGCGGCGATCGAATGCCAGAGAAACAAAATTAAAGTAATACCTGAGATCATGATTCCGCTTACGCTCGACAAGAAAGAGATGGCGATTCTCGATCAGGCGACGCGGCGAGTGGCCGATGAAATCATCAAGAAGGCCAACGTGAAGCTGCATTACCTCGTGGGGACCATGATCGAGTTGCCGCGCGCAGCCATGCTTGCCGATGAAATCGCGGAGGTGGCAGAGTTTTTCTCGTTCGGGACAAACGACCTGACACAGACGGTGATGGGGCTCTCACGCGACGACGCCGGGCGCTTCCTGCCGGACTATGTCGACGAGAAGAAAGCGGGGATATTTCACGGCGACCCGTTCCAGACGCTGGACGTGCATGGCGTTGGAACGATGGTACGGTGGGGCATCGAAAAGGGCCGCAAGACGCGTCCAAAGTTGGAGGTGGGGATTTGCGGCGAGCATGGCGGCGATGCCGACAGCGTGAAGTTCTGCCATCAGGTCGGAATGGACTACGTGAGCGCTTCGCCCTTCCGGGTGCCGATTGCGCGGCTGGCCGCTGCGCAGGCGGCGGTCGAAGAGAAGAAGGCCACCAAAGGAAACAGAAAGTAGCGCGCGCTCCGCAAGGCAGTGACGCGTCTAGACCCCAAGGCTCCCCGCGCACACGGGGCAAAGCGGCGTATCGGCTGCCCACCCCTTGCACGGTCTTGCCCCCTCTCCGCTCGGAGCCAGCCAAAAGCGCTGCGTCTGCGATCGGGATGAAAGGGGAACAAGGTTCGAAGCTGCCGTAAGGCAAGAAAGCGTACGGCCCGATCGGTCGCTCTCGAGTAGAACGAAATTTTTGCAGCCTCCGGGGTGGGTCGGCAGTGAAGCGGCTTCGACAGTCCGCGGCGGCGGTGGCGGCGCTTGCGCTGTTCGTGTACGTTTGCGCGGCGGCCGATGCCAGGCTCACACTTCATGGACGGGTCACAGATGAGAACGGACTGCCTGTCGGCGATGCTCAGGTAAAACTTGAAGTCTCGGGTGGGCTGGCCATCGCCGCGGTGAGCGACGACGCGGGCTTTTTCTCGCTTCCGAATCTCTCTCCCGGCGAATATACGGTGCGCGTTGAGAAGCCCGGGTATTTCGTACTGGCGAATCAGAAGATCCAACTGGCGCCCGATAACGCCGAATTTACCTTCATGCTAAATCACGAAGAAGAGGTGCGGGAAAAGGTCGACGTCACGGTCTCAGAAAACCGCATCGACCCCACGTCCATGCCGAGCACCGCCGCGCTCAGCGCGAAGGAGATCATGGACATTCCGGTGCCGAGTGCGCACGACCTGCAGCAGTCGCTGGTGGCCATGCCGCTCGTGGTGCGGGACAACTCCAACGTGCTGCACGTGGCCGGGGCGCGCGACACGCAGACGCTGCATCTATTGGACGGGGTGGACGTAACCGATCCGACCAGCGGGGCGACCACGGCGCAGATGATCGTCGAAGCGGTGCGCACGGCCGAAATTCAGACCTCGCGATTTGGGGCCGAATATGCCCACCCGGGTGCGGCCATCTTGGGCTATGAAACGCGCGAGGGCGACGATCGCTGGCGGTTCGGCACGACGGACTTCATACCTGGAATCAATGTCCAGGAAGGAGTGCAGTTCGGGAATTTCTATCCAAGGGTGGAATTTTCTGGACCAATCGTGAGGGAACACTTCTGGTTTGCGCAAGCGTTCGACCTTGTGCACACGCTGAGCATCGTGAACGGGCTGCCTTCCGGAGAGAACCAGAGAAGCGAGTGGGGCGGCGACAGCTGGTCGCGGCTGCTCTGGAAGATATCGACGAACAACAGCTTGCACATCGCGTTTCTGTATAACAACCGGAGCGATTCGAATTTCGGGCTCGACGCGCTGCACCCGCTGTCGACGACGTCAAACGTGACTTCGAACACGCTCTTCGGATTTGTGAAGGCGCAGAGTTATGTACACAAAACGCTGTTCGAGTACGGCATCGGCGTGGAACGAAACTACGGCGACTCGAATCCCATGGGCAGTGCTCCGTACGTCTTGTTGGTGAATGGCGCCGAGGGGAATTATTTTCAGCAAACCGAGAGGATGGGGCGGCGATACCAGGCGTTTGCCGACGCCATCAGCTCGCCGCAGCACTGGCTGGGGACGCACACGCTGTCGGCGGGCGCGAATTTATCGAGCGTCGAGCTGATTTCGTATGACGACCGCGGAGAAATTCAGGCGCTGCGCAGCGATTTGACGCTGGACCGGCTGACGACTTTCGCAGGCTATCCGCGCTTCTCGCTCGGAAACACGCTGGCCGGCGGGTTTGTGCAGGATTCCTGGACGCCTGACAAACATGTGGTGGTGCAGGCGGGCGTGCGCGCGGACTGGGACCGCTTGTTCCAGGCGACGCTGGTCCAGCCGCGCGTGGCGGTGAATCTCCTGCCGTTTTCCGATGGTCGCGCGAAATTTTCCGTCGGCTGGGGAAGGTATAACGCCCCCCTGAATCTTTCCGTGATCGGGCAAACGTATGACCAGTACCAGGTGGACACACTTTATAACGCAACCGGAACAGTCCCGGTCGATGGACCAGCGATAAGCCGGTTTGTGCAGCCAGCGGGCGGGTTGCCCTCGCTCGAGCAACCCTATTTCGACATCGCCGGCGCCGGATGGCAGCAGCGGTTCGGAGCGAACACCCTGGTGTCGCTCGAGTTGCTGGCTCGCGAGGGGCACCATGAGCTGGTCTACGAGACGGTGTCCCCGGGGAATATCGGCAGCGAGTTTCGGCTGCAAACTTCCAGGCGGGACAAATACCGCGCCGCAACGATTTCGGCGCGGCATATATTTGCAAATGGCACGACGCTCTTCGGCAGTTACACGCGCTCGAAGGCCAACACGGATCAAGACCTCGATCCCGTCCTCGGGCAGTTGTACTTCGCGCCGCAGCAGGGCGGGCCGCTGGCGTGGGATGCACCGAATCGGCTGCTGACGTGGGGCAGTGTTCCGACGCCGATCTGGAAGATTCTATTTACGTACTTCTTCGAGTACCGCACGGGCTATCCATACAGCGTGATCAACCAGCAGCAGTTCCTTGTGGGCGCACCCAATTCACTGCGGTTTCCGGACTACGCGAGCCTGACGATCGCGGTGGAAAAAAAGTTTGGGTTCAGTCATCGCGTGTTCGCGGTGAGGGTCGCGGTGATCAACATTCTGGGGCGGCAGAATCCGAATGTGGTGGTGAACAACATTGATGCGCCGAATTTCGGGATGTTCAGCAGCGGGCAAGGAAGAGCGGTAACGGCGAGATTGCGGTTTGTGGGAAGGAATTGAAGCTGAACGGCTCGAAAGGTGAGATGAAAGCCCCAGGCCGACACCGCGGCGTTACGCTGAACTTGAGGCGCGAAAAACGTCTACCGTAGGCCTCGAGCCGCTCCCCTCCTTCCAAGCGCCCGTCCGGCCACCGGCGTAGAGAACTGCCGCCACCATCATCCGCTAGGTCCGGAACCGGCTCATCGTTAGACCGCCCGCAAGGGCCATGACGCGACCATCCTCGAACAGACTGCCGGCGAAAGACTCTCCTTGACAGCTTAGGAGAGAGCGGTTAGCCTCCTAAGCATCTTAGGAGGCCAGGTGGGGGAGCCGGCACAACTGCTTCCGGGAACATTGGATCTACTTATCTTGAAAGCGGTGTCGCTCGGGCCCCTGCACGGCTACGGCGTGCTGCTACGCATTGAACAGATATCACGCGGAGCGCTGTCGATCGAGCAGGGCGCGCTGTACCCTGCGCTGTTCCGGCTGGTACGTCAGGGGTTTCTGAAGGCCAGCTGGGGAACGTCCGCGAACAACCGCCGCGCCAAGTTTTACGAACTGACGGCGGCGGGACGGAAACGCCTGCGGGCAGAAACCGACGGGTGGAAGCGTCTGGTGGAGGCGATCGCGTCGGTGCTGGGAGCGGAGACCGAGGAAGCGTGAGGGAGAAACACGCGAGCAGCCGCGCGGGCAACCAGAAAGACGCGCGACGCGGCGTGAGGTGAACAGGCGGGAGGGAATATGAGGCTCGTGAGTGCTTTGCGCGCGGTGCTGACGGGGCTATTCGGGCGTGCGCGTGTCGAATGGGAGATGGACGACGAGATTCGCGCGCACATTCGGCAGCGAGCGGAGGATTTGAGGCATGCGGGTGTGGCCGGGGAAGAGGCCGAGAGGCAAGCGCGGATTGAGTTTGGAGGAGTGGAGAAATGCAAGGAGGAGTGCCGGGAGGCGCTGGTCGTAAGCTGGCTTGATCACCTGTGGCGCGATCTCCGGTTCGGGTTGCGGATGTCCATAAAGAGCCCCGGATTCACGGCGGCAGCAGTGCTTGCGCTGGCGCTGGGAATTGGAGCGGACACGGCGATGTACTCGATTGTGAATGGAGCGCTCACATGGGATCTGGGGCTCGACAATCGCGACCGCATCGTGATCGTCCGTTCGACGAACAAGCGGCACGATCAGGATTGGACGGTGTCCTACCCCGACTTTCGGGATTTTCGGGGGCAGGTGAAATCCCTTGCGGGACTGGCGGCGTACCGGTTCGTGCCCGCGAACCTGAGCGACCAGAGCGCTCTGCCGGAACGCTATTACTGCGTGGAGATGTCGGCGAACGGGTTCTCCGTCGTGCAGCACAAGCCGCTCTTCGGGCGGGATTTCATAGCGGCCGACGAACAGCCGGGTGCGGCTCCCGTGGTGATGCTGGGTTACCACGTGTGGCGGAACCGGTATGCGCAAGACCCCGGAATCGTCGGAAAGACCCTGCGCCTCGACGAGGTGCCGCGCGTGGTGATTGGCGTGATGCCGCCGGGGCGTCGCTTTCCCGAAGAGACGGACTTGTGGGTGCCGCTCGTTCCGGACGCAGCGAGCGAAAAGCGGGACAATCGCGAGTTGATGTTGTTTGGGCGGCTCGGGGATGGCGTAAAACTCGCAAAGGCGCAGTCGGAGGTGGAGGGGCTAGCAGCGAGGCTCGCGGCACAGTATCCGGACACCAACAGGGACGTGACGGCGAATGTGCGGCCGATTGAGGAAATTACCGGGGTCTATTTCATGAAGCCGCTGTTTCTGGCGCTGTTTGTGGCCGTGGGGTTCGTGCTGCTGATCGCGTGCGCGGACGTGGCGAATATGTTGCTCGGGAGGGCCGCGGAGCGAGCGCGGGAAATCTCGATCCGCGTGGCGATCGGAGCGGGGAAGGTACCGATCCTGCGGCAGGTGCTGCTGGAGAGCGTGGTACTGTCGGTTGCGGGAGGATTTTTGGGCCTGTTGGTGGCACTCGGCGGGTTGCGGTGGTTTGACCGTGCCATGGGTACGCAGGTGAAGCCGATCTGGCTGCATCTGACGCTGGACCGCAATGCCCTCTTTTATCTCGGGGCCATCTCGATTGGAACGGGGCTATTGTTTGGACTGGCTCCAGCCTTGCGGCTGCTAAAGACGGATGTGAGCGGCGCGTTGAAAGACGGCGGGAGCGGTGTGACCGGAAGCAAGTTCGGATTGCGCGCGGCGCGTGCGTTGGTGGGATTTCAGATGGCGCTTTGTGTTGTGCTACTGGCTGGCGCGGGATTGATGATTCGCAGCGCCGTGAGGCTGTACGGCACGCCGATTGGAGTGAACACGGCGAACGTTCTGACCATGCGCGTGAATTTGCCGGAGGCGAAGTACAACAGTCCGGAGAGTTGGCTCGCGTTTCACGAGAATCTGGGGAAGAGGTTCGAGGGATTGCCTGGTGTCGAGATGGCCGGCGCGGCTTCCGAGCTGCCACTCGGAAACTGGATTCCGTTTGCTGTGGAGTTTGAAGGCAAGAACAATGACGCGGCGCAACGGCCCGAGGTGGGCGGTTTGGTGGTAAGCAACAATTATTTCGACTTGATGCAGGTCGAGGCGCGGCAAGGGCGGTTGTTTCTAGCGGCGGATGGACAGGCCGGGCCGCCCGTGGCGGTGGTGAACGAAACACTTCGAGAAAAGTTCTGGCCGGGCGAACCAGCGCTCGGGAAACGATTGCGTCTGGTGGGGGCGAATGCCCTGCCGGGGCCCTGGTTGCTGGTGGTCGGAGTCGTGCCGGACATTCTGCAGAATTTCCGCGAGCATCTGAAGCACGATCCGCTGGTGTATTTGCCTTTCGCGGAAGAACCGGAAAGGCAGATGTTTTTGCTGGCGAGGACCGCAGTGCCGCCAGCAACACTGACGGACGCTTTCCGGCGCGAGGTCGAGCGGATGGATGCGAATCTGGCGGTGTACGACGTGCGAACGCTAGAGGACCGCATTGCCGAGAGCCGCCTGACGGTGAGCTTGTTTGGGACCATGTGCACGGTGTTTGCCTGCGTGGCAACGGTGCTTGCGGCCATTGGGCTGTATGCGGTGATTCTGCAGGCGGTGAGTCAGCGTACACAGGAAATCGGGTTGCGCATCGCGCTAGGAGCGACGCGCGGGGACATCGTGGGGCTGGTGTTCTGGCAGGGGATTCGGCCGCTCGCGCCGGGATTGGCGATCGGGTTGTTGCTGGCGTTGGGTGCGACGCGGGTGTTGCGGTCGTTGTTGACGGGAGTCTCGCCGAGTGATCCGGTGGTGTTCGCGGGGACGGTGGTGGTGTTGCTGATCGCGGCGGCGATTGGATGCGCGGTGCCGACGCGGAGGGCGATGCGGGTGGATCCACTGGTGGCCTTGCGGTATGAGTGAAGCGGGCTAACGGGGAGTCAATAGCGCGTCGTCGAAGCGCGAGATTGGGCATCGAAGCGAGGCCCGGGGGCGGCGTGAAGCTGAAGCTACCGCCGTGAAATAAATTAAGTGTGCGGGTGAATCAGGGATTGGGTTTGGCGTCGTCTGAAGCGGCGTTCGGTTTAGATGCGTCTTCCTTCAAATAGCTGGGGGAGAGTGTGCCCTTGGTGGTGGCGAGCGGCAGCAGGGTTGGATAGAACTGCACGAAGGTAGTGTCGACAGCAGCGTGTTCTGCGTGGCACGAGTAGCAATCGGCGGAACGAGGAATCATTTTGGAAGGTGTGGCGTCGCCGAAACCGAAGAAAGCCCACTTGCCAGGGAAACGCGATTCGTCTTTCACGTGGACCTCCACGCCCATAGTGTCAGTGCCCTGGAAGTGCCCTGCCTTGTTGATGGAACCTTTCGTCTCAGCGCGACGGCCTTCGAGGACCAGCATGGTCTTGTCGGGCCAGGTACCGGTTTCAAGGAAAGCCTGGTAAGCCTCGCGGTTGACGAAAACATTGTCAAACATGTGGTGGCCCATATCCATGGCCGGGTTGTAGCTCATATCGAAGCCGGTGGTGAGGTAGACCCATTCGCGATAGTGCTCGGG
>DATFTB010000072.1:0-5450 GCA_035262325.1 Candidatus Acidiferrum sp.
TTCCCGGTCCTACGACCACGGTCTCTGGCACGAGAGGGTCGGAGGCGCGCATTTTGACGCACTCAGGCTCCTTCGAGAGATCGAGCGGCTTTCCCTTGGGGGCCGTACCCGAGAGTGTGACCTTGCCGCTAACCGTGCCGCCTGCCGGGGCAGGCACCGCTTGAGGTGAAACCGTCAGTACCGCGAGTGTGAGCAGGCTCGTTTTTGTCCGATTCATCGCTTGATCCCCCTCCTTCTGTTCGGAAGGATTCGAATGAATTGACCTGATCCCGGGGTCTGGCCGCAAAGGGGCGAAAAAATCTCCGCGCATCCTGCCGATGCGGTTTCGAATCCGTTAAAAAATTCTACGGCGGGCTTCCGAGCGAGCTAAGGCGATTTTTGAAAGGGCGCCTCCAAACGATTACCGAATTTGTGTTGTAACGGTCAACTTGTCTCGAGCCACAGCTTCCCGAGGGAAAGGCCCAAAACGCCCGTCTCGAGCAGGGTTGGTCGGTTGCGGCGACGAGGAGGGACGCTAGAATCTGGCCAGGGCTTTCGCGGCGGTGAAGACTTTCTGGGCGCTGGGAAGGAAGGCTTCCTCGAGGGTGGGGGCGTAGGGAACGGGGGTGTCGAGCGAAGCGACGCGGACGAGGGGTCCGTCAAGATCGTGGAAGGCTTTTTCGGAGAGGATGGCGGCGATTTCGCCGGCGATGCCGCCGGTCTTCGTGTCTTCGTGGACCACCAGACACTTGTTGGTTTTCCGGACGGAGTTGAGGATGGTCTCTTCGTCGAGAGGGATCAGCGTGCGAAGGTCGATAACCTCGACTTCGATGCCTTCCTTCCCGAGCGCGTCGGCGGCTTCGAGCGAAGTGTGCATCATCGCCGCATAGGAAAGGAGCGTGAGGTGCTTTCCCTCGCGGCGGACGATGGCCTTGCCGAGCGGCACCGTGTAATCGCCGGGAGGAATTTCCTCCTTGATGCGGCGGTAGAGGAATTTGTGCTCGAAGAAAAGGACCGGATTATTGTCGCGGATGCTGGCTTTAAGCAGTCCTTTGGCGTCGTAGGGAGTGGAAGGGTAGACGATTTTGAAGCCCGGCGTGTGGAGGAAATACATTTCCGGGCTGAGTGAGTGGAACGGGCCGCCATGGACGCCGGCGCCCGCGGGACCGCGGACCACCATAGGCGCCGGAGCGTTCCAGAGATAGTGGCCCTTGGCGACGAAGTTGGTGAGCTGGTTGAAGCAGCAGGCGATGAAGTCGATGAACTGCAGTTCCGCGATGGGCCGCAGGCCGAGATAGCTCATGCCGCAAGCGGCGCCGATGATGGCGCTCTCGCTGATGGGGGTGTCGATCACACGCTCCCAGCCGAATTGCTCGAGCAGGCCTTCGCTGGTCTTGAAGGCACCGCCGTAGACGCCAACGTCTTCGCCGATCAGAACAACCCGGGGATCGGCAGCCATTTCTTCGAACATAGCCTGGCGAATGGCTTCAAGGAAGGTGATGGGGGCCATCTTATTGCCGCACCCTTCCGCGGGCTGATTTTTTCTTAGCGCCCTTCTTCGCGGAAACGGCGGACGTGCCGCTAGAAACTTTCACCGAGGCCACCGGCTTCGCTTGCGTGTCGCCAAAATGAATTGGCGCGTCCCGCCCGGTCGCACCTTTCCCGTGGCCGAAGCCTTCGACGGTCCACACCGGCTCGACACAGGACTTCGGGGGAAGAAGTTCGTCAATCGGACGCTCCCACTTGGGTTGCAAGTCGTGGCAGGCGGGCCCCGTGCAGTACACACCTTCCCCGGCCAACTCCGGCGGGGGCATGGGCGAGTTTTCGGCGAATTCGCGCTCTTTTTCGAGCAGCGCGGTGAGCTGCTCGTCCGTTTCTTTCTTGCCCTTCGGGTCGAGGATTTTTTCTTCGGTCAGAAACTTTTCATAGAGCGCGATGGGGTCGCGTTTTTCCCAATACGCGCGCTGTGCCCGCGGAACATATTCGGCCGGATCGTGCTGTGCATGGCCGCGGCGGCGGAAGGTCTTGGCTTCGATCAGGATCGGGCCACCGCCGGAGCGGGCGCGTTCGACGGCCTCCTTGGCGGTGCTGTAGACGGCGACGACGTCGTTGCCGTCGACGATGTAGCTCCGGATGCCATAGGCTTTGGCGCGGTCGGCCAGATTTTCGAGCGGCACCTGGCGGCCGACGGGCGTCGAGTAGGCCCAAAGATTGTTTTCGAGAACCACGACAAGCGCGGCTTTTTGCGAGGCCGCGAGGTTGAGTCCCTCGTGAAAGACACCGGTGGAGCTGCCGCCGTCGCCGATCCAGGTCATGGCAACGATTTTCTGGCCGAGGTAGCGCCCGGCCATGGCCACGCCGGTGAGCACCGGGATGAGATCGCCGAGCATGGAGATGGGCGAGATGATGTGAAGGTTTTCGAGGTCGCCAAAGTGGCTGGTGCCGTCCTTGCCCTTGGTCGGCGAGGTGTACTTGGCCATATGCTGGGTAAAAATGTCGCGCGGAGGAACGCCTTTGACGAGGAGGGCGCCGATGTTGCGGATCATCGGAGCGAGCCAGTCACGCTTTTCAAGTGCGTAAGCCGTGCCGACCGAGATGGCTTCCTGCCCCAGGGAGGAGTACAGGCCGCCGACAATCTTGTTCTGGCGGAACAAGCGCGTCATGGTCTCTTCGACCTCGCGGTTGAGGCGCATGTAGTAGTAGAGGTCGAGGTATTGCTGGCGGGAGAGCCTTGGCGTGTTCACGCGGGAATCAGAGGCAGGCATGGTCAGGGTTTCTCCGAACGGGCATTCGGGCTTCTATCTTACGGCGAATAGAGGCTGGGACCTAATTCGGCGCCAGCGCGGATCGCGGACAGACGGAGCGCACTGACCGAGCCGTCAGCGGGAATGGGCGTACAAGTCGCCAAAAAAGTCGCCGGGTTTCCACGACGGTCGCGACCGCTCCTCGGCCAATTCGTATCCGACGAGAAAGCTGACCTGCATAAACTCGACCGTGGCATCGAAATTCAAGGGCTGGTCCATGTCGTCGCTCGGTGCGTGATAGCGCGTGGCAATCCAGTTCTCGAGAAACTTGCGCGCGTCTACATTCGGGTCCTTCGCTTCTAACCCTTCGCCGATGGTGATCGCGGGAATGCCCTGTCGCACGAAAGAATAGTGATCGGCGCGAATAAAATTCACCTGTTCCGGCATGGGGTCGGGGCTCACCTGAAGGCCGAGCGCGGAAGCCGCACGGTTTACGGCTTCGTCCATGGTGGTGTGCTCGGCGCCGAGCGGCACAATATCCTTGAAGGTATAAAACACGCTGGCTCCGTCCATGTTGATGTCGGCGACGAGGCCCGCACGCGGCACCGTCGGATAATGGGCAAAATAGTCCGAGCCCAGAAGCCCTTTTTCTTCGGCGGTAACGGCGAGAAACAGGAGCGACCGCTTCGGACGCTTTGGCAAAGCGGCAAAGGCCTTTGCCATTTCGATGAGCGCCGAGGTTCCAGAAGCGTCGTCGACCGCGCCGTTGTAGATCGCGTCTCCGTTGAGGGCCCTGCCGATTCCCAGGTGATCTGTGTGCGCCGTGTACACGACGTACTCGCCCGAAAGACTCGGATCCGATCCGCGAAGCACGGCCGCGACGTTGGGACTGTGGATCTCGCGATGCTTGCTCACAACATGCAATCGCATACCGACCGGCAGCTCGAATCCGTGGAGTTTTCCCTGCTTTGCGTCATTTTGCACCGCGCTCCAGGATTCCGGGGCGGCGGCAAAGAGCCGGTCCGCGCCGTCGCTTGAGAGCGTCGCCGTCGCCCGGATTTCCTTGAACGAATCATTCGGCACGCCCTCGGGATCGAGCCAACGGAACGCCGGCATTTCGGCACCGATGACGCTGCGATTCCAAGGAAGCAGAGCGTCGGTTTCCGGGGTTCTGAGCGCCAGGATCCCCACAGCCCCGCGGGCGGCGGCTTCCCGGGCTTTCTCGACGCCGGACGCGAAGTGGGCGCGTTCTTCCGACGGAAAGGTCGCGGGCGCTCCGAAGAGAACGGCGACAATTTTGCCCTTTACATTGAGACCCGCGTAGTCGTCGTATTTCAAGGCGCGATCGACCACGCCAAATCCCACGAAAACGACGGGAGCTTCGACGGAGGAATCCGGGCGCAGTTCGTTGCCCCGCGTCACGTAGTCCACGCCCCACTTCAAAGGGATGGCGTGCCCGTCTTTGACGATAGCGACTTCCGAGGCCTCGGGCTGAACCTGAATTTCGCGCAACGGCACGGGCTCGAGGTAGCCGCCATGGCCCCCGGCGGGCTCGAGTCCGGCGGCCTGGAATTCGGCGGCCACGTATTTGGCCGCAATCTCCTGTCCGCGCGTTCCCGTGCCGCGCCCTTCGAGCAAATCGTCGGCAAGAAATTGCATGTGCGCGCGCAAAGCGGCCTTGCTAAAACTCCCGAGGGCCGTTTGTACCTCCCGCGGAATGCCATTTTCCTGGGCATTCATCGTGGTCAGTAGCAGGGTTGACAGCAAGACGGCCCACGCCATTCCTAGCTTCATGTGGCTCTCCTCGGGGCTCGCGCTGCCTTTCGTCGAACGGGAACGACAGGCCGAGCCGGGCAGTATTCTACTCCAGGCACCGGGAGAACCCGAGAAGCGCGGCGGCGATCGGCAGAGATGCGCGTCGCCGCACAGGGTCGAAGATGTTTTTCGACAGCCGTGACCGGGTTCTTCGACTACGCGAGATAGTTTTGGAATTGTTCGAAGCAGCCGTTCCAGCCGTGAGCGTGCTGGTCGCGTTCCTGGGCGTTCGGGAACATCCCATGCGTGAGGGCTACTTCGGTCGAAGCGCCCAGGTCGTGAAACTCAATCGCGACGGTCGATTCCTGTCCGGGAGGATCGGTCGACCAGCGCCAGGTGAATACAAGTTTTTCGGGTGGCTTGATCTGCTGGTAGGTGCCGCTGAGCTTGTGCACGCTGCCGTCTTTGTGGCGCATCTCGAGCTGGTATTTGCCGCCCACCTTCAAATTGAGTTCCGAGATGATGGTGGTGTGCTCGGCGGTCGGATGGAACCAGAGCGCGAACTCCTTGGCGTCGGTCCAGGCCCGAAAGACCCTGTCGCGGGGAGCCGCGAAAGTGCGTCTCAGTTCGAGCGAGATTCCCTGCTGCGATTGCGGCGTGGCCATTTTTGATCCTCCTTAGCTTTCTGCTCGGCGAGAAAACGTTCGAGAGCGTCGAAAGTTCCTTCCCAGAAGGCGCGGTAACGGGAAATCCAGTCTTCCGCCTGCTTCAGCGGTTCGGCCGCGAGTTGGCAGAAGCGCGTGCGGCCGTTCTTCGATTGCGAGACCAGGCCGGCCTGCTCGAGTACACGGACGTGTTTCAGGACCGCGGGGAGAGACATGCGGTGGGGCCTCGCGAGTTCGCTGATGGATGCCTGGCCGAGCATGAGGGTCGCGAGAATGGCGCGGCGGGTGGGATCGGCGAGCGCGCCGA
>DATFTB010000073.1:0-20794 GCA_035262325.1 Candidatus Acidiferrum sp.
CGCTCCTCAAAGTCATTCCGGAGTCGGAGTGGTTCATTGAAAACTGGTCGCTTTCGCCCGACGGATCGCTGTTGGCGCTCGCCAAGAAACACCGCGGAGCGACCATGGCAACGATCCGCATCTTCGGAGTCGAGGGGAGTAACGAGCACACGCTCAGCCTGGACGGCTGGTTTGGTATCAGCTTTATGGACTGGGCCGCGGATGGGAAGAGCCTGTGGGTGAACGCGTCCAGTGCCGCCGGCACACCAACGCTTCTAAACGTAAAGCTAAGCGGGAAGGTTACACCGTCTCTCGAAGAAACCGAAATGCAACTCGGGTGGGCCATTCCTTCGCCGGACGGGCGTCACGTTGCCTTCTGGAGGAGCGAGCAGAACTCGAACGTATGGCTTCTTGAAGGCTTTTGATTCGCGTGGACGGTGCCGGGTTGAACGGCAGCGGGATGCTGGTAGCGCGTCCCGCGGCGGGGCCTGGTCGAAGACGGTCCCCTCGCGTGGAATGTGCTCAAGGACTCAGGATGGGCGACGGCTTCTTGAATGTCGGCTTGTCTCCGGTAGCAGGCGGCGGCACATCTGCAGTCTTTCCCTTTGCGGGAGCGGAATCGCCTGCCGCCGGGGTCACCGCCACCACCGCGCCCTCGATATAGGGTTTCTTGACCAGCGCTTCAACCACTTCCTGCGCATTGCCCGTATTATCGTTCGTCTGACGTGCTTTGCTGTATTCGTTGAGCGCGCGCTCGCGCTGTCCTAGTAAATCGAATATCTTCCCGAGATAAATGTGGCTCCAGACCTCCGTCCATTTCTCCGAAGGCTCCGGCACGGTCTGAAGCGCTTCCCGGAACGCATTTGCCGAGGCTTGGTAATTCTTCTGATAGAAAAACGCCTCGCCCATGCGGAAATTCGCGAGTGAACGGTTTGGCTGAATCGCCAGGGCCCTTTGGTACTGCTGCACGGCATCATAGTACCTGCCGACTTCCGCCAGCTCTTCTCCGCGCGCAATCGCGGCACGCGCGCGCAGGTTGGGCGTGCTCTTCAAGATGGTGTTGTTGGGGTCCACCTTGATCCCCCCGGGCTTCGGCCTTCCGAAGGTATCGACCATGAACTGCGATTCCGTGCCCGCGACGTCCAGTGTTTTCGTTTCCGGATTTCCTTCCGTGTCGATCCGGATCTGCACGGGCATGTTGAATGTGTCGATCGGCTGCTTGATCTTGCCCATGACGCGGAATCCTTTTCTCGTCCGGTAGGTAACATATTCAATGGTGAACTCCGGGATCCCCGTGGAGTTGAGCCATTGCGCAAAAAAAGCCTGAAGGTTAGGCGCGTCGCTGCCGGGCTTTCCGTTGGCGGTCTGCGCGGCGACCGCCAGGCTCTCGAAGTCGCTGACCGTCGCTTTCTTGCCCTGATATTTCGAGTAGAAGTTGCGCAGCAGCGATTTGAACGCCGCGTCCCCCATTTGCGCCCGCAGCATGTGGAAAAGCATCGCCCCTTTGTTCATCACCACAGATCGGTACTCGCCGGAGTAGGGAACTAGCCGCGCCGATTGCGCCACTGGCGCTGCCTCGTCATACATCAGCGCGCCAACCGCGAACTCGTCAATCGCGCGAAGCATTGCTTCTTTTCCGATCGCCTGTTCCGCGTACAGCGCCTCCGAATAACGCGCCAAGCCGTCGCTGATCCATACGTCAGCGGTCGTGGCCGGCAGCACCTGATTTCCCCACCACTGCGAGGCAACCAGGCGGCTCAGGGTCCGGTCGCTGATTTTCGGGTCCCACACACGATGACTCAGCAGCACCAACCCTGGCCCGGCAAAATCCCGTATGGTGCCGTCGGGCAATTGCGCCACGGTGATGGCCGTCTCGGGAATCTCGCCGAACAAATCGGAAAAAATAATTTCCTGATGGGCAACGGCATTCGCGAACTCTTGTGCTTTCCCCGATTCCGCGCGCGGCGCGTATACCGCCACATTGATGCCCTCAGCTTGTTTCGGATTCAGTTGCAGCGGACCAACCACAAACGAGCCGTACGGTTCGGGCTTGTCGCAACGGAAGGTATACATCAGGCGGCCACCTTCCACCGCCGCGCGCGGGGCCAAGGGTTGTGGAGTGTCGGACTTTCCTGTACCGGCCACCACCATCGTGTCGGGAACATTCAGCTTGAACGTCGCCGTATAGCGATTTGCGGGAAAATTCGTCAGCGGAAACCAGCGCGCCGGCAAAAGTAGGTACGACCACTCCTTATTGATGGAGGCCATCTTCGTGTTTGGCACCGGGCTGTTTTCTTCGTTCGCGAGTAAACCACCGTAGCTGAACGTCAGCGTAGCGGTCTTTCCGACCCCCACAGGCGTTGGAAGCATTACGCTCAGAAATAAAGGATTGTCTGCTTCCCGCTGGAACGTTAGCGGCTTGCCATCCTCGCCCTTTACTTCCCGGACTTCGAGGTTTTCGTGCAGTTCCACGCGCACATTCGAGGAAACTTCCAGCGCGCGAAACTGCACTTTCGCGATGGCGTTGATCCCTTGTGCGACGGTGTCGACATACGCCGACACCTCGTACTTGTCCGCTAGAAAACTCACCGGGTGCGACACCTGCGCCTTCAGCGGTACGCCGCCCACGAACCATAGCGTGAGCAGGCCTGAGAGGTTCAGGGTCCAGTTCCGTTGCCGTCTCGTCATCGAATTCCCTTCAAAGGTAATCTCGCGGGTTACCTATATAGGATAACAATGCCCTAGGAAGCGTTGCCAGCGTCGGCCTCGAGTAAACTGACGATCTGGTCGGCGGCCCGTTCTACTGCTCCGGGAGGGCCGAGCCGCCTTCTCACCTCGGCCAAGCCGGCTCTCTGGTTGTTTCTGGCGTTTGGGTCCTGCAGCAGCCTCAAAGTCTCGTCCGCAACGGCCTGCGGCGTGAAGTCGTCCTGAACGAGCTCGGGCACTACCCTTTTCTCTGCAATCAGGTTAACCATGGCGAAGTATGGAGTGCGCACCAGGGGCTTCGCCAGTTTCGCCGTTAACGGCGAAACACGATAGACCACGACCGCCGGCACGTTTAACAAGGCAGCCTCAACTGTTGCAGTCCCGCTCGATACGATCGCTGCGTCCGCGGCCGCCAGCGCGTTGTACGTTTCGCCTTCTACCACGCGCAGGCTCAATCCGGATGGCCATCCGGTCTTGAGCAGGTCCACGTCCTGCGGGCGCGCTGCCGCCACCACGAATTGGGCAGGGACCTTGCCGTTGATCCGCGCGCAAGCCTCCTCGAGGACGGGCAGATGGTGCAGCAACTCCGCCGAGCGGCTTCCGGGCAGAACTGTGACCACCGTCCGGCTGGGCGTCAGGCCGTGTTGCTCGCAGAATTGTTTGCGGTCCTTCGTGGGTACTACCGCTCCCACGAGGGGATGCCCGATGAACTCGGTCGGGACTCCCGCTCGGCTGAAGAACTCCTTTTCAAACGGAAAGATGCATAGCGCCTTGGCGAACCGCCGCCGAATCAGGTTCACCCGCCATGGCCTCCACGCCCAGAACTGCGGGCAAACGTAGTACACGTTTTGAACGCCATTCGGCCGCAGCTTCCGCGCCAGCCGCAGATGAAAACCCGGAAAATCCGTCAGGATGGCGAGCGCAGGTTTGCGGCGCACCGCTTCCATTACGAGCCGGTTCATCGCCTGCAGTAGGGAAGGCAGGTGCTTCAAAATTTCCGTGATGCCCACGACGGCGACTTCGGAATAGTCCATGACGATTTCCACGCCTGCCGCGCGCATCTGCGGACCGCCCATCCCGAAAAGCTGCACATCGATCCGCTGGCGCAGTGCCGTCGCGAGGCGCGCCGCGTACATGTCTCCGGAAGCTTCACCCGCGGAAAGCAGAAGTGGAATTGGGGGCATGGAAAAACGTGCCGGTCAGTCGCTCGCCGGCAGGGGTGCTGGCAGTGGCGAAGAACCCGAGCCGCGACTGAGTGCGTTGCTATCGTGCAGCTCCTGCTCTTTGTATTGCAGTTGATACAGTCGGAAGTAGATTCCGCGCTGCGCAAGCAAATCCTGGTGCGCGCCCTGCTCGCGCAGACGCCCTTTGTGGAAGACCAGGATCCGGTCCGCGTGCTGAATCGTGCTGAGCCGGTGAGCAATCACCAGCGCGGTTCGGCCTGAGAGCAAGCGGTCCAGCGCGTCGCGGATCTGCAATTCTGTCTTGGTGTCGACGCTCGAGGTCGCCTCGTCCAGAATCAAGAATCTGGGATTGTGCGCGAGTGCCCGCGCGAAGCTGATGAGCTGCCGCTGTCCGACCGAGAGCGTCGAGCCGCGCTCGTTCACTTCGGTCTCAACGCCCTGGGGCAGCGACCTCATCAGGTCTCCCAAGCCGACTTCATCCAATGCATGCTGCACGGTTTTGCGCGTGATCCCTTCTGTTCCAAGACGTACATTCGACTCGACCGTTCCCGTAAACAGAAAGGGATCTTGCAGTACAATCCCGAACTGTCTTCGCAATTCCTGCAGGTCGAGCAACCGGATGTCAACGCCATCCAGCAGGATTTGGCCGCGCTGGATGTCGTAAAAGCGCAGCAACAGCGAGATCACCGTCGTTTTGCCCGCGCCGGTGTGGCCCACGATGGCGAAGGTCTCACCCGCGGAAACCCGGAAAGACACATCGCGCAGCACCCAATCCTCGTCTTTGGGCTCGGCAACGTTCTTGTAGCTGAACCACACGTTGCGAAACTCGATCTCTCCCCTCGGTGCCACAAGCCTTTGAGCGTTGGGATTCGATTCAATCGTGATGGGCTCATCCAGCAGCTTGAAAATGCGCTCAGAAGCGGCCATCGCCGACTGCAAAATATTGAATTTCTCGCTCAAATCCTGAATGGGGCGGAAAAAACGCTGCGCAAACATCGTGAATGCGATCAAGATGCCCAGCGTCAGCGAGTTGCCCAGGATACGGTTGCCGCCCGACCAATAGATCAGCGCGATCGTCGCAAAGCTGAGGAATTCCACCACCGGATAGAACAGCGCATAGGCCAGAATCGCGTCCCGCCACGCCAGCATGTTGTCCTTGTTGCGCTTCGCAAACTCTTCGCGCGCCTTGTTCTCCCGGTTGAACAATTGCACCACGCTCATCCCCGATATATATTCCTGCAAAAACGCGTTGATTCGCGCAATGGCCGTGCGGATCTTGCGGTTGGCGTCCCGCACATACTTTCGAAAGATCAGGGTCACCACCAGAATGAAAGGCAAAACCGCCATGGCGTCCAGAGCCAGCTTGGCGTCGATCCGGAACAGCAGTCCTGCCATCACCGCAAGCAGGAAAAAGTCGTTGATCATCGTGACGACGCCTGCGGCGAACAGGTCGTTCAGCGCGTCCACGTCCGTTGTCACGCGCGTCATCAAGCGCCCGACCGGGTTCTTGTCGAAATAGCTCATGGGTAGGCGCTGCAACCGGCCGAAGATCTCCGTGCGCATGTCGTACATCGTCTGCTGGCCGACGCGCTGCATGATGCGAATCTGGATGTATTGCGCCAGGAAATCAAAGCAGAGCACGCCGAAATACAGCAGGCTGATCCACAGAATTCCCCGCCAAGCGCTTGATAACGCGAGGACGCCGTTCATTCCCGGCACCAGGTAATTGTCGATCGCCTTTTGAAAGAGGACTGGCGGAGCTAGTTCGAGCGGCGTCACCACCATGACCAGCGCCAAGGCGAGGAAAACACGCCAGGCATATGGCCGCATGTACTCGAGCAGCCGTCTCATCAGGCGCGAGTCGTACGCCTTGCCTAGCGCTTCTTCTTCCTGAATGTTGCTCATGCCCGTTCGAGCTCTTCTTCCAGCAGTTGTTTCTGGTACAAGTCCGCGTAATACCCACCGCGCTCCAGCAATTCCTCGTGCGTGCCGCACTCGATGATGCTGCCCTCCTTCAGAACGACGATTTGGTCGGCGTCTCTCACGGTCGAGGTCCGGTGCGCGATCAGGATCGTCGTCCTGCCGCGCATCACGCCGCGCAGCCGGCTCAGTATTTTCTCTTCGGTTTGCGTGTCGACGGCGGAAAGCGAATCGTCCAAAATCAGAATCCGCGGGTCCCGCACCACGGCCCGGGCAATCGCCGAGCGCTGCTTTTGGCCGCCCGAGAGGGTAATGCCGCGTTCCCCCACCATGGTGTCGTAGCGGCCGGCAAAATCCTGTACTTCTGCATCGAGGCAGGCGATCTCCGCGGCCTCAAGGACCTGTTGCGGCTCGTGCTTGTCGAGCCCGAACGCGATATTTTCATTGACCGTCTCGCTGAACAGATAGGTGTCTTGTGGCACATAGCCGATCGCTCGCCGCAACGTCTCGAGTGGCCACTCGCGAATCGCGCGGCCGTCGATCATAATCTCTCCCTCAGGTGCCTCCCACAACCTCGCGACCAGCGCGGCAAGCGTGGTTTTGCCGCTTCCCGTGGGACCGACAATCGCTAGTGTTGAGCCTGCCGGGATCTTCAGGTTGACGTTTCGCAGCACGGCGCGCTTTTCGGTGCCGTTCCCGTTTGCACCACTTGTTCCGTTGGTTGCCATCGTGGTCGGGTAGGTGAAGGTCAGATTCCGGAATTCAATGTCGCCGGCGATCCTTGTACCGTTCTTGATGCGGGCTCCACGATCGTCGATCTGCGGTTTTGCCGTCAGAATATAGTTGAGCCTGCCCATCGAAGCGGCGCCGCGCTGAAAAATATTTGTCACCCAGCCCAGCGCGATCATGGGCCACACAAGGAAATTCAAGTACGTGTTGAAGGTAATGAGCGTGCCGAGCGACATCTGCCCGTGCAGCAAGCGGTACCCGCCTTGCCACAGCACAATCAGGAAGGTGGTTCCGATCATGGCTGTCAGCGAGGGCATGAACATGCTCCATGTGCGGATCAGTTGCACGTTCCGCGCGACGTACTCTCGGTTGGGCGCGTCGAATCCACGCATCTCCGCTTCTTCCTGCGCGTAGGCCCGAATCACGCGCACGCCCGAAAGGTTCTCCTGCACCTTCGCCGAAAGGGTGGCGAGAGACGCCTGGATTTTCTCGTACAGCTGATGAATCACTTGCCCGAAGTACCACACGGCAACCGCGACGACCGGCACCGGCAGGAGTACCCACAGCGTAAGCGAAGGCGAGAGCTTGAGCATCAGTCCGATCGCCAGAACCATGGTCACGAGTGTCGTGCCGCTGTACATGATTCCGGGGCCCAGCACCATGCGCACCGCGTTCAGGTCATTCGTTGCGCGAGACATCAGTTCTCCGGTGCGGTTGCGCACGTAGAACTCCGGTTCCATCACCAGCAGGCGGTCCAGCAGGTCATTGCGAATGTCAAATTCGATGTCGCGTGAAATACCAATCAGGGTCCAGCGAGTCGCGAACGACATCACTCCCTTCAGCGCAATGCAGGCGATGAGGATCAGACAATAAATCGCCAGCGTCCGCGGGCTGTGCGGCTCGTAGTAGGGCACGAGGCTGCTGAGCCAATCGGCGCCCAAGAAAGGCCCCGCGTCGCGTCCCACCTGCTCGGAATGCAAAAACGGACGTGGGCTTCCAGCCAGGGAGTCGGTGATGATTCCCGTTGTCAGCGGGACGACGTTGCCGATCAGTCCCATCAGCAGCAGCGTCAGCAACCCGAACGCGATCGCGCTCTTGTACCTCGCCAAATACGGCACCAAGCCGCGCAGATTGCTCCACGCCGACGCCTTCGTGGCCATCTTCGCCGTGCTTCCGCCGCCCGGACTTGGCGCCGCAGCGCTCATTTCAACATCGACCTCGGACTCACGAGCGTCGGAGCCTCATTCAGAAAATGCTGATACGAGGGGTCCATCGACTGGTACCGTTTGCTCGCGGGATTCCAGCGAACCGCAATCGGTAAGGTGCGCTCGCTGCTCCCGGTTTTGAGCGGTGTGAAGTAAAGCGACATGCCTTTGTCTGGATTGTTCTCATATTGCAGCTTCCAACCGGACACCGGCGTCAGGGGCGTCAGCGCCAGAAAGCCCTTCTGATTCTTGAGGTGCTCGTCTGCGCGCATCAGTTCGACCCAGTTGCCGTCATCGCTTTCCGCAATCACGGCTCTTGTCACGATGGTCCCCGCTACTACGCTTTTGGGAGTATTCGGCACGACATTCGCCGCCAGCACCTGTTGCTTGCCGTCCTTGGCCAAATCGCCGAACAGCAAAACCTGGGCGTCGCCTCCCAGTACGGCAGATGCAGCCGCTTGGAACTCTTCAGGAACGGCGGGCTCTGCAGGTTTCGTCGTTGACTCCTCGGCAGCCTTGGGCGTCTCCTTGCTGCAGCCACTGAGGAGTGCCGCTAGAGTAACGAGCGCCACCGCGCCTGTACGCCGCGACCCGCACGTCGAGGCGACCGCTTCTAGGCCCTGGGCCTTTCCTTGCCTGGACGCCTTTCGAGAGCGGGAGCGAGTCATTCAGGTCCTTTCCAAATAGACGCGCCTTGCGACCGGGAGTAACGCACCGCTAATGGTCTTTTCATCCCGTCACAGGCTTGGAGCTGCCAGCGTTATCTCCATGACCCGACCGGGCTTGCCCTCAGCCGCCTTGGTGCAGAGCACTTCCATTACCTGAGGCACGTCGGGGCCGGCCCAGTCAAACGCGTAATACATCAATTCTAACGGCTGGCCGTCCTTCGTGCTAGGACTCCGCGACTCCGGCTCGCCATAGAGCTCAACCACCTTCTCGGCGGCGTCCCCCACGCCAAGCCCACGACCGGTTTTCCAGGGTCCCGGGGACAAAGCGCGGCACTCTCCTCGAGACCACGACGTTTCCATCGCACGAACGACCCGGATCGTCTTGTCGCTATCCAGGTCGAGGAAGAGCGTTTGCGTTTGGCAGGTTGCTCCCCAGGACATTTGGTTCGTTTGGCTGTCGCTCTTACGCGGCCTTTTGTAAAGCTGTATGGCCCGCGTTGCCGTGTCGCGACCCGGCCGGAGCCCCGCGAGGGTCAACTCGTTCGCCCGATTCGCCGAAACCCTCCTGCTGGCCGGCTTCTCGGTTGTCTGCGCGCCCGCGAACGCGCCCAACAGGAAAAAAATGAAGGACGACCACCTCAGAAGGCGGCCATTACCACGCGCGGCTAGGCCCTCACTTTTGCGCCAGGATGGCATCCAGTCGCGCCTCAAAGTTCTCTTCGCCCTCGCTCGACAATTCGCTGCGTTCGACCGGCAGGGCAGCTTCCACTGCCTCCACCCAGGCAAACAGTTTTTGGATGTTCTCGCGCGTTTTCTGGTGATACTGCTTCAGGTTGTCCGCTCCGGCCATCCAGTTTCGGAAGGTTCGCTCGACCGGATGGTCCGAGCTCTCAAAAGGGTTTGCGGCCGCACCGGGTGCGAGCAATCCCGCATGCCCGGTGAAGAAATGTTCGAAACCCAGATCCGCCACAAAGTGGCCCGTTGCCGCCGCGATGCCCTCATCGTAGGCCGGGCCTTGGCACAGCAGCTCGAGCGGCTGCGGCCCATAGGTCCACTTCATGGTCTCGATATCGAAACTCCATAAATCCCACCGCGCCTCCACGATGTACGCCGTGTCTTCGTTAATGTGCTGTGCGGCGAGCGCCGCCACCTCCGCGGGCGCGAAGATACCGTCCTTCAGGTCCCATTCGGCTACCGGCGACTCGGCTGGATCCACGGCCTGTACGGTCAATTGTTGGAATCGACCTTCGCCCTCGGTAAGTGGGGCGGTGGTCAGAAACCGCGCAAACTCCGCGATCATTGCCTTCTCGGAAAAGCCGCGCGACCACACGCGCAGATAGGCTCTGTTTGCCATGGTCAGCCTGTCGATTATACAGGCCCGAAAGGCCAATCCGCCAACGGCGTGATCGCGATCGCCGGATTCCGGCTGGATAAGGAGGTAGAAGTAGGAGGTCTGGCAAGCGCCTTACTGCTTCGCAGGTCCGGGCCTGTCAAAGCCCGCCGCCATCTGTTCGAACCGCTCCCGCAGCGTGTTGCCGAAGCGCGCAAAAACCTCCGCCGACGCTTCGCGCAGCTTTTCCTCCGCCGCCGCCGCAATCTTCGCGACAACCTCGCGCGACTGATGATCGAGTGTCGTCACCGTTGCCACCATCCAGGAATTGGAAATATTCTCCAGCCGCCCGCGATAATGTTCCGCCGATTCATCATGAATCCGGCTGATAGCACCGCGCATATCCGCGAGGTTGTTCTCGCGCATCTTCCGCCAGGTTTCCTCGAAGGCCGCAAAACCCTCCTGGGCACTCTCCTGCGCCTCCGCCACCCCCTTGGTCACAGCTTCGCTCATGGCCGCCTGGAAGCGCAGCAGAAACTCCTCCTGCTGCGTTGTCAGTCTCTGATTGATATCCGCACGCGCCGAATCGAGCCGCTCGCTCGACTGCTCCTCGCTCTTTCGAACCAGCTCCGCGAAACCTTGCAGCTCTTTCCGCGCATTCCGCTGAATCTCGTCGGTAAACGCCGCCGAAGTGGTATCCGCCGCTTCTGCAAACAGCACGCGAATCCGTTCGAACGCCCCTTGCACCGCTTCTTCTATCTGCTGCCGCGATTGCGTCTCGTAACCCCGGCTCACGTTACTCATTTCGTTCGCGAACAGTCCCGAGACCTCGCCGGCCTTCTCCCGGAGCTGATCGGCTGCCTGCTCCATCGCCTTTTCGGTAGTGCCCTGCAATTGCGTCTGCGCCTTTTTCTCATACCATTCGGCGGCCTTGAACATTTCCTCGGCGGCCCGATGTCTCATATCGGCGGACTTGCTCTCAAGATCCTCGAGGTTCCGCGCCGTGATCGCTTGCGCGGACTCATTCAATATCTGCTCGACACCGCCCAGGTTCTCCCGGAACCGCCCGAGCGACTCCGCGAACGCCTCGTCAGCCGCGGCGCGAATGCGGTCGTGCTGCATGGTCATCGCTGCATCGAGTAGCGACCTTCCACCGGCCAGGCGTTGAATGGCTTGCTCGGCTTGAGTCACCTGCGGCGCGACCATCTGCTGCACCTGCTGCTCGAATTTCTCCAGCGCCTTGCTGTTGGCCACTTCGAAGCTGTGCCGGATGCGTGCATGAATTTCCTCAAACAGCGTCTCCGAACGGCGGTGCAGCTCATTCCGGTGCAAGCTCAGAACATCGTCGAGCTGCGACTGAAAGCCGCTGACCGCATGTTGCTGGACGGTCTCAAATCGACCTGCATGCTGTTCCAGCTTCTCCGTGGTCGCGCTGGCGCGTGACAGCGTTTCTTCCAGTTGTTTGACATGAGATTCGAAGGCGTGCTTGAAAGACTCGGCCTGCCTTTCCCCTTTTTCCTCCAATTCTTGTTGCAGTTCTACCGCATGCTCCGTCAGCTCTTCGGTGGCGTGGTCCTTCACCGCCTTCAGGACAGACTCGACTTCGTTCTGCCACTGTGCTTGCGCCCCCTCTACTTCCTGTGCCAACTGTTCCCGCAAGGCGTTGCGGGCTTCTTCCTGTAGAGCGAGCAAACGCCGCTCCATATCCCCCGCGCTGTTCGGAGCCTCGTTCGCCTGGCCTGCCGACTCCAGCCGTTTCCGCGCCGCCTCTTGCTCGGTCCGAAGGGCCGCTTCCTCCAGGTGCGCCGTCACCCGGGATTCCACAATTTCCGCCTGCTTTCGCAGTTTCGACCCCGCCTCTTCCGCCTGTGAGCAGAGGGTCTCGAGCATTTCCCGAGCGCTCGAAAGCTGCCTTTCGTGTTGGTCTCTTTGCGCCGCGCCTTCTCTTGCCAGTTGCACGGTCAGTTCGTGGGTGAGTTGCTCCAATTGCGGCGCCAACCATCGCGGCAACTCACTCTTCAATGCCTCGGCGGCAGCCGCCTGTGCCGCTCGCGCTTGTGTCCGCGATTCTTCCTGAATGTTTCCGACGGCTTGCGCCGTTTCTCGGGCCACTTCGTCACGGAACGCCAGGCATTTCTGCTCCAACTGTTCCGTAGCCAGGCGCCGTTCGGCGGCGACCGCTTCTACAGCCGCATCGAGCGCCGCTGCCTGAATCTGCTGTTTGGCCTCCGCCAGCAGCCGCGCCACTTGCCGGGCGAGTTGCATCGACGCGTCGGTAGCGCTCCCCGGCGCGGGAAAGACCCGCAAATTATCCGGAGCGACCGGGTCCGATTCGAGCGGTTCGATGGACGCTTCGCCGAGTACGGGTGGCAACGCGGCTCCTGTCAAATCTGCCGGCGCCACGGCGTTCGGAAAGAAAGGTCCATCTTCCGGGAACGAGAACCAGTCATCAGGCGGAAATTGAATTCCCCACGCATTTCCCGGAATATCCAGCTCCAAGGCCACCTGGAACAGTTGCCGCACGGTCCGCGGCCTCTGAATCCACGCCACTTTTCCCCTGATCCGCCGTGGAGACTTCCCGGGATCGGGGTGCGGCACTTCCAGGTTCACCCACATGTTCTTCAATACGTAGTGCTTCGACTGGTAGCGGCAACCGTGGCAATTAACGATCAATGTTGAGGTGCGTTCGGCAAACGGCCGACCCAGCGCATCCACGCCCGTCACGACCAAAGGCACCGCCTGGACAATTCTCGTGCTGCGCCTTTTGCGCAATTCGGTGTTTGCGTTCACTGCGCCATCGGTCGACATGTTAGGTGTCTCATCCGTCGGATTGGGGCTTGCCTCTTCGTTTTGCATGGCCGCCTTAAGGCTTCTTCACCGGCATGCCCCGAGCGTTCTGACCGCGGCTTCGACCGGTCACGAACGACCACAGCTCCCTGGCGACCCACACTGGACCCACCAACAAATAAACCGCTCCCTGAAAGAAAGCCGGTTTGTTGCCTTCGACACGGTGCCCCAGGAACAAAAGCACCCATCCGCCCACAAAGCACGCCGCGCCCGGTTTCCATCGCAGCAGGACGGCCAGGATTATACCCGTGAAAATCAGCGGTATGCCGATGCCGTGCAGCAGCTTGTTCCAGCCCGAGCTGTGTTCATGGTCGTACTGATGCATGTAGTGCGCTAACCCTGGCATTGCGCACCTCCTACGCCGGGGCCCTATGGCTTCCGGCGACGATTAGGCGGGGACCACCACCGTGGAACTGGACTCTATCCTGAAAACGTACGTCTTGCCTAGAGAGACAATCATTCTGTACGTACTAGCTCGGTCGTTCCACCGGTCCTACCCGCGTTTTCTGAAGAAAAAACCGGAAAAACTCATCCAGGGCTTACTCTCAGCTGAGCTCTGGCCTTCGTTCTCCGGCCACCTAACGGCTGCCTTGTGCCTTCCGTTCGTGCCGTCTACAAATCCCGCCTGCCCTCCATGGCCTTCAACATCGTTACTTCGTCGGCGTATTCGAGGTCCGCGCCCACGGGGATTCCAACGCCAATCCGCGTTACCCGGACTCCCAGCGGTTTCAATAGTTTCGACAGGTATACGGCCGTCGCCTCGCCCTCCGCCGTCGGATTCGTGGCAATGATGATCTCCTCGACTCCGCCGCCCTTCAATCGCTCAATCAGGCTCTTGATATTCAACTGCTCCGGTCCGCGTCCCTGCAACGGCGACAGCGAGCCACCCAGCACGTGGTACATCCCGTTGAACGTGCGGGTCTTTTCGATCGCCAGGATGTTGTGCGGCTCTTCCACGACGCAGATCGTCCGCTTGCTGCGCGTTGGCCCCGAGCAATACAGGCACGGTTCCGTATCCGTAATGTTGTGGCAGATCGAACAGGTGCGGATTTTTTCTTTTGCGTCGCGGATGGCGTCGGCGAGGGCCAACGCATCTTCCGGCGTGGCGCGCAAGAGATGAAAAGCGAGTCGCTGTGCGGTCTTCTGCCCGATTCCCGGCAGGTGTTTCAGTTCATCGATGAGTCGTTCAACAGGAGCAGCGAAATCTGGCATTACCCTTGTGTAGCACAAGCGCGCTTACCGGCGCAAACTCGCCCGCGCTCTTTATTGACTGTCTGGAAAATTCGGTGGTGGGAATTCGCTTTGTTCTCAGAACCCGGGGATTTTGAATCCCGGCAAGCCGGGAAATCCCCCCGCGAGGCTCTTCATCTGATTGGCCAGTTCATCATCCACCCGCCGCGACGCTTCATTCACCGCCGCTCGAATCAGGTCCTGCAGCATCTCCTGATCTTTTCCGGTAAAAACTTCGGGCTCGATTTTCACCTCCAGCACCTGCTTCTGGCCGTTCATCTTCACCGTGACCATTCCACCGCCGGCCGAGGCCTCCACCGCAACGGAATTCACCTGACGCTGCAGGTCTTCCTGTACCTGCCGCAACCGCGAGAGCATTTGTTGAAGGGCGCTGACTTCCATGTTCATCCAATGCCTCTCTTTCCGCCTAGTCCTCCGTGCGCCGCCGCACCTCGGAAATTCTTCCTCCGAAGCGTTGCAGCATCGATTTCACCAGCGGATCGTTCTCGAATTGCGCGCGCATTTCCTGCGTACTTGCCGCAACTCGCGATGCGCTCTCATCCTTCGCCGCACCTGATTCGAGTCTAGCACAGACACGCACCGAGCGCCCTAGTACCTTGCTCGAAGAGTCACGCATTTTTTCGAGCGTCTCGCGTCCCTCGAGCAACTCGGCGAAGTTGCTCTTCTCCGGCGGAAAATAAATTCGCAATTCACTTCCTTCCAGCTCCCACCGCGCGGCGTGTTCGAGAAGTTCACCGATAAATCTCTGTTGTGTTTGGATGGCGTTCTTGATTTCTGTCATTTGTTCCGCGCTCATTCCCGTCACCGCGGGCGGCCTTTTGCTCTCCCGATTAATGGTCGTTGCTGGCGCCGCGGCTTCATCGCGTTCCTTTGCCGGCGCCGCCGCAGCCGCGCTCGGAGCGTTTGCCGATGGTGCCCGTTCCGCCGACACCGTCCTTGCTTGCTCCCCGGAGTCAGCTGCCTGGCGGACACTTTCAGAAACCGCCGTACTCGCGCTGACGATGCTGCCCGCGAAGCCAAATCCGGTCGCGCTTCTCGCCGCGGTTCCCGTTGCGCTCGCCGATGCCGTGCCGGAAGGGAACGGCCCTCCCGCTCGGTTGGACGCAGCACTTCTCACTGTTGGACCGCCGCCGGTTCTTCCGTTCGCTCCGCCAGCCTCGGCCAGCAATTCTTCGAGCGACGCGAGCCGTCCTGCATTGATTAAGCGCAACAATCCCATTTCAAGATGCACGCGCGGATCCATCTTTCGCCGCACGTCGTCATCGGTCTCGAGCAAAATCTGGAAGTACCGCGTCAGGTCCTCTTCGCTGAAAAGCGCGGCGGCCTTGGCCAAGGCTGGCCGCTGCTCCGGTGTTGCCGCAAGCAAATCCGAGTCCGCGCCGCAAACCCGCGCGATCAGCAGATTCCTCATGTGGCGAATCGCTTCGCGGCAGAAATGTTGCAAGTTGCGGCCTTCCTTCTGAAATGTGTGCACCAACCCAAGCGCTCGGTCCGCCGACTGCGTCCGGATGGCCTCAACGAGTTCGCTGAGCGCATCCTCCGGCACCACGCCCAGCAATTCGCGGACTTCGTTATCCGTGATCTCTTCGCCGCAATACGCCCTTGCCTGTTCGAGCAGAGACAGCGAGTCGCGCATGCTGCCTTCGGCCATCCGCGCGATGACGCTTAAAGCGCCCTCGTCGATCTTCAGTTTTTCTTGTTTTGCGATGTGTTCGAGCCGGCGGCTGATCTCCAGAAAGGTCAGCGCACGGAAATGGAAATGCTGTGACCTTGATCGGATGGTGTCTTCAAGGTCCTCGGGTTGTGTCGTGGCCATCACAAAGATCACGCGGTCAGGTGGCTCCTCGAGGGTCTTCAGCAGGGCATTCGAAGCCTCACCCGTCAGCATGTGAGCTTCGTCAAGGATCACTACCTTGTGCCTCGCGGCTGCCGGCGCGTAGCGCACCATCTCGCGAAGCTCGCGAATCTGGTCGATGCCGCGATTCGAAGCCGCGTCAATTTCGATCACGTCCAGCGAGGTTCCCGCCGCAATCTCCTTGCACGAATCGCATACGCCGCAAGGTTCCGCCGTCGGTCCTTTGATGCAGTTCAGCGCCTTCGCAAGGATTCTCGCAGCGGTCGTCTTTCCAACGCCGCGCGCACCCGAGAAAATGTAGGCGTGCGCAACGCGGTTGTTCTTGATCGCGTTCTGCAGAGTTTCGGTTACGTGTGTTTGTCCGACGAGGTCCGCGAAGGTCTGAGGCCGCCACTTCCGCGCAATCACTTGATAAGTCATCGTGTCTTGCATTTTCGGCGCGCGGAATGAAAAAGTCAAAACACTTTGGTGTGCGGCAGCCCTGCTGCTTTCATGCGGCCAACACGGAGGAATAAGAAGATTTTACGTCGGCAACCGACCGAATTGCTTTTGCATGACCGATTGCCGACATTGTTCTAAGATCGAGGAACTTCGGAGTCTCCGCGGCACACTTGGCTTACCCGGTACCGTTGCTCCCTTCCGGGCCTGGCGGGGTTCGCGGGACCTCGTTGCACAGAGCCCGAAGTTCCACGCTCGGATAGTCAACTTTTCGCCGACTACCAAATAAAGCTTAACATAGCGCTTTCCACGCAACCAATTCATGCTCGTCACGCGGCCGGATGGAGTCGTCAAAACGATGGTGCCTGCCGGGGAGACTCGTGCTGCGCTTCTGTTCCTCGCTCGACGCCGTTGTCGTGAGTTGCTAGACAGGGCACACGCCCCGAAGCAGTTGACACACGCCGAAACCGGTGAAATAGACTAAAGCCCGGTTGGAGCTCCTCCCCAACCACCTTGCCTCGGCCCGCAGCAGGTGCAAGGTCCGCACGCCAGCGCCGCGTCTCCGACCGGAGACCACCACCCCACGTCACGGGGATCACCTGCACGCTCGTGCAGGCAGGAGGATTTTCATGAAAGTCGCACTCTCGTTCGTTCTCACCGTCGCGCTGGTGTGCTGGGCTGCGCCGTCCTCGTTTGCCGAGCCGCGCCAACTCCCTCAAGGCACCGAAATCCATCTCACTCTCCTGACGCCGATTAGCTCCGCCGAGTCAAGAGAAGGAGATCCTTTTGTGGCCGTCCTCGCCCAGCCCGTAGCGCTTGACAGCCGCATCATCCTTCCCGCAGGCACCCGTCTGCACGGTGTCATCGGTATCGTCCAGAAAGCCAAATTTTTCTCCGCATTCAAAGGCCAGGCCTACTTGAACCTGTCCTTCCAAACCATCGAGGTCGACAGCCGCCTGATTCCCGTGCACATGAGTCTTGTCGCGATTGGCAAGCCACGCGTCGATTCCGGCACGAGCCCGATCCGCAACGACGTCAAAATCACCGAAGGCGAGGTCATCCAGCAAAAGCACGACTACAAAGGTGACGCACTGGGTCTCGCCCTCGGCGGCGGTACTGGCTCGACCATCGGGCTGATCGCCGGCAACCTCGGACGCGGCATGGGCATTGGCTTCGCGGCTGGCGCCGTTTTCGTTGCCACGCGCAAGGGCAAGGAGGTGAGCCTGCCCGCGGACACCGCCATGCTGGCGCGCCTTGATGGTACGGTCACGGTGCCGGACATCGCGGCGAGCAACAACGTCCACGACTCCAGCTCGCACTAACGGTCACCCTTCTCCCTTCGTTGGACCGCCTGGCCGTACGGCCGCTCGCGGTTCACGTTTCTGAGTGCAGCTCGTTCGACGCTCCGCGCGGTCCGGAGGGCCCAGGGGTTAGTGTTTCCTTGAGCGCGTACGGCCGGCCGATGGCCGTCCGCCAATCGCCGGCCTTGCGAAATCAAAATCGCTCGAAATGCTGGGTTTACTCGGCAACCAGGCGGGCCCCGGTTTGCGCCAGTCCGGGAAGGTTTCTGTTCACCCCTCAACGCTAAAAAATCTATCGACATTTTTCATCCACTCCATTCATTTTTCCTCTTCTGTAAAACCGTTTTTCCATTGACCCTTCCCAGATCCTCGCGTTACTTTAATTTCCGACCATGCGCGGCATGTTCAACCCAGTGTTGCCAATCTGATTTGCATCGCTCCACTTTCAAGGAGATTCATGTCCACTGAACTTCGTAATTTTCTAGCCCTCACCTACGAGGAGCTCGAAGAACTGAATCTGAAAGCAAAAGAACATCGCAAGAAACACACTGCCATTCAGAAAATCCAGGAAGAACGTCTCAAGTACCTGGCGGACGAAAAACGCGTTAAAGCCGTCACGGTCCTTTTCAGCGATCTCGAGGGCCGGCTGCACATGCTCGACTACGACAAGAAATTCCTGATGAAGAGCTACGACAATCTGACTTTCGACGGTTCCTCGATCCGCGGATTCACCGCTCAGCGCGAGAGCGATCTTCGCCTGGGCATCGACTGGGCTTCGTTCTATTGGGCGCCGGCGGATATCTTCGGCGGTGGCAAAGTGCTTGTTTTCGGCGATGTCATCGACAAGGACGGCTCGCCGTACGGCGCTGACATCCGCGGCGTGCTCAAGGGCTATGCCGACGGTTTATATAAGGAAGAAGGCTACACACTCAACGCCGCCAATGAAATTGAAGGCTTCCTCTTCAAAGGCGCCAACGCCGAGCGGCACTACTTCGAAAACCAGAAGTTCGAATATGTTGACACGGGAGGCTATTTCCACTCGCTGCCCGGCGATCCGCTGCGCACCTTCATTGATACGACCGCCGAAGTTCAGCGGGCCATGGGCTTCCAGAACGAAAAGGACCATCCGGAAGTCGCGCCTTCGCAGTTCGAGATCAACTACAACTACACCGACGTCCTGGGCGCCGCCGATCAGATCCAGCTCTACAAACTGGTCTGCCGCCAGGTAGCCAACAACATGGGTCTGACCGCGAGCTTCCTCCCGAAACCGGTTGTGGGCGTGAACGGCAGCGGCATGCACACCAACGTTTCAATCTCCAAAGACAGCAAGAATCTCTTCTGGGACCCGAAGGGCGAAGAGAAGCTCAGCAAGTTGGGCTGGACGTTTGTCGATCGCATTCTGACGCACGGCAACGATCTCTGCCTGCTCATGAACTCGAGCGTGAACTCCTACCGCCGTCTCGATCCCCACTTTGAAGCGCCGAATCAGCTCAAGGCTTCTCCCGTCGATCGCGGCGCGATGATCCGCATCCCCATCGGCAACGAGCGCAGCATGCGGGTCGAATTCCGTTCTGTCGCGCCCGATGCCAACCCTTACCTCGTGATGTATTCGCTTTTCCGCACGGGGATTGAAGGCGATACCGCCAAAATCAAGAATCTCCGGCAAGCGGAACGCTACCTTCCCGACAACATCTACACCGCGCTGGAAAATTTCGAAAAGGCCGACTGGATGACAAAACTGCTCGGCGCCGACGTCAAGGCCCGGTACGCCGAACTGAAAAGAGCCTCCGCGGACCGCTGTGCCCGTAACCTCGGCACGTTTGTGAAAGCGGCCGAGGTACAGTATCACCACGAGGTCTACAACCAGTTCCTGTGGAACCTGTTTTAAGCGTTTGCCGAATCAATTTCTGTGAGAAACGCCCTCGGCTTCGGTTTGAGGGCGTTTTGTTTCGAGCCGAGGAGATCTCTTTATGCCGCAACTCTTCGCCGTGACCCGCTCTTTTGGTCCTGGGTGGAATCCCTCGCTTCCGCTCGAGCAGCAGCAAGACTGGCGCGTCCATGCCGATTTTATGAACGCGCTAAAGGCCGAAGGTTTTGTGCTTCTCGGTGGACCGCTCTTAGGCACTTCGGAAGTCTTGCTGATCATTCGCGCCGGCGATGAGGAGGCCATCCGGGCCCGCCTAGCCGGCGACTGCTGGGCCGTCAAGGACCTGCTGCGCATCACTCGGATTGTTCTGTGGAATCTGCGCCTGGGCTCGCTGCCGTAGCATCCCTGAGACACTTCGAGGTGCGATCGAGCTCGAGGCTTCAGCGTAAGCACAAAAGTACGGTATGGTCTTGACGCCTTGGCGGCGGCGTCCTCCCGCCCGATCTCGCAAGGCGCGTACTCCCTCGAACCAGGAGCCGACCGCGTCTCCTCTTTTTGCGCGGCGCGCGCGATTCTGGATTTGAAGGGAACACCTCGCTACACGGCAATGGCTTACCTGTCTAATTTCGAGGAGGTCGGATCCGTCAATAACACCGGCGCGCGGTCGGAATTCCCCAGTTCCACGTTCGCCCAGTTGGTCGCTGCCGAGCGAGGTGGTGCTTACAGCGACCTGGACCTCAGGCGCGCACTACATCAGTCGCTCGTGATTTCCGCGGACGCAAATGATGGCAGCAATCCCGTTTTCCCCGACACCAACGAGCATACCAACGCAGCGCGCGTGGGTACGGAGTCGTGATTAAGCTCTACGTCCCCGGTTTTGACGCGCCTTCGGAATTCACCGCCCAGATTCGCGGACTCATGGACCGCAACAGCATTTCTTGTCTTGGCAAACGCATACTTTACAAGGTGGACGAAGGCGGCGGCACGATCGGACTTTTCATGTCACAAAAGGATATGCAGGTGATCGATCTGGATGTCGCACTTGTGTCGATGCATGCCATTTGAGATGTCATCAAAGGTAGATGTGTGGGAGTTCTACCGAACGATGTCTGCGTTCTATTCGCAGTAACAAAGCGCGCCAGTGCTTGGTCGCCGTAGGTGTATGAGGCTTCCCCGCGGCAGGTTCCGTGGTGCGAGCAGAAAGAAAACACACCCATCGAGGTGCGCGGAATGTACTGCCACCGGGAGAGAAGTTGAGAAGCTAGATTTTGACGCCCCAGAAACCTGGGTCCGGCTGCTGCAAGGCTATACCAACGTCCCACGCCTCATGGCCGCGCCAAACCACCTCGGCTGTGGCGGAACGCCCCGTCTTTAGCATCACGATGCGCACCTGCCGCCTGAGTGGCAAGTCTGCGCCAACAACTGCCATACAACCCGAGTGGCTAACATCCACCGTAATGGCGTTCGCAGAGCGACGCATGTTGCCTTCGTCCCATTCCAGACGGAATGGAAGG
>DATFTB010000074.1:0-7934 GCA_035262325.1 Candidatus Acidiferrum sp.
GTCGGCGACCTAGCCGGCGAGTCCGCGAAATACTACGCCGCGCTCAAAGATTTCAAGAAACAGTTGATCCAGCAGGCTCTCCAGCAGGCCAACGGGAGTTACACCGAAGCGGCGAAGGCTTTGGGATTACACCCCAATTCCCTGCTTCGCCTCATGCGCAACCTCAGCGTCCGGTCGGCGCAAAAAGGCATGTCCTCCGGGCAGGTCGACTGAACCCGCGCGGGCGCTCGATCACCAGCCAGTGTCCCAGGTGAAGGTCGATTCACAGGATTTTCCCGCAACCGTAACCAAGCCATCGCTTTGTGCTTGTGATGTTCGTTCTGCGCTACTTGGGCTTCAGCGCCGCCGGATGCCGTCCAGTATCATCTTCACGAAGATTTGCTTGACCTCTTCCGGGTCCGAAACGTGATCCGTGTCGTACCAACGGTACAGCCAGTTGCACATACCGAGAATCCCGTTGACGATGATCCACGGCTCGCCTTCCATCAGCTTGCCTTGCTCTTGCCCCCGCCGGACCAGGTCCACGAATCGCGAATTGTAGCGCGACATGACCGAAATCAATTTGTGCTGACGCTTCCCCGAGAGCGAATCGAATTCATGCAAAAACAGCCCGAACGGAACCTTGTTTTGAATGATGTAGTTGATCTGTGCCCGGACGGCCCGCTCGAGTTGCTCGACAGGGTCACGCGTGACATCGATCTGCTGAGCGATATATGCGTCGCCGTCTTCGATTCCGGCCATCAGAAGCTGGAACAGCAGGTCGTCCTTCGACTTAATGTAATAGTACAACGAGCCCTTAAGCATCCCCACGTCGCGGGCGACGTCTTCGATGCTGGTGGCATGGAATCCCTTCGAAAAAAAGATGTTCGCCGCGCTGCGCAGAACTTCCTCGAGCCTTGTGGCCGGCTTGGTCTTCCGGTCGCGGCGCGGCGCATTCCGTGGCTGCAGCGGCTTCGGCACAACTTTGCGCTTTCCCGCTTTTGTGGGCACGGAAACCCTCACACAATGCGAAGTCCATAGTAGCAGAGGTTTTGAAGCGGGCGAACAAAGAAGGTGCCTTGAAAACGTCGCCGTCACTACTGCCGGGTCACGATGTGGCAAGAATACGTCTTCAGCACTACCCACACCTCCCTTCCCGGCGCCAGTTGTAAGGAACGAGCAGCCCCTGACGTGACATGCACCGTGAAGCGCACTCCCGCCCTTACCTCCACGACCACGAGTGCGCCCATCGTTTCGAGCGATTCGACGATTCCCGGCAAGAGGTTCCTCGCGCTGAGGGCCCTCGGCGCTTCCGTGGCCAGGAGAATGTCGCCCGCCCGGATCGCGACTTGAACCTCTTGGCCGGGCCGCACGGAACCGAGCGGAACTTCCAAGCCGCATTTCGCGCCGGCGAGTTCGACATGCATGACCCCGTCCTTTTCACGATGCTCGGTCACTCGCGCCCATAGAAGGTTTTCAAATCCCGCTGCCTGCGCCAGCTCGGCCGCGCGAGGTGCGTCGAGCACGTTTCGTGGCAGGCCACTTTCCCGCACGCGGCCATCGATCAGGGCCACGACCCTTTCTCCGATGGCGTCCACCTCCTCGCGGTTGTGCGTGACATAGACAATGGGAATGCGGTTCGCCGCGTTCCATTCGCGCAGGTCCTGCAGGATCGACTGCCGAAGCCCGCTGTCCAGCCCCGTTAGCGGTTCGTCCAACAACAGCACGCGGGGTTCTGTCACCAGCGAACGCGCCAGGGCCACGCGCTGCTTTTCACCGCCGGAAAGCTCCCGGGGCTTTCGCTTGCGCATACCCTCGATGTGAAACGTGCTTAGGATTCCGGTTATGCGCTCGGTTCGTTCGGTTGCGCTCACCCCGGACAATCCGTAGGCCACGTTTTCTTCCGCGGACAGATGCGGGAACAGGGCCAGGGACTGAAAAACATATGCAGTCTTGCGCTGCGAGGCGGGCACGGAAAGCCCTCGTTCCGCGTCGAACAACGCCTCCCCATCGAGCGAAATATGTCCTTCATCGGGAACAAGCAGGCCAGCGATGCAATCGAGCAGCGTCGACTTCCCCGCACCCGATGGACCGAACAAAACGGTAAAGCCCGGAGCAAACGTTTCGGTCACATCCAGCGAAAACGCCGGCGAATCCGTCGCCTGAAGTCTCTTTCTGATTTGCACATTGAGCATCGGACGTTAGCGGGCCGTCCACGGGGACCACACGCGCCGGTTCACTCCATACACAATCGACAGCACGGCGAACGCAATCATGAGCAGCAGCAAAGCCATCTGGTGGGCGCCATTATAATCGAGCGCCTGTACGCGATCGTAAATGTCGATTGAGGCGGTGCGCGTGACTCCCGGAAGATTCCCTCCCACCATCAGCACCACGCCAAATTCTCCCAGCGTGTGCGCAAAGCTGAGCACCGCCGCCGTGACCAGGCCGGGCCACGAGAGCGGAACGATAACTCGCGTAAACGTTCGCAGGCGGCCTGCTCCGAGAACCGCGGATGCGTCGAGCAACCTCCGGTCCAACGATTCAAACGACGCTACCAGCGGCTGTACGGCGAATGGAAAACTGTACAGCAGCGAAGCGAGCACCAGCCCCGCAAACGTGAATGCCAGGCTGCGGCCAAAGAGCGATTGCCACACTTTTCCAAGCGGCCCGCGTGGACCCATCGCGATCAGCGCATAGAAACCGATCACCGTCGGCGGCAACACCAGCGGTAACGCCACTGCCGATTCGAGCAGGAATTTTCCGCGCCACTTGGTAAACGCGAGCCAGTACGCTAGGGGCAATGCGATCACCAGCAAGACGACCGAGACGATTCCCGCCAGCTTCAATGACAACAGGATGGCGTCAAGGTTCATGGGCTGGCCCCAAGTCCGAGTTTGGCGGCGCGGGCACGGTGAATCCGTAGCGCGCCAGAATGGCGCGGCCCGCCTCGCTCTTTACAAATCCCAGGAAGCGCGCAGCCGGGGCCTTGTTCGCCCCGCCGTTAATCAACACCGCGACCTGCTCGAGAGGCGCATGAAGATCGGCGGGTACAAGCCAGCGCTCGCCGTTCTTCATGTTTTCCGAGAGCGCCAGCGAAAGCGCGATCATGCCGATCTGAGCGTTTCCTGACTGCGCAAATTGTGCTGCCTGCGAAATGTTCTCTCCGAAGACGAGCTTGAGTTTCAGTTGCTCATAGAGCCCGGCGTTTTCTAGCGCGGCGACTGCCGCACGCCCGTAAGGGGCGTGTTCTGGATTCGCGATGGCGATCTTCTGAACGCTCGGATCAGTAAGCGCAGAAAGCCCCCTTTCCGTGAGCTTTAGTTTCGCGTCACTCGGAGCCCACAGCACCAGCCGCCCTAGCGCATAAACGGCCAGAGATTTGGGGTCTGCTTGCCCGGCGGCGATGAGCTTCTCCGCGTAGGAACGGTCCGCCGAGAAAAAGAGCGCGAAAGGCGCACCATTCCGTATTTGCGCGAAGAAGTTTCCGCTCGAACCGAACGAGGTTTCAACTTTTGCGCCACTTTCCTTTTCGTAGCGCGCCGCGAGTTCGGGCATCGCAAATTGCAGATCGGACGCGGCCGCCACCCGCACGGTCTGCGCCCGCAAACAAAATGGCCACAACGACAGCAGGGCCAGGACAAGCTTTGTTGGAACTCCATGCATCGGAGTGGTCCGGCCAGCCGGTCAAACGCGAAGAATCATCACTTCCGTGGACTTGATCAGCGCTGCGGCGCGCTCTCCTACTTTGAGCCGCAGCTCTTTCGCCGCGTCCGAAGTGATGATCGAGGTGATGTGCTGGTTGCCGATCGCCAGTGTCACCTGCGCCAGCAGGCCGCTGAATTTCAACGATACGACCCGGCCGATCAGTTGGTTGCGCCCGCTAATCTTGCGCAGGTTGCCGCGCCGCGAAGCAACGTCCCCGCGCTCGAGTTTCTTGGGAATCAGCCGGTCGATCTCCGATTCCGGCACGCGGTGATGGCCGCCTGGCGTCTTCGCTGTCTTGATCTTGTGGTGGTAGATCCACTGCTTCAGTGTGGGGTAACTGATACCGAGGATATTTGCCGCCTCGCGCGGCGCCAGGAGCCTCTGCATGGGCAACCTCCCTGGCACAAGAATATACACTTCCGTACATTAGAGCAATACGGATTTACGCAGTTTTGCAAGGAGTCGCCGGTTGGTTGAAGCAGACGAGGCAAAACCCCATACCTCCGGCTCGTGGGCCTCGCGGTGTAGGCGCCTCTTGAGTTGTGTGAGCGCCCCGCGGGGCCCCCTGCTAGTTTCGCAGCGGTTTCCCCGTCTTGAGGGTGTGAGCGATGCGCTCTTGTGTCTTTCTTTCACCGCAAAGAGACACAAACGCCTCCCGCTCCAAATCCAGAACATACTGCTCGCTCACCGTCTGCGGCGAGGTCAGTGCGCCACCCGCCAGAATGTTCGCCAGTTTGCGCGCCACGTGCGCATCGTAATCGGAGGCATAGCCTCCGCGCACCATCAGGTGAATGGCCATTTTTGCCGCTGAAAGGAACGATTCGCCCAACACCTTGATCTGCGTTGTCTGCGCACCCTCCTGCCAGGAAGCGGCGGCAGGTTTCCACCCAGAACGGGCCAGCCCGAGCGCCGTCTGTTTGGCATCGGCGACCACCCGGTCACGGTTCAGCGAAACGGCATCTTCCCGCCGAAGGTATCCAAGTTCGCGGCCCTCCTCGGCACTGGTTCCGACCTTCGCCATGGCGATGTTCTCGAAAATCGGCCGCAGGGCGTGGAAGAAATCGAGGTCCTCGCCCGAACCCGCACGCTCGTTTCCGCGGATCAGCATCTCTTTTGTCCCGCCTCCGCCTGGAATCAGCCCTACACCGGTTTCCACCAGCCCGATGTAGGCCTCCGCGGCCGCGTGCGTTTTCGCTGCATGAAGGCTGATTTCACAACCCCCACCGAGAGCCAGGCCCTGGGGCGCCGCTACCACCGGTTTGGGAGCGTACTTGACGGCCAGGTTTATGTTTTGAAATTGCTTCACAGCCATGTGCAGCTCGTCCCACTCTTGTTCTTGTGCGCCGACAAGCACGAGCATCAGATTCGCGCCAACGGAGAAATTCGTTGCCTGATTCGCGATCACCATGGCCTCAAAATCCGTCTCGAGGCGCTTCAGCCCCCTGTGAATCATGGCGATCAGGTCCGCGCCGATGGCGTTCATCTTGGTATGGAACTCGCAACAGAGCACGCCATCGCCCAAATCGAGCAGGCTTGCTCCGGAATTACGCTCCAGCTCGCGGCCGGCCTCCTTCAGGCTCTTCAGAATAAGGATCCCGGCCGGCTCCTCGACTTTTCTCATTTTGCCGCTGGCAAGATCGAACACCGACGTTTCGCCCCGGTGTGATTCGTAGAAGCCTTTTCTTCCGCTCGCGAGCGCTTTCTCGAAAATGGCCGGAAGCGCCCGGCTCTCTCTCTTCACCTGCTCGGCGAAAGTAGTCAAACCGATGGCGTCGACCATTTCAAAGGGCCCCAGTTCCCAGGCGAAGCCCCAGCGCATGGCCCGGTCTACGTCCACGATATGGTCCGAGATCTCGGGCATGCGCCGCCCGGCATACAGGCACATTTCCGAGAGTCCGCCCCAGATGAACTGCTGGGCCTTATCCGCCTTCTGACCTTCGAAAAGCGGCTGCAGCAGGGTACGCAGGCGTTGCTGGGTATCTTCAATCGTTTTGCCAGTTTCGATCGAGGCGAATTTTGCCTTCTGTCGCGGACGATACTCCATGGTGTTCACATCGAGCGTCAGAATTTCCCTTTCACCCTCACCTTTACGGCGTTTGTAGAAACCCTGCCCGGTTTTGTCTCCGAGCCAGTTGCGCTTTGCCATTTCTTCGACGAGCCCGGGGACCTTGTATGCCTCGCGCGATTCGTCGTCTGGCGCGGTCTCGTAGATATTTCTGACCACGTGCATGAGGACATCGAGCCCGACGATGTCGGCCGTTCGAAAAGTCGCCGACTTGGGCCAGCCAACCGCCGCACCCGTGCAGGCGTCTACCTCCTCGATTGTCATTCCGAGTGTCGACATCAGCCGTAGCGCATTCAGCATCGAGAACGTGCCGATGCGGTTTGCGATGAAATTCGGAGTGTCTTTAGCGAATACCACACCCTTGCCGAGGCGGCGGTCGCAAAAGTCAGAAAGTATGTCTAGGACTCCAGGAAGTGTTTTTGGACAGGGAATGACTTCCACAAGTTTCATGTAGCGAGGCGGGTTGAAAAAGTGCGTTCCCGCCCAGTGGCGCTGGAATTCCTCAGGCAATCCTTCGGCGATCAGATGAACCGGCAGGCCGGAGGTGTTCGTTGTGACGATCGATTCGGGCTTGCGGTGTTGCGCAACTTTTGCCAAGAGACTGCGTTTAATCTCCAGGTTCTCGGCGACGGCTTCGATAATCCAGTCGGCATCGGCGATCCGCGGAAGATCGTCTTCGAAATTGCCGATCGAGATCCGGGAGGCCAGAGTCGGCGTAAAAAAAGCAGCAGGTTTCGACTTTTTCGCTGCCTCGAGTCCGGCGGCGACAATTTTGTTTCGGCCGGCTGCCTCGGCATCTTTTGGCACGATATCGAGAAGCAGGCACGACAGGCCGGCGTTCACAAAGTGAGCGGCGATTCGCGCGCCCATCGTGCCCGCGCCAAGAACAGCAGCTTTCTGGATCCGGAGTGTCATGAGAAGGCCTTGAACCGCAGGATGAGGACAGTAGGACAGGTTACAAAATGGCGTGCTGGTGGTCAAACAGCCGTTTGGTGTCACGATCGGACACCGTAAAATAAAAGCATATGGCCGAAGGGAAAGATGGCGAAACCCAGAGCCTGCTGCGCATGGCGAAAGAGCTGTTCCGTTCGTTCGCCTATGGCGGCAGCCCCAGTGGAGCGAGCCGCCCACGGATGGGCCTGGCGCTTGCCGGCGGCTTTGCGCGCGGCATCGCGCACATCGGCGTTCTGCGGGTGTTTCGCGAAGCGGGCATCCCCATCGATGTGGTCGCCGGAACCAGTGTCGGCGCTCTGATCGCCACCGCGTATTGCGCCGGCGTGCCGTTGGAAACGATGGAGCGGGTCGCCTATGAGACCAAATTCTCAGAGTTCGGGCGCTGGACTCCTTCGTGGCTGGGCCTCGCGACAAATTATCGGCTTGAGCAATTTCTCGAGCGCATGACCAGCGTCAAGCGCTTTGAAGAGCTGCAGAAGCCCTTGGCAATTGCGACCACCGATATCAATGCCGGTCTGCCCGTGTACCATTGCGGCGGCCCGATTGTGCCGCCGTTGCGCGCTTCCTGTGCTTACCCGGGATTGTTCGTCCCAATCCAGTTTGAAGGCCGCACGCTTGTCGATGGATTCCTCACCGCTCTCGTCCCCGTGGAAGGCGCGCTTCTGCTCGGGGCCGAGGTGGTTATTGCCGTTTATCTTGAAGCCGGGGCCGTTGGGGAACCCCGCACCTTCACGGACGTCTTGAGCCGCTCGTTCAACATTATTCAAAAGCACGCGGATCTCGAATGGCGGCAGCACGCCGACGTTGTCATCGAACCGGACGTCACGCCGTATGTGTGGGATGACTTTTCAAAGAGCGGCGAGATGATCCGCGCGGGCGAAGAAGCGGCGTTGAAAAGTCTTCCTGCCATCCGCAGTGTTCTGGAGGGCAAGAAGGTGCACTCCGAGGATTGATCGCGAGCCCGCCTTTCACCCGAAAACCAAACGAAATCATGGGCGGCGTTCAGATTCTTGAAACCTCTACCCGGACGGGCTGCCCCTCTCCTTTTCCCCTTTGTGTGAGCCACGCCGCGAGCCCTTCGGCAAAGCGTTCCGGCGACAGCCGGAAGCTGGCCTCCACTCGGCCATCGCCAAGGGGAAGCGTATCGTCGAATTCGGCAGAATTCGTGAAGTTGCGCATGCAGAACTGGTCCAGCCACTCTAGAGGGCAGACTTTGCGCTCGCCGCGA
>DATFTB010000075.1:0-9036 GCA_035262325.1 Candidatus Acidiferrum sp.
GAACTGGCGCACCAGCATGCGAGCCAGTTTGTGCTGCTGGTCGTTGCGCTGGTTGAAGATGTGCTGGTGAATCTTGCGTAACAAAACAACAGCTTTGCGGCGACGATGTGAACCCTTCTTGCGGCGTGCCACACGACGTTGAGCACGGCGCAGGCGCTTCTGCTCCTTCTGGTACACGCGAGGATTCTCGATTTCGCTGCCGTCAGACAGCACGGCGAACGAGGACAACCCAACGTCGATACCAACGGCTGCTTCTGATTCAGGTAACGGCTGTACCGAGGTCTCGACGGAGAAGCACACATACCAGTGTTCGCACTGACGCTTCACCGAAACGGTCTTAATCTTGCCGTGAACAGGGCGATGCAATTTGACCTTGATGTTGCCCACGCCTTGCACGAACAGATGACCGCTTGGCAGCAACTTGTTCCCGTCTCCGTGAGAAGGAAACGTGATGCTGTCGAAGCGGCGGTGCGACTTGAAGCGAGGAAAGCCTGCTTTCTGCTTGCGCTTCACACGTTCAAAGAATGCTTTGAACGCCTTGTCCAGACGGCGAAGAACCTCTTGAGCACAGTGGCAATTCGGCAAGCCAAGGTCACCCGCTGCTCGAATTTCGGTCAGTTGTGCTGCTTGGTCGTAGTTGTTGATGCTCTTGCGGTGCGTTGCGTATGCTTCGATGCGCTCTTGAAGTGCCGCATTATAGAAGCGGCAGGCTTCCGACAGTTGTACACGCAGGCTCTCGGCTTGAGCCTTGGTCGGGTACAGCCTGTATTTGAACGTCTTGCGCATCAACGACCTTTCTGATTCGCGATGTACTTCTCGGTTGCTTCCGAAACATATCTATCACACTTTGGTCAGTTTCAAGTGGTTGTCAGGCTCACCTATCGCCTGAAGGCGACAGTCCGCCGCCTGTTTCGTTATCGTCTACCTCCGCGCGCACTCTGCACCCTCTCCGAACGCAAAAAACCGGTTCTATACCGCCCACTACGCTCATTTTCAGTACTAGTGCTAAAATTCCGGAATTTCGGATTGCAGTTTCCGTGCACGAATGTTACCTTGCCCTCAATTTAGCTCAGTCAGGGGGCCCGCCCATGGGCGATTTGTCCGATCGGCGTGAAGCAAGGCGCTTTACGATGACCCTGCCCGTTCGAGTGCTCGCGCATGAGGCCAATAGTCCCGAATTAAAAGCCCACACCCGGGATGTCAGTTATCGAGGGCTGTATTTTCTCTCGGAAGCGCGCTTCGAAAACGGCAGCGAAATTGATTTCATTTTGACGTTACCGCAACAGATGATTTCCGCAGGCGACGTGAACATCCGTTGCCACGGGCGAGTTGTTCGCGTGGAGTCCGCGGAGAATGGCCAGATGGGCGTCGCGGCAAAGATTGAGCGCTACGAGTTCGTGCCGGCGCGCGCGAGCGCTGCCTGATTGAAGCGTCGGAGTTTCTCCCCATTGCCCGGCCGCATTCCTTGTATTTTGCGTACAATAAGAAGCGAGTCGAGATGCGCTTGCCGCATGACTCTCGGGGGGTAGCCCATGTATCATTACAATCCAAACCAGGCTCTCGAAGAGCTTCAGGAAGACGCACTCCTGCCTCACCCGGTGAAGTTGCGGGACATGATCCTGAGGAACCAGCTCGGCCCGCAGGACGCGCAACGGCTCAATCATGAGTTCCAGGAATACCTGGCGCGTTTCGGAGATTTGCAGAAGATCGCGCGAACCATCCTCGAAAAGCTCGCCGCCGGCCAGCGCAAGACGGCTTAGGCGGGAGCGGGGATGAACAGAGCCCGCCGCTCGGTCGCCCGAGCCTCCTGATTTCGCAGCCCATCTCAGAGGATCGTCGAACCCGCCCTCGGGCTGTTACACTGGTGCGGCGTAGGTTGCCTCAAAGGCCGAGGAGGCCCCTCGAACGAATCGTTTTCCCAGGATTATGAGACGCAAAACACTCCTCATTGATGCCGACGACACCCTCTGGGAAAACAATGTTTTCTTCGAGAAGCTGATCGAAGACTTCATCAGCCTCGTGGAACCGAGCGGCTACAGCCGCGCCTACATTCGTCACATCCTCAATGAAACCGAACGCAAGAACATCCGCCAGTACGGCTACGGGGTGCGGAGCTTTGGCAGGTCCCTCGAAGAAACCTATATGAAGCTGGCCGACCAGATGGCGCGGCGCGAGATCCTGGCCGAAATACACAATCGCGTTGTGGCGCTCGAACGTACGCCGCCGAAAATCCTCGACGGGGTTCCCGAGACTCTGGCTTACCTTACCTCCCGCCACCGCCTGATCCTCTTCACCAAGGGCGAGCCCGCCGAACAAGCCGCCAAGGTCGAGCGCTCCGGCCTGCAAGGCTTTTTCGAGGCCATTGAAATTGTGGCTGAAAAGGACGCCGGAACCTATGGGCATCTCGTGAACAAACATAAAATCGTAAAAGCCCACGGCTGGATGATTGGAAATAGCCCCCGCAGCGATATCAACCCAGCAATGCAGGCGGGCCTCAACGCGGTCTACATTCCGCACGTGAACACCTGGGAACTCGAGCACGAACCGGTACTCGCCGGATCGAGCAAGCTCGTCATCGTGCCGGCTTTCCGGGAACTGCGCAACCATTTCTAGACAGCACCTGCTTCGCGCGCTAGCCCAGGTGAACCGGGCCTTCCGTATTGCGCATCGAACACTTCGAAGTTGCGCGGAGTGAGGAGGAACGGATGGCTGCGACAGAAACCGATCCAAGAGTGGCAGTCGTCGGAGCCGGCGCCGTTGGCGGTTACTTCGGCGGTCTTCTCGCTCGCGCGGGGAAGCCTGTGGTTTTGATCGGCCGTCCGTCGTTCACCGAGGCGGTGAGGAAATCGGGCCTCTATCTCGATACGGTCCAGTTCCAGGAAACCGTGCACCCCGAAGTATCTTCGGAACTCTCGGCAGCGGCAGGCGCGGACGTGGTCCTTTTCTGCGTGAAGACGCGTGACACCGCCAGCGTCGCAACGCGGTTGTCCACCATTCTTGCACCGCAAGCGACCATCATCAGTCTGCAGAACGGCGTCAGCAACGCTGAGGAGATTCGCGCCGCCTCCGGCTTCGATGCTCTCTCTTCGGTTGTGTATGTCGCTGCAGCTCTTCCCGAGCCGGGCCATGTAAAACATTTTGGTCGCGGCGATCTGGTGCTCGGCCCGAAAAATCAGAAAGCCGAATGGCTGGCTCAATTCTTCGCTTCGGCGAACATTCCCTGTCGCGTCTCCGACAACATTGAAGGCGAACTCTGGACCAAGCTGATTTGGAACTGCGGGCTGAACGCCCTTTCCGGACTCGGCCGCGCCACCTACGGAGAAATCCTTGCGAGCGAAGACGCCAAACGCCTGGTTGAGGCGGCGGTCTACGAAGTGCTCCGCGTGGCCCACGCGAAAGGCATTCATCCTCCCGGACTTGAAGACCCCAAGGCTGCTCTCGCCGGCACCCTCAGGATCGCTCAGCAGATGAGCGGCATGCGCTCTTCAACGGCGCAGGATATGGAACGCGGGAAACTAACCGAAATTGATTCGTTGAACGGTTACATTGCGAAGCTGGGAGTCGAGCTCGGCGTGCCAACACCGGTCAATCACACGCTCTACACGCTCGTGAAACTTCTGGAAGCGAGCTACGGAGTCCAAACTGCAGCCCTGGTCCCCTAGCACGCCAGGTGGTCGTCTCGCGTGAGCCCGGAGAAGCGCTCACGGCCGGAGGGGGCCGCGGAACGGGATGTGCACAATCGCTTCGAGCGGAACGGCCTGCCCTTCCCGGGTGGCGGGCTCGAACTTCCACTGACTGAAAGCGGTAATGGAATTCGCGTCCAGCTGCTCGTCAATGCCCTTCACCAACTGAATGCTGTCCACGGTCCCGTCGGGACGGATCACCCCATACAGAATTACCTCGCCCTCGACATGTTCCTCGATTAGCGTTTGAGGATACTTCGGATCAACCTTCAGCACCGGAACTGGTGCGCTCACGTTTCCCGGATCGCGCTTCGCACCGGCCAGATGTAATTCCGAGAAACGAATGATCCAGCTTCCGGTAACGCTGTTCAGATTCGGCATGTTCACATTCATCTGGTACACATGGCGCGACGAAAAAATCTGCTCCGGCTTGGCCCCTGGGGGAAGGGCGGTAAAGTTCGGCGGACCGGTCCGCTCCGGCAGATCCTCGACGGCGGCATTCGGGTCCGGCCGCTTCACTGCCGCAACCGACTTCGAGAAGCTGAGATTCCGGCCCTCGCCGAGCCCGGAGACACCGGCCTTCGGCCGGGGACTTCCCCCGCTGATACTGATGCCAATATCGCTTCCGCTTCCGGGACCTAAATCGGCTCCCGCATGCGACGCGGCGGTCGCTCCACTCGGAGCTGTTCCCGTTCCGCCAGGTACACCTGGCTGTTTCCCTTCCGGAGAGACGGAGACACGCGCGGCCAAATTTCCCTGTGGGATCGCGACCACCGGGGTCGGAGGGGCGGGCGCAGCCGAGAGGGCGATTAGAGTGTTCGAAGGCCCGCCGGCGGCCGCGGGGTTGGTTGCCGCTACTTCCGGAGGCGGCACCACCTCACCCTCCTGGGTTCGCTCCGCCAGACGCGGGGCCGAGCCGGCGTTGATCTCCAACCTCGGCTTGGCGGGCGCGGAAACGGCCGCGAGGCTCATTTCCGCAGCACGCTCTTCCAGATTCAGCAAATCAGAACTGGGCGAGTCGGTGGTTGCTTTGCGCTTCACCTCGTGCGGCCTTAGTTTCGCCAATGTCTGCTCGCTGATTTCAAGGCGCGGGCGTGCCGGACCCGGTGTGTCCGCCAGTTGCACAAGGTTCGGCAGCGTCGCCAGAATTTTCGGCGCGTCCGATGGAGCCGCTGGATTCACAAGCGTTTGCCGTGGATGGGTCGGGTGAACGGGATCGGTGAAAATGTTCTGCCGCGGGTGATACGCGTCCGCGCCCTTCGCGGGAGGCGTTTCATTTGCTTGACGCTTCGCCGCGACCTTCGGCTTCGCTTTGGGGATATCGACAAGCGGCAGGTCCTCGACCGGCCCGGACCAGGTCAGTACGGTGCCTTCGAACGGATTGTCGCGTTTCTGCGCCGCAGGCAATTGCGGCCAGGGCATCACAAAGATCGCGACGTGCCAGAGTGCAGCTGCCAGGATGGCCTTCCGCGGGATTCTCCCCTCAACGCGGCAACCGCGAAAGATTCTCACCTTGGGCGCGTCTTTCGGCACGCGCGTCCATTGAAAGAGGACCGGTATCCCGCTGAAAAAGTTCTGGTGGAAACTGTTCCAGGCTATTTCGAGCTTCAACTGCACCCGACCAGGCAGGTACACCGCGATCGGGAACGGCTCTTTTTGCCCGAGCAAATCAAATGGATCAACCTGGAACCTTTTCGACATCAGCCCCTGATTATATCGCGCTTCGGAGCACTTCCCGGCGGGTCGGGAAGCACAGCCAGAGTCAATGCGCAGTTAGATGAACGAGTGGGCTCTCAGGTTTTCTCATTCCTAGCCCCGCCCGGTAGCCTCCTTATTGTACAACGATAGAAGCTTAGCGCGGCGTCACCCTGCCGAAGCATCCGCACACGGTCGAGGTTTCCTGCTGTTTCCGGCAACTCAAGCTTCGGCTGGTGCTCGGCGATCACGAGGCTATCCTCCGCCAGAAGTCGACTCGTCCCCAGAAACGACAGGACCCGTCGGTAGTCCTCCACGGCCGCGTAGGGCGGGTCAAGAAACGCAATGTCATAATCTTTGCGTTTCGCCGCGGCTTCTGCCGCAAGCCGCTGCAACCCGCGTGCGGCATCGACTGCAAGGACACGCGCCTCCGCGCGCAGTCCCAAAGACTCTAGATTCTTCTCGATCAGTCGAGCCGCCGGAGCATGATTTTCGATGAACACCGCTTCCCGCGCTCCCCGGCTGAGCGCCTCGATTCCCACTGCGCCCGTGCCGGCAAACACGTCGAGAAAGCGCGAGCCCTCGACGCGATCGGCAATCACGTTGAAAAGAGTCTCGCGAAGACGGTCGCTTGTCGGACGCAACGCCATCCCCTTCAGGCTCTTCAGCTGGCGGCTGCGAAATTTTCCGGCAATCACACGCATGTGCTTTGCTTTGCGGCCTAGCCGACGCGCGCCAGATGATACCGCCGCTGCCATTCCCCCGGCAAAAGGCCCAGTGTGCGCTCGAGCGCCTCTTTCTTCGTAAGGTCTTCGACGAGCAGAAATGCTTCCTCACGCGCCGATTCCAGCAACGCGCGGTCGCGCAGAGGATTCGCCAGGTGGAAGCCGATTTCGCCCGACTGTCGCGTTCCGAAGAACTCGCCCGGACCCCTCAGCTGCAGGTCGGTCTCGGCAATTTCGAAGCCGTTCGACGTGCGCACCATGGTTTCAAGCCGCGCCCGTCCGTCGTCGGTCATCCGGTACGGCGCGACCAGAATGCAGTGCGACTTCTGTGCTCCCCGCCCGATACGCCCGCGCAACTGGTGCAACTGCGCGAGTCCAAACCGTTCCGCGTGCTCAATCACCATCACTGTTGCATTCGGAACGTCCACACCGACTTCCACAACCGTGGTCGTAACCAGGATCTGTATTTCATTCTGCCGAAACCTCTGCATCACCTCTTCCTTCTCTTCACTCGACAAGCGCCCGTGCAGCAATCCCACCTTCAGCGCCGGAAAAATGGTTTTCGAAAGCCTTTCGTGCCCCTCCATCGCCGCTTTCAGTTCCAACTTCGACTCCTCGATTACGGGATAAACGACATAGCCTTGATGGCCGGCGGCTACTTCCCGGCGCAGAAATTCCCACACGCCCGGCAGATGGGATTGGGTCGTCATCCGCGTTTCAATTGGAGTGCGCCCCGGCGGGAGTTCATCCAGAACCGAAACGTCCAGATCACCGTAGAGCGTGAGGGAAAGCGTGCGCGGGATCGGCGTAGCCGTCAGCACGAGCACGTGCGGCGCGTGCCCCTGACTGGCCGCTTTGTCCATGAGCTTTTTCCGCTGCAACACTCCGAAGCGGTGTTGCTCGTCAATTGCCACGAAACCCAGGCGGTGAAATTCAACTTGCTCTTCGATGAGCGCGTGCGTCCCGATGACCAGTTGAGATTCCCCGCAGCGGATTCGTTCTCTAGCCGCGCTTTTCTCCGCCGGCTTCAGGCCGCTAATCAGCAGCTCGACCCTGTATCCGCCAGGCGCCAGAACCCTCCTCGCCGACAGGTAGTGCTGCACGGCGAGAATTTCCGTCGGCGCCATCAATACGGCCTGGCAGCCGTTTTCGATCGCGATGACCGCGGCTTCTAGTGCCACGATCGTTTTCCCACTGCCGACGTCTCCTTGCAGCAACCGGTTCATCGGCGCTGGCTTTTCAAGATCAGCGGCAATCTCGGCAAGCACGCGCTTTTGCGCTCCGGTTGGCTTGAACGGCAGAATTCGCTTTAGCGCTTCCCGAACCTTTTCTTCGCGAACCCGGAACTGAACCGCGTTTTCCTTGCGCGTCTCTTTTCGCTTGAGCGCAAGGCTCAGCTGGTACAGAAAAAACTCCTCGAAAATCAGTCGTTGTTGCGCCGGCGAGCGGAACAGATTCAGCGCTTCGAGTGATTCGTCGTGGGGCGGAAAATGTGCGGCGATTAATGCCTCGCGTCTGGACGGGTAGCGGAACCTGGCCAAAAGCTCCCGAGGCAAGGGGTCCGGAATGTGCGGTTCAAGGTTCTGGAGCGTCGCGTAGACCGCCCGGCGAATCTGCCTCGTCCCGAATGTTCCCACGGCTTCATATACCGGGACGATGCGTCCCATTTCCGCGGAGTCGATCTCTTCGGTGTTCAAAATTTCCAGCTGCGGATTCACCATTTCGCGCCTGGCCGGGCGCAACTTATCCACTTCTACTTTTCCGTGCAGGATGACTTGCTGTCCGGGCTTCAGCCGGCCTTCGAGATATCCGCCGTGAAAAAACTTGCAAGGCAGAGAACCGCTATCATCCTGGACCAACAGGTGGTAGATGGCATCGCGGCCGTACATTCCACGCACGGCCTGCCCGCTCATCACGCGCGCTCGCAGCGTGTACGTTCCCTTCGGCTCGACATCGCGGATTTTCGAAAAATGGATGCGGTCCTCGTATCGGAATGGCAGGTGATTCAATAAATCTTCGAGCGTGTAGATGCCTCTCTCGGCCAGCACCTCGGCGCGCTGCGGCCCCACACCCTTCACCATCCTGACTTCTGTCTCTAGGCTTACGCTCATCTCTATCCTTTTATACCATCCTCGCGTAAGCGCTGCTTTTCGTGAAACTTGCGTCGCGGCCACTGGTATCGATAGAGTGGGCGTCTGAGCATCGAGGCTCGACGGGAGGCGTCTTTGGCAGATACTCGGCTAACCGGCTCGGACAAGCGCGTTCTGCTTCTCTGGATCGCCTGCGGGCTTTTCGGCGCCTTCTTCGCCGCACGGTATTATTTCCGCGCATTTCCCGAGGCTTCGGTAGACTTTAAGATTTCGCGCTCCGCTGCCCGGCAGCGCGCAAAGCAGTTTGTCGAAGGACTTGGCGAAAACATCGCCGGCTATCAATCCACCATCGTTTTCGAAGTCGACGAAGACGCAAAAACCTATCTTGAGCGCGAATTAGGCCTCCAACAGGCCAACCGACTCATGGCTGGCCCGCTCAACATCTGGTATTGGGAAGTCCGCTTTTTCCGCCCGCAACAGGAGGAGGAATTCAAAGTCCGGGTCAGCCCCTCGGGCAACGTCGTAGGCTATGAGCACAGGATTGAGGAAGCCCGCGCGGCAAAATCGTTGGAACGCGAGCAGGCCCTCTCCGCCGCAGAAGGTTTCCTCAAGACAAAAATGGGCTACGACCTCGCTGAGTGGCGATTCCTTCCCGAAGAATCCAATTCCACCGCGCGCGCGCGTCGCACGGACTGGTCTTTTACCTGGGAACGCAAAGGCTTCCGCGCGAGCCAAGCGCCTTACCGCTTGGTGGTCGGGCTCGCAGGTGATCGCATCGGGAGCAGCCAAGAGTTTCTGCAGCTTCCGGAAGCGTGGATCCGCGACTACAAGCATCTCCGTTCG
>DATFTB010000076.1:0-7891 GCA_035262325.1 Candidatus Acidiferrum sp.
GTCGAGGAGACGGCTCGGCCGCAAAACCTGGAGCTGGTTCCATCCCATGTGAGGGAGCTTCACGCTTTGGGGCAAATGCTCGACGCGGCCCTCGAGGAGGCCAAGGCCAGTAAGGCTCGGGGCTTCGTCGCTGCTTTGATAGAGCGCCTGCAAGCCGAGGCAGATGCCGAGAAATGGAGTCCCTCGAGAGATGGCTTCGAGGAGCGGCTCACGTATACCGTGAGCTTCGAGAGAAGAAATGAGCGCGCCGCAATGGCCAACGCCGGGAAGAATAAGGCAGCGGGCGGCCGCAATGTCTTCAGGACGATTGGTGCACACAATCGTTGCACCGAGGCGGCGCAATGCGCGCGCCACGGAAGTGACATTGCCTGCGCCGTAATCGATCAACGCGACCTTCACAGAAGCTCCTTCGTGCTTGGCAGTACATTACGCAACCGTTTGTCGCGCGAAACGGCAAAACGCAGTGCGCGGGCAAACGCTTTGAAAAGCGCCTCAACCTGATGGTGCGACGAGCGGCCATAAAGGAGACGTAGATGCACGTTGGCCCGGGCGCCTTGCGCAAATCCGTGAAAAAAGTCTTCGACCAGCTCGGTCTGAAAATCGCCGACGCGCGCGGCCGAGAACTTCGCCTTGACCAGGCAAAACGAGCGCCCGCCCAGATCGACTGCGGCCGCGGCGAGAGTTTCATCCATCGGCATCAGGAAATAGCCGGCCCGCAGGATGCCCCGTTTGCTGCGGAGCGCGGCGTTGACCGCTCCGCCGAGCGCAATACCGACATCTTCGACGGTGTGGTGCTGATCCACGTCAAGGTCGCCGGTAGCATTGAGCCGCAGGTCGAAACCGCCATGGCGCGTCACCAGATCAAGCATGTGATCGAAAAAGGGAATTCCCGTGGAAATTTCGGCTTCGCCCCGGCCATCGAGATTCAGGTGCAAGTCGATTTGCGTTTCCTTCGTATTGCGGCGAATATGTGATGTTCGCGGCATTAACGCTCCTGAGGGCCCGACCCAAGAATTTTTAGGAGCTTCCGTAACTCCGCTGGTGTTCCGATGGTGATTCGGGCGAAACCGGGTCCGAGATCCTTACTGCGCTCTCGGACGAGCACGCCTTGCCGAGCCAGCTTGCGGAAAAACCGAGGGCCGGCCTCCCCGAAATCGGCGAGTAGAAAATTGGCGGAACTCGGAAAGACGTGCACGTTGCGCTGCTCCAGTTCACGCGTCAGCCAGGTGCGCAAACGTTTTACATCACGGACATACCGCGCAATCGTCTTTCGTTCCTCGATCGCCGCGACGCCCGCCGCTAGTGCGGCGATGTTCACAGGATAGGGAGGCATGGCGCGACGCACTAGCGCCAGGGAACCGCGCCGCCCGATCACCGCCCCGAGACGCAGACCAGCGAGGCCCTCAGCCTTCGAAAACGTACGCGCAACGAAAAGATGCGGGTAGCGCCGCACGCAAGGAACCGAGGTCTCGGCGGCAAATTCCGCGTAGGCCTCGTCCAACACCACGACGGTATGCGTGGCGGCGCGGAGTAGCTTCTGAACGGCAGCAGCCGTGACGGTCGTGCCCGTAGGATTGTTGGGATTCGCGAGAAAGAACAGTCGCGGCTTCTTGCGCAGCGCCGCCAGCGCTTCGTTGAGAGGGAACTCCATCTTGGGTCCGTACTGCAGTGCTTCCACCCGTGCCCCCGCGATCTCCGCGTAGTATCGGTACATCGGAAAAGTTGGCTCGCAAATCAGGATGTGGCTGCCCGGCTCGACAAAGGTGTCGAAGAAAACCCGGAGAGCGTCGTCTCCGCCGTTCGTGAGAAGCAGCTCCTCGGGGTTCACGCGAAAGTATCGGGCGATCTTCCGCGTCGGCCGTGCGTATTCCGGGTAAGTGGCAATTTCTTTTGCACTGAGATGGGCCAGCGCTTTTCTCGCCGCTTCGCTGCAGCCATAGGTGTTCTCGTTAAAGTCCAGCCGGATTTTGCCCCGGCGTCCCTCCGCCGGCGCTTCGTATGTCCGCCGAAGTAGAATCGCCTTTCGAACCGGAAGCCGCGTGTTCATTCGCGCACCTCAATCGCGCCCGCGTGCGCCAATAAGCCTTCAGCGCGAGCCAACTCCGCTACGTCACCAGCAAGTCGGCGGTAGCCCACTGAATCAATCCGCTGCACGTTGATGCACTTCACAAAGTCGTTCGCAGACAATCCACCGCGGCGCCGGGCCCAACCACCCGTCGGCAAAACATGATTGCTGCCACTCGCGTAGTCGCCAAATGGCTGCGCGCTGAGCGGTCCAATGAAAACGGTTCCGGCGGAATGGATTTGTTCGAGCAGTCGCGAGTTTCCCTCAGGCAGCGAAAGATGCTCCGGTGCAAAGCGATTGACGAACGAGACGGCCTCCTTCCATGAGCGCGCCAAAAGGATGGCCCCCGTTTTTGCAGTGGAAATTCGAGCCGGATTGCTGATGGGCAGAAATCTCAACTTCGCGGCGACCTCCTGCTGCACCTGCAGGGCCAAATCGCGTGAAGTCGTAACCAGATAGCTCCCCGCATCCGGTGCATGCTCCGCCTGCGCCAGCAAGTCCCCCGCAATACGGTGTGGGTTGCCCCCATCCGCAAGGACGACCGCCTCGGTCGGCCCGGCCGGCAGGTCAATCGCGCAATCGGCGCTCACGATCTGCTTCGCCGCGGTGACGTAACGATTGCCGGGTCCAAAAATCTTGTCGACACGTGCCACCCGCTTGGTGCCATAAGCCAGCGCAGCTATCGCCTGCGCTCCGCCGATTCGCGCAAGGCGCGTCACGCGCAGCAAGTCAGCCGCAGCGAGCAGTTCGTCATTCGCATGCGCACACGCTGCAACAATTCGGCGAACTCCCGCAACCCGCGCAGGCACCACCGTCATCACCAGCGTCGAAATCAGCGCAAATCGTCCGCCGGGAATATAGCACCCAATCGATTCGATCGGCCGCACGATTTGCCGGACTCGAACGCCGCGTTCGACCTGCAGAGACCACTCGCGTGGCATCTGCTGTTCCGCCACTCGCCGCACGTTTGCGGCAGCGTGGTTCACGGCGCGCAGAAACTCCCGGCCAACGCGTTTTCTCGCCGCCGCCAGTTCGCTACGTGAAACCCACAGTCCACTGTAGCCGAGGTCCACACCATCAAGCTTGCGTGACCACGCATTCAGGGCCGTGTCACCGCGCCTTCGTACATCGGTTACGATCTGTGCCGCGATGCGCCGCGCAGCCAAATCGTCGCGCTCCCTCAGCTTCATCAGCCTCGCTTCGGTCTCCGGTGTAAGCTTGAGAATTCGCATTCAGAGCACAATCTTATTCAAGGGATACTCGACGATGCCTTGCGCCTTCGCTGCTTTCAGCCGCGGCAGAATCTGCCGCACCACCGCTTCCTCGATGATCGTATTCACCGCCACCCAGTCCGAATCGCTCAGAGCCGAAATCGTCGGATTCTTCAGCGCCGGCAACACTGCCAGCACGGTGGGCAGGTCGTCGCGGCGCACGTTCAGCATCAAGCCTACGCGCGTGGCCGCCGCGATCGCTCCCTGCAACATGAGCACAAGATTATCGGCCTTCTCGCGCTTCGCCGGATCTTCGGCCGCTTTCCGGTTCATGATAAACACGGTCGAAGACTCAAGCACCGTATCCAGTATGCGCAGGTGGTTGGCGCGCAGAGAGGAACCTGTCTCCGTTACCTCGACAATGGCATCCGCGAGCTGAGGCACTTTCACTTCCGTCGCTCCCCAGGAAAACTCCACCCGCGCGTTCACGCCATGACGCGCAAGATATTCCGCGGTGATGCCCACAACTTCCGTAGCGATGACCGCCCCTTCAAGGTCGCGTGGCTCCCGAATTGAAGAGTCCTCCGACACCGCCAGCACCCACTTCACACGCGCCAGCCGCTGCTTGGCGTACAGAAATTCCGCCAACTCGACCACGTCGGCGTGAGTCTCGACCACCCAGTCATGCCCGGTGATTCCCGCATCGAGCGCGCCCGATTCAACGTAGCGCGGCATCTCCTGGGCGCGCACGAGCAAGCAATTTATCTCGGCGTCGTCGATCGCGGGCACGTAGCTCCGCGAGCCTAGGGTGACCTTCCATCCCGCTCGTGCCAGCAGGTCCAATGTTGCCTCCTGCAAACTGCCCTTGGGAATGCCAAGCTTCAGCAGGCTCATTGCGCCCCCTTCTGGCGGTAGACATCTTCGGGCAGAAACGCCCGCTCGCTTACTACGCGCGTGCTTCCGTCGGCCTCGAGCCGCCGAAAAAAACAGCTTTGATAACCTTCGTGGCAAACCCCGGGGCCAAGTGGTTCAACAAGCAGCAGCAGTGCGTCGGCATCGCAATCAAAGCGAAGCTCGCGCAGACGCAAAACGTGGCCGCTGATCTCTCCTTTTTTCCAAAGCCGGTTGCGTGACCGCGAAAAGAAATGAACTTCGCCTGTTGCCCGGGACTTCGCCAAGGCATCCGCATTCAGGTAGCCGACCATCAAAACGTCCTTCGTGCGGTAATGCTGAATCACGGCTGGCAGCAGCCCTCCCTGTTTTTCAAACGCCAATTCCACGGTTACCTCCCAAAACAAAAAACCCGCTGGCCGCGCCAGCGGGCTATTCGAGCTCTTTTCGAAGGAAAGTGCTAGACAGTCCTCGGCGGGCGCGGCTGCAGGCCGTGATGGCGATGGTGTCGATGCGCCCAGCGAGTCATTGCGCCTTCAAAATACACGACGAGGCGGAGAGCCGCCAATCGAAACTTCACGACCTAACCATCAGAATTTTGAATTTTACACGTCGGAGATAGAGCCTCTGCGCGCGCCAGAGCCGTAATTCACCGTCATCATGAGGTGCACCGCTACGCCCAGTTTGCTGTTCAGCAACTTTTCGACGCGCACAACCTCTGCCACGTACTCACAATTCATGGGATCATGCGGCGAACTGAAAGGAAAGGTCACGAACACCCGCATACCCTTATAGTAGGTCTCGCGCCTGGTGTGGAAATAAATGCCTTCCTTTGAAACATTTACGCTGACGGGCAGATCCTCAAAGTGTACGTCGCGCGGATCTGAGGGCCGCACGCGCATTGGCCTCGCCATCTTGGCGCGGCGGCTGCGGCGCTGCTGTTTATACTGTAGTTGGGTCTGTTCGGACATGCCCCGGCCTGCAAGCGGTGCAGGTCAGTACCATAATTCAGTCGGCGGCCCGAAACGTCAAGGCAGTGCCGCGAATCTGATACGCAAGAGGTGTTAGCTCGAAAGGTACAAGGGGTACTATGGCGGAAAAAATCCAGAAAACCGATGCGGAGTGGAAACGCCAACTCACTCCCAATCAATATTATGTCACCCGCCACAAAGGGACAGAGCCACCCTTTACCGGCGAGTACGAATCGACCGAAACTCCCGGCACCTACAAATGCGTTTGCTGCGGAAACGTCCTCTTTCGCTCCGACAGCAAGTTTCACTCCGGATGCGGCTGGCCAAGTTTCTACGATCCTGCTGCACCCGAAGCCGTCGAAGAAAGCGAAGACCGTTCCCACGGCATGCTCCGCACCGAAGTGACGTGCAGCCGTTGCGGCGCGCACCTCGGACATGTTTTCGACGACGGGCCGAATCCCACCGGCCTGCGCTACTGCATCAATTCCGTCGCCCTCAAACTCGAAGAGGATTAGCCCCTGTATTCCAGCCTGGAGTTCGGCCGATCGAACTCTCGGCTGGAGCCCGTAGGGACTACTCGCACGGGTCGTTGGGTAGAATCTGGTGGAGGTGTTCGGTTCTTCCAACCCGCTCGTTCAGGATTTGCTGCGTGGCGCGGCCTTAAGCTCAATAAGGTTCGGTTTTTTCGCTTGAACGCCGAGTGCTCAACAGGCGTTTTGGCGAGGCCACCGCCTTGCAACCCTTCCGCCACCTAAGGCAAAATTGGGGGTAATTTAGGCGGCGTAGCAGGCGCTCGCCACCATTTCCGCCACGGGATCCGTCTCTTTTTGCCAGGCCGCCAGCAACAGCACTTTGTGTCCCGACGGGTATCGAAAGATGTAGTAAACGCTAGTAGCGCCATCAAGCTCATAGAATCCAGGCCGGCGTAAATCGGGGCGCCCGACGAAGCCAGCTCCAAGCAGCATACGGAGTTCCGCCACTTGTTCGGGACTATGTTTCCGGAGGTCTTCAACAACTGGCGGTAATTTCTGTGCGAATAACATGATGGCGTCCTTTTCCGCCGCTAGCAGCATAATCAAGCTTCACTCATAAAGACGTAAAATCCTCAAAAATGTTTCATGAACTCCAGCCACGGAAACCAAATATTCTTAGTGCCTTGATGCATCCTTTTCGCGTGCTTCTGCAACCATTTGATGTGCCAGCTAGGCTTTCCGGGTAAACCGCGAATCCGGCAAAACAGGCCCCGTTCTGCAGCAAGGGGGGTATGGACAGGGGCAAATCAATCCGGTATCTTGGGGGAAAGAGTTGTCCCCCCTCTCGGAGTAAACGGTGCGTCCTTTTGGAGATCACCGACTGCCATTTCTGACGCTTGGCCTGATCTGGGCTGCGTTGGTGCTTGGGGGACCGCTTCCTGCCCAGGACACATCTTCCCTTGCGGTGCCTCACAATCCCACCGATCTTTCCAGCTTTTGGTCCAGTCGTCGCACGACGACAAGACCACCGGCGGTTCTGAATTTGCCCGATCCCGTCTTCCTTCACGGGTATTCCTTCAATCGCCCCGCCTCGACCTCGATATCCACTTCTAAGGCGTTGCAGTTCGGCTCCGCGGGCATTATCGAACGCATGGAAGCGGCCTTCTTTTGCAACGATACTCCCTTCATTGACCAGGTGCGCCTTCCCATGGCTGCGTTGTGGGGCGGCCGCGTAAAACTGGTGGGCTTCGAGAGCGACGTTACCACGGCAAACTTTGTTCTCGGGCTGCCTGGCGCGGGCCTGCTCCCAAGCCTGAGCATGACTGGATCTGGTCACCTGGCCACGCGCACACCTCCATCCGACCAATTGGTCGGCGTACACATGACTTTCAATCTTCGCGGTTCCGACGTCGAACCACTCGACAACAGCGGATTGCACGGAATGCAGTTTCTCGTGCGCGCCAGCCGCGGCTTCTTCCAGTCGGTCGTATCCCGCTAGACGCCGAACATACTTATCAAACTTTATACGGTTGGGGTTACTATCTTGCCCGCTACTTGCGCGGGTTTATGTTTCTTGGCATAGTGGGTTACTTAAGACATTCGTAACTCAGAGGCTTTAACTGTGGCTAAACCAGGAAGCAAGCTTCCACGCAAATCAGTGCGCGACGAAAAGTCAGAGTTCGGCAAGGACCGCCGCCGCCGTCACCACCACTATCTCGTCACGGTGAACTACGCCGACGGAGAAACCTTTGGCCGCGTGTATACGGACAAGGAAAAAGCGACGCGCTTCGCCGACCGCCAACGTCGTTCACCGATTGTGAAGTCCGCACGCGTGACGCAGGTGTCCTGAGAGAGTGAATGCTGCGCACACATTGCCTTCGGCGACTTTGATTTTGTGTGCAAGCATGCTATAAAAATAGGAGTTCGAAGCGGCCTTAGTATAATGGTAGTACGGAACCTTGCCAAGGTTCAGGCGTGAGTTCGATTCTCATAGGCCGCTCCATTAAATCAACAACTTACACCGATTTAAGCGGCTTCCCATTTTCCATTATTTTCCAAATGCTGTCGAATCTAGCTGTCAGTACGCACTCCGGCGGGATTTCCGTTGCGATGGAGGGCCGAGAGAAATCGCCAAGTATGGCCAATTCAGGATGGAAGGTGACCAGGCGGGGTGAGTCTAATTGCTAGGGGCGATGGAGGTGACTGGGCGTCAGGATGTCTTCGGATGAAGCAGGAACAAGCGCGATGGAAGAGGCCAAGTCAGCCTAAAGGAATCCTTCG
>DATFTB010000077.1:0-4738 GCA_035262325.1 Candidatus Acidiferrum sp.
GAAATCGATCGAACCGTTCATGCCTACCAATGCGATCGAACGCATGTTGCCGATCACGCCGTAATTCTCAATGGGCTCGAAGCTCATGTCAGCGAAAAGCATTCTCTCTGGTTCAGTATGTCCGATGCAAGAGCCTGGCGAGTCGTTCCTTTCGAGTCTACGAAATATCACACCGTCGCAGCGACCGACGATCGTCCAGAGGACCGAGGACTTTCGCTCATCTTCGACCAGATCTTGCGAAGTTCTTCGGCGCGTCGCATGACTCGGTCGATGGCCTCGTGAGACACGTGCCCGCTACGTTGCTCGCCCGGCGAATCAGCCGTCGGGGGAATTTCCATATTCTCCAGTTTTTCGAAAACCACTTTCATCGCGCGAGCCGGGTTTCTCAGAAATTCCGAACTACGAATGCGCGTGAAGGTCCAACCCATGCGCTCCAGAACGGATTGCCGCTCCATATCTTCTGGAAGCTTTTCGAGCGGGCGATAACGGTCTCCGTCGCACTCGATAGCCAAACGATTGCCGCCGCCCTCGACGACCAGATCCAGTCGGAACGTTCCAATCCTCCAGTGTGGCGAAACTCGATATCTTGCCGCCAGGAGCCGCTTCATCACCTCGCGCTCGAAATTGGATTGCGTGCGCTTTTCCTTCTCTTCGAGAGCGCTCATCAGACGCGCGGGGTCCTCGGCATGCTCGATCAATTGCCGGCGGAGGTCTTCGGGTTTCAAGTCATTGCGCGGGCTGAGCGAATGAACGATCCACATCTGGTCGCGCGCGCGGCTGGCCGCGACATTGAAGCGCTGTTTGAACAGTTCCTGATCGCGCAGGGATAGCGAACCGCGTTCCGCCGTATCCACCAGCGAGATGAACACGACATCGCGCTCGTCGCCCTGGAATTGCGCGGCGTTTCCACAGAGCACGCGATTGAGTTCATAGCGGTCGGGCGAGACGTGCGCGCGAATCAGGTTGTCAATCTCGATGGCCTGCTCGTCCCCCACGAGAGAGACCACACCGAAGCTCATCGGCTGGCCTGCGTCGTTCTTTTTGTATTCGGGTTGCTCCAAGGCAGCTGCCAGAAGCGAAGCGACCGCGAGCGATTCCTGGCGGTTGATCTTGCCATCACGGCTGGAGCCCGAAACGCGGTGCGCGATTGTGTGCGGCTGCAGGTGAACGCGGCTTGCGTCGCGCAAGGGCCTAACGCGTCCGTCATAGGAAATCATATTGCTGAACTGGATGATCTCCGGTACGCAGCGGAAGTGTTCGACCAAGCAAGTTGTACCGCCAAACGACTGCCGGGCCAGGTCGTAGATGGACATCTGCCCGTCGTAAAGGTCGGCGTTGGGGATGTCCCGCAGGTATTGGAAAATGAGGTTCTGGATCACACCCAGATCCTGACCGACCGCTGAAGGGCTGACTTGCTCGTGGTCGCCCACCACGAGTGCGGTCTTGCCCAAATACAGGGCGACCAACGCCATCACATCACTCTGGCTCGCTTCGTCGATGATGACGACGTCGAACCGGGTCGTGCGTGGATCAAAATTCTCGACCACGCGCGACAGGGGCATAACCCAGACGGGAACCGCCCCTCGACACTCGCTCATCTTTCTTGCTGCTTCCGCGCGCAACAGGGAAACGCGAATTCCATGCCCCTTTCCGATGCGGCGGATCGTGTCAAGCCACCCGACCAGCGCCTGGCGTTGCCGGGAGGAGGTGCGGCGTGCTTGGGAGGACCAGGAACGTTTATCGATGAGTTCTACCGTGACACGGCGCAGCTGCTCCCGCAGCTTTTCACTCTTGGCCTGCAAAACCTCAAGGGAAACAGCGCCGCGACGATCGAGTTCGTCGTTGAGTTGGCGCCAGGTCCAGGCAGCAGCGGCGTCGCGCGGCGGCTCGCCGCGCCCGTGCACTCCGTTGCGATTGCGAATGGCGCCAGCCCAGGCAGGCGCAGCGCTCTCGAGTTTCGCGAGCAGGGCGCGCCTCAGATCGAGGTCCGCTTGCTTGCTCTTCAATTCCAGCAAGTGCTCGTACGCCTCCCGATAGCGGCTCGAATCCTCCTCGCTCACCGCGGTCAGAAGATGGCTGGTCACCTTGGAAGCCTTCGCTACACGCGACGCAAGCTTCAACTGCGCTTTGAGTTCGCGCAGTTCTTCCTCCAGTTGCAAAAGCCTCAGTTTTTTGAACCGGGACTCAAAGACCGGCAGCAGCCCGTCGGTTACCGCCTTGCCGATGCGCTTCAACTCCCCGTCACTGCCGATGACCGCAGGTTGCTCGGCAAGCAGTTTTTCCCAGCGGAAGCCAACGTCGGTCATCGACTGCTCCAGCGGATGCCAGGTACGCTCCTGCCAGCCTAGGCAGTCCTCGATCGAATCGCAGTACTGCATCAGCGTTTTCTCAAGTTCCTCACCCATTTCCTTCGAATGCGGAGCGCCAAGCGGCACCATTTGCCGGTCCCATCGCGCGCTCAGGTCTTGTCGAAGCCCCTGGAGATGGAAAAAACGACGCAAGGCATAAAAATGCTCCAGAAGGCGCGGGCGCGCGTTGTTCACCTTGGTTTGTTCCAGGAATTGGCTCCAAGACTTGTGCGCAAATAGGGTGATTGAACCCAATTTCCCGCCGCCCTCGCAATGCGCGACGATTTCTCCCGCGATGCGTTCCTGTTCCTTCACCGAACCGTCGCCGGTGGCCTCGGGACCAAATTTGAGGAAGGATTCCTGGGCATTTGCGGCTTCCCGATGAACCAGCCGCACCAGCGCGACCAGTTGATCCCACGGTTGGCGGTGCACGTCCCCGTATTTGCCGGCGTAGACTGCCGCCAGCTTCCACTTCTCTCTGCCCGAAAGAGGCTCGACGGCGTGCGCCAGAGCCGCGGCCAACCCTTCGATTTCTCCGGGCGGACAGGCCGGCGCATGCGAATCCCACAAGTCGGCACGCACATCCAGGTCCTCCATGCCGAGGCGATTGCGCTCGCTCACGCTGGCTTCGAATTCCTCCGCTCGTGGCAGTGAGTGAAGATCGGGGAGATGACCGGAGAGTTCATTCTCATCTTCACGGGAAATCGAAACACTTGTGCGATAGAGGTCGGCCAGCTCAGCGGCAGAAAGGGGCAACGGCGCGACTGCCGCCACGGGACCCGGAATCCAGCCGTGGATGTCTTTCTCCTCGACAACCTGACGCGCTGCCTCGGCTGGCGCCCAGGATTTTCCGGCAATCACAATATCCCGATATTCGTCGGCACGCGCCTCCATCAGCTGCTTGCGGATCTCTGCGAGTTTCCTCAGAAGATCCGAGCGCTCGGATTCCAATCTCTTGGCCTCCATATCGAGCGAGCCCGCGTCGGCGCGCGACAGTCTCACGGCGATCGATTCGACGGCGCTTTCGAGCTGCTTGCGACTGTCCAAGTCACTTTCGAGCACGCTCACGCACAAGGGACGCAGCTCGGGAACGATGTGATGACGCACCATGCGAAGGGCTTTTGTTGCTTGGCTTGTGACCAAAACACTCTTGCCCTGTGCGAGAAGATGGCCAACCAGATTGCCAATGGTGTGCGTTTTCCCAGTGCCCGGAGGGCCTTGTACCAATACGCCTCCGTGTTCCTCGAGCTGCTGCGCGATCCGGATCTGCTCCGGGTTGGCCGGTTTGCTAAGCAGCACATCGCTATCGGAGCGAACCGACCCGGCCGCCGCTGGATTCATGTCTCCTGCATCCGAATTCGGCAATTCCTCCCCGATAATATTCAGGAGGGACCAGGGCAAGTCTTCCCGTACACGGAGATCGGCGAGGATGCCTTCGATCGCCGCGGCGAACCCTAACGTCCGCCCGCGCAGGAACAAAACCGGATCTCGCCCGATGCGCGGATCGTTCCCTTCCTTTTCCGGCGCACCCTCCTCAAAAAACTCTCCGCGCGCGGACAACTGTACGACCAGACGCTTCAGGAAGCCGGATGTCGTACCGTTGACAAGCGGATGGAATCCACCTTCCTCCAGTTCCTCGCGGCATCGACCAATCGCCCGGCCGTCTACGTCGTTCATGGATTGAAACAACGCGGAGTAAAGCTCAACCGGGTAGTCCGCTTCGGAAATCGTGAATTCCGGCACCGAGGCATCAAACTGCAGTTGGAGGCGCTGGAGAAGGATCGGGTGATAGATACTGCCCTCCGCGCGACGCCAGCTCAGTATGCCGTCGCCAAGGACGAGTTCCACTCGTTCCCCCTCACGGCCGATTCGGCCGTAGAGCACGTAAAGAGACTCGAAAATTTTCATCGCGGCACGCGCCGGCTTTTCCGTGTTCACCCACTCACTGCGCAGAAGCCTCCAACGCTCTAGGCTCGCCGGCCTGGCCGGATCGTCCGCGAACTTTACCGACCTCGGCGCCGTCCCGCCGATGGACTCTTCCATCGTTTCTTCGAAAATGACCGGCTTTGAAGGATCTTCCCAGCCGTCTTCGAGCCACGCGACGATCTCGTCGGGCGGCTCCGGAGGACGGGTTAAACGCGGACGCTGCACCTTCAAAAGGTATCCGGTCGTGTCGTCTTCCCGGTTCTGACTATTCCCGTTCTTGCTCTTTGACGAGCTGGGCTTCGCCTTGCCGCGTCGAATCGAGAAATGCTCGGGCAGATCGCGCAACCGCAAACTCCATAGCTGCTCGTGGATCTGCCGTTTCGGAGGGTTGCGGTGCTGGTTCAGGGCCTCCAGATAACGGAAGACCCGCATGAGCTTTTCGCGGGAAACGCGCAGTTTTTCGG
>DATFTB010000078.1:0-12438 GCA_035262325.1 Candidatus Acidiferrum sp.
CCAGACCTGCGGGAAGGGCGGCGGCGTGAAATTACCGGTTCCACCGAGCGGCGCATTGCTCACCACGGAAACGGGGAAAAGGCCCGGCGTCTGAATCTGATTTCCATCCAGCGGTCCGACGAACTGCCGCGCCGAAAACGAAGTTGCGTTGTTCAGGTTTCCGTTGAACAGCAGATTCACGATTGGGCTGTTCCCCCCTCCGTAATATCCTCCGTTGGCCGCGAAAGCCGCATTGTTCCCCTGCGGAAAACTGTCGGGCACGGCTGTCACCATCGCCGGGCTGGCAAACACCAGATCGATAGGACAAGAGACATTCGTCGTATTGCCGCCCGCATTCGCCGTGGCCGTACAAGGAGGCGTCGCCGACGGGTTCCCTGGGATGTTGTTTACCGTGATTTGTCCGGTGCCAGCTGCAGCCAATTGCGCCTGGTTCAGCCTGATCCGGGTCAGGATTGAAGCGTCACAGGAAACCACCGGAGTGACTCCAGCTGCGCTTGGCGTGCAGTAGCTCGTGGTGATCGGAACAGTGAAAACATTGCTCGGGTCGATCGCCTGCGCCTGTTGATTGGTGCCCGGCGGCGTAAACGTGATGGTAGTCGTGTTCAGAATATTGTGCGCATTCAGGAATATGTCCTGGAGAATACCGCCGGCCGCAATGGTTGTGGGGCTTATCGAATTGAACGTGATCGGATTGGTGCTGGCATTGACCAGGGTGATGGTCGCGGTCGCAAAGTGCGCCGTATCACTCGGCGAGTTCACCACAACCGTCACGGTGATCGCCGCTGTCGCAGCGGTCGAGCCACTCGACTTCGGGAAAGTGTCTGTCGGCATCGTTGCGGGCGCCGTGTACACGCCAACATTTGAAATCGAGCCGCAATTCGGGCTGCAAGTTGGCGCTCCAGGAGCGGCGCCGTTCGGAAAGTCGGTTGTGTCTCCAACGACAGGTTGCGTAACCAGCCAGGTCAACCCGCTCGGCGCGTTGTTCGGCAAATTTGCCGTGAACTGAATCTGCTGCGGTGGGTTTAATCCCACAGGAGCGGTGGCGGTGGACGGCGTCATCGAAACGCGAATCCCGGTGTCGAGCGCTATCGTCGCGGTTCCGGTTTTCTTGTTGTTAGCGGCGGCGGTGGCTGTAAACGTCAGCGTCGGAATCGGATTGGGAAAATTCTTTTGGGTGGGCGCAGTGTAGGTTAGAACGTTATTCACGGTGGACTGGTTGGTGGTCCAGGTTCCGAAGCTCCCCCCGTTGAGGCTGCCGCCGCTGGTACAGGTGCCAGTCACCGCCTTTGGGTTGGGTACCGCGGTCGTGGGCAGCGGCGTGTATGAATAGCCGCAAGTCCAGGTGGAATCGATATTCGTCGAGCCGGTCACCGTCGCAGAAAATGTCGACACCGTCCCGGCAACCGCGAGCGCGGTTGCCGGCGTAACGGTCACCGCTACCTGGTTCGGACTCGAACTGCTGCACCCTGCAAAGCACATCGCACCGCTTAGCGCGAACCACAACGCGGTCGTCTTCAACTTACGCAACATCATGAATGACTTCTCCCCATCAACTTACGCGTAGGATTTTCGACTACCCCTCTTGCTAAACCCTTTTCCTCACTCGATGCCTTAACCGCGAGCCCCCGTTGCTCACCCTAGAACGTGCGGCTCACCGTAAACCGGAACGTGCTGCGCGGCTCAAAGTAGTTCAAGCGTCCCGGATTCTGCAGAACCGGCTGAATCTGGTAGAGAATCGACTGGTCGCACTGGTTCGGGTGCAACGGATCGGTCAATCCCAACGCCGCGCAGGTGCTTCCAAGCGTCTGCAGGTTGACCCGGTCAGGCGGCGCAATGATGGTTTCGTGGATGCGCAACGGGTTGTAGGCCCAATACACGCGGAAGGGCGCCTGAACGATCGGCAGATTGATGTTGAACTCAATGCCGGTCGAGGCTCTCAGCCTGAAATTCGTTCCCGACGCGATCTGCAGTTGCTGCGTCTGGTTCACCAATGGAAATTGCTGGTTGATGTTCGCTACTCCGGTGGGGTCCAGTTTCAAAGCGCTCTTGTTCGCAATCCCGGTGGTCCCCGTGTCGACAAACAGGGTCATGCTGACCGGCCCGGCGATCGGTATGCGGTATTCGAAGTTGCCCACCCCTTGCAAATCGCCCCCCGGGAACGTGATCGTATAACCGACCAGCGGCACGCTGAACGCTGCCAGCGTCGGGAAACCGGAACCCGACAGATTGCGGTTGTTAATGAACGTCACCGTTTGATTGAAGACGCTTGGAATGTAGGTCACGGGCGAAATGGCACGGATGTCAAATCCGCGGATGTCATTTTCGCCACCGAGATAGAACCGGCTGTACGGCGGCACTTCTTTTCCTCCGTATCCCGTCGTCCAGGCTCCGAGGATGCGGAATCCCACGGCGTTGCGCTTCTTGTTGATGGGATGGAAATACTTGAACTCTCCGGTATTGGTAATCGTGTTGACGTTGCCGCCGATGGGCCCGCCGGTAAAAGCCAGCGAGTAGAAGTAGCTTTTGCCCATGGTCGCATTGATCGGACTGTTGAGGGTGTTGTAGCTGACCGTCGAGGTGATCGTGCTCGCGATGATGCCGTTTAAAGCGTTAGGTCCGGCTATGCTGCGATACTGCAATTGCGTGAACAGCAGCTCTGAGGCTTGGTTGTAGGTCGTAATGTTGGTCCGCGTCAGGCCGTAAGTCACTCCCAGGCGCGTAAACGCGTAGCGCTTCAGCGGATAGCTGGCGAACGCCGTGAACCCGGTACTGTTCTGGTTGTAGTTCTGAATGTACTGCGGGTTGACGCTGACCGCTTGTCCGGTAACCACGGCCGCCTGCTGCGCCTGATTAAATTTGTACAAGCTTGAAAAGATCGTAAATCCGGAGGAAATGGGGCGGTCAAACAGGTATGGCTGCGTGAAGCCGAACATGATGTTGCGCTGATACTGGCCGACCTGTGCCGACAAGGTGAGGGTTTCCCCCAATCCCAAGAAATTGTTGGTTTGGTAGGTCAAGCCGACGAATCCGCCCGCCAAGCCGCTCACGCCTCCCTGCAGACCGATCGACTGCTTGCCCTTCTCTTTCAGCTTCAGCAGGATATCGACCGTTCCGTCCTTGGTATTGCGCTTGATTTCGGCCGCCTTATCGGCATCGAGCTTCTCGAAGTAGTCGAGCTGGTTCAAGCGCAGGATGCTGATTTCCCAGGCGCGTTTGTTGAAGAGCTGGCCTTCGTCAATCAGCAATTCGCGGCGGATGACTTTGTCGCGCGTGGTGGTGTTGCCGCTGAAATCGATGCGCCTCACGTAATACTGCTTGCCCTCGTCAAACTTCATGGTCAGATCGATGCGCTTGGCTTGGTCGTCGATCTCCATTTGCGGTTCCGGCACGAAGTCGATGAACCCGTACTGGCCGTAGATCTTGGTGTACTCCTCCATGGCCTTACGGATTTTGGAGGCCGAGAAAACATCGCCCTGGTGAAGCGGGAAAACACCCTTCAGCGCGTCTACCTTCAACGAGAGGGCCTTGTCCGGGTCAGCGCTCACGATCTTGAGGGTTCCCATCGTGTATTTTTCGCCTTCCTCGATGGGAATCGTGATGTTCACGGCCTTGCCCGACGTTCGGCCGGCAAACGGGATCCCGTACTTCCATCCTTCGGTATCGACATTTTCGAGAATGGGGTCCTTTACCAACACCTTGAAATATCCACTGTCCTGGTACAAGCCGCGGATCCCCACTTCGATGTCCTCGATCAGTTTGTCGTGATCGTAGGTTTTTGACATTACGTCGATCTCGGTGAAGTACAAGGGAATCGCGTACGGCCGGTCGTGCCTCATCGCCCGGATCAGCTTCCGGTCGCTGAACGCGTGGTTTCCCGTGAATTGAATCTTGCCGACCTTGACCTTCGGCCCCTCGTCAATCTTGAAGATCAGAATCACCGCGTTGCTCGAGGCGATTTTTTCGTATTGTGGCGTGACACTCGCGAACTGCCGCCCGTGCTCACCGAGCAGTTCCTTCAGCACCACTTCCGCCTTCTTGATGCGCGTCGGATCGAACGGGCTCTCCACCGTCAAGCCCACCTTCTTCTCCTTAAAGCGGTCGAGAATGTCGGACTCGGAGATCGAGTGGATGCCTTCGTAGCGGATGCGGCGGATCGCGGGCCGTTCTTTCACGATGAAGACCACGATCTTTCCGTTGGGCTTATCGGGAGAGTCCTGCACCTCCAGTTTTACGTCCTCAAAAAACTGCGTGTTCCACAACGCCTGGAAGTCGCGGCGCAGCGTTTCTTCGTTATAGGGATCACCCGCGCGTGTAAAAATGCGCGCTTGCAGGGTGTCGCGCCGGATGCGGCGGTTCCCATCGAAATCGATTCGCTCGACGAATGGTTGCCCCTCGTTTTGCTGGGCGCCATCGGCAGGGGCCAACCGAGAGAAGTCGTCAACCTTCTCTTCGAGCGTTTTTTCATCGATAAACGCATGGAACAGAGAAAAGGATTTTCGGGAATCGCCGTCTTCTCGAGGCCCCTCGGCGGAACTGGACGCGGAGTTGCGGGAAAAAAGCGCAAACGGGGCCAGCAGGAGCGCCGCAAAGACACAACGGCGTAGTGCACGCCCGGCGTCCATCCCCGTCAAAAAACAGACTATCCTGAAAGCGGCCGTTGAACTTCTCAAGGCCGCGCCCCCAAACCCAAGATGCTATTCTCCCGCCACTCCCGGTATGGGCTGGCTGCGCGCTGAACGCACCACGGGCCCCGCGAGCAGGCCGCATCTGCGATCATACGTTGCGTCAGATTCGCTAGTGGACGACTGGGGTTGCCTCAACAACAGGCCGGAACGCTAGGCCATCCCCGGCAACATAAATTTGCAATGTCGCGGGCCTTTGAATTCCCCCCTGGATCAAAGCCTCAGAGAGCGGATCTTCAACGTACTTTTGCAAAGCCCGCCGCAGCGGCCGCGCCCCGTAATTGCGGTCCGCACACGTTTTCTCGAGGACCCACTGGCGTGCTTCCGGCGACAAGACCACCTGGACCTGCCGGTGGATCAACGTGTCATTCAGCTGACCAACCAGCAGATCGATAATCCGGAGCAGGTCCTCATCGCTCAGAGGATTGAACAGGATTACCTCGTCCAACCGGTTCAGAAATTCCGGATTGAACGCTCGCTTTACTTCCCCCAACACCAATTCTTCCATGCTTTTCAGGCTGGCTTCGTCAATTCCTGCCTGGAAGCCTATCGTGGTGCGCTTCTGCAAATGCCGCGCGCCAATGTTGGAGGTCATAATGATGATGGTATTTCGAAAATCGACCGTGTTTCCGAGCCCATCCGTCAACTGCCCGTCTTCAAATACCTGCAACAGAATATTGAACAGATCCGGATGCGCCTTCTCGATTTCGTCCAATAGGATAACTGAATACGGCGTGCGGCGCACGCGTTCGGTCAGCTGCCCACCCTCCTCGTATCCCACATACCCTGGAGGCGCGCCGATCAGCTTCGAGACCGAATGCTTCTCCATGAACTCCGACATATCGAAACGGATCAGTGATTTCTCCGAACCGAACAGAAATTCCGCCAGACGCCGCGCGACCTCGGTCTTGCCGACGCCCGTCGGGCCAAGGAAGAAGAAACAGCCGACCGGGCGCGAAGGAGACTTCAATCCCGCGCGGCTGCGCCGAATGGCGCGCGCCAGCGCGGTGATGGCCTTGTCCTGGCTAATCACGCGCTTGTGCAACTCGGGCTCGATGCGCAGCAATTTCTGCTGCTCGTCTTCCTTGATCGAAGTAACCGCTATTCCGGTCCAACGAGACACCACTTCCTCGATGTCCTCGCGCGTCACGATTCCCGTCGAGGCGTCATCGAGCTTGTAACGCTCGCGCAACAGCCGAAGGTTCTCCTTCTCCTTGCGCTCTTCTTCGGAATAGAACCGCGCCTTCTCGAATTCATGCGCCGCAATCGCCGACTCCATCCGGTGGGTGATGAACTTCACGCGCTTTTGCACTTCTCCCACTTCATCGGGGACCGAGGCCTGGCGCAACTTCACGCGCGCACCGGCTTCATCGATCAGGTCAATGGCTTTGTCGGGAAGGAAGCGGTCGGGAATATACCGGTTTGAAAGATAAACGGAGTAGCGCAGCGCTTCGTCGGTGTAGCTCACGGCATGGAATTTTTCATAGCGCTCGCGGACTCCGCTGATCACCTGGATCGCTTCGTCTTCGTTCGGCGCCGGAACCTTCACCGCCTGGAACCTGCGTTCGAGCGAGCGGTCCTTCTCCACCGACTTCCGGTACTCACCTGGCGTTGTCGCGCCGATGCACTGAATCTCGCCGCGCGATAGTGCTGGCTTCAGGATGTTGGCTGCGTCCAGTGACCCTTCGGCCGAACCCGCCCCTACAAGCGTGTGCAGCTCGTCGATGAACACGATGGAGTTCTGGCTCTCCATCAGTTCCTTCATGATGGTCTTCAGGCGCTCCTCAAATTGTCCGCGGTATTTCGTTCCCGCGACGATCAGCGAAAGGTCCAGCGATAAAATGCGCTTGTCGGAAAGAAAGGGAGGCACGTCACCGTCGGAAATCCGCTGCGCCAAGCCCTCGACGATGGCGGTTTTGCCGACCCCGGGCTCGCCGATCAGCACCGGATTATTCTTCGTTCGCCGGCAGAGAATCTGAATCACGCGCTCAACTTCTGATTCGCGGCCGACCAGCGGATCGAGCGCGCCTTCCGAGGCCGCTTGCGTCAAGTCACGACTGAATTCCGCAAGAAGCGATGTTTCCTTGGGACGCGCCGCTGTAGTTTTCTCGCCGCTGGTTCGAGCCAGTTCCTCGCGCAACGCGGAAAGGCGCAGCCCGCGCTCCATCAGGATTTCTGCGCCAAAACACTTCTCTTCACGCAAAATTCCGAGCAACAGGTGTTCCGTGCCGACGTGCTTGTGGCCCAGGCGTTCGGCCTCTTCCGCCGCCATGTTCAGGATGCGCTTGCACTCCGCGCTCAGCGGCACCTCCACCGAAGTAGAAATGCGCTCGCGGATGGTGATGCGGGCCTCAATTTCCTTGCGGATAGATTCGATCGAGCCTTGCTGGCGCAGGAAACGGTTCGCCAGCGCCTTGTCCTCTCGCATCAGACCCAACAACAGGTGCTCGGTTTCGATGTAAGGACTGCCGTACTGGCTGGCCTCGTACCTGGCAAAGAAGATGACGCGTCTGGCTTTTTCTGTGTATCGTTCGAACACGGTTAGCTCGCTTCTCCCCCTGGGGTCCAACCCGCGGCGCTCTTCACGCTGCGCGCACGCAGAATGCCATGTTCGAGCCCTACCACGCGGTCGCACCGTTCCGCCAGCGCCAGATTGTGCGTCGCGATCAGCGACGTCAGGCGATGCGTGCGGTGCAGCCGCTCCAACAACCCAAACACAGCCCAGGCATTCTGCTCGTCCAGATCTCCGGTCGGTTCATCGGCGAGTAGCACTCTCGGCCGTGTAATCAGCGCCCGAGCAATCGCCACACGCTGCTGTTCTCCGCCCGAAAGCTCTCCTGCACGGTGATCGGCTCGATCCTCGAGCCCTACCTCCATCAGCCACTTGCGCGCCTCCGTAAGCGCTGCCGCCTGTGGCTCACCGCGCACGAGCAGCGGCATCGCTACGTTTTCTGCTGCCGTGAAATCCGACAACAACTGGTGCCGCTGCCAGAGAAACCCCACGGCGCGATTGCGATACTCCGCGAGCGCCGCGTCTTCATGCGTTTCAATCGATTTATTTTCAAAGTATACTGTACCGCTTGTTGGAGTGTCTAGCGCCGCCAACAAATGCAGCAGTGTACTTTTTCCTGCGCCTGATGGTGCAACGACTGCGACCATCTCGCCTTTGCGCAGAATCAAATTCGCATCTACTAAAACTTCAAGATTTTTTTCGCGCGGCCCGTAGCTCTTCTTCAATCCGCGCGCTTCGAGGATCGCTTCTTCGTCTTTTGAGGTGGCATCCATAGTCTGTGCCGGACCCAGCTCCCTTTCAACCCGAACTGCCCGCACGCTCGGGCGCGGCCGTTCCTGGTCTCGCCCGCGGCGTCGCGCGGACTCGCTAGTGTTCCCTACTACCTTAAGATGCGTACCCAGCCATCCAGGCGACCTGTGCGGCAAATTGCCGTTTTTCGGTGTCGATTGCCCCAATCTTTTCCCTTTTTCATACACCCTTTGCCCATGACAGAAGAGCGTCGAATCGCTCGCCGTCCGGGCAATTTTAACCAGAGCCCTTTCAACACCTTGCGGCACGTGCCGGCCGCAAGTCTAAGGCTCTCCGAGCGCTTCCCAGAAGATACAGGAGCAAACCAGCGGCCAAACGAAACCAAACGCCCGAATACTAGTCCTACCCTTCCTGCATCATTCAAACCTCAGGATCTCTACCGGCAAAAGCCGGGAAGCTTGCCGCGCCGGCCCGAGCGTCGCAAGAATGGCGATGCCCATCGCCGCCAGCGCAATCCAGACCCCGTCTCGCAAGCTCGGATGAAACGGAACGAACGGAACCGCATACACTTGCGGGTCCAGCGGAATCAAATGATAGGTTCCCGCAATCCAGCAAAATCCATACCCGACGATCAGTCCGAGCAGCGTTCCTGTCGCGCCGATGGCCATTCCCTGCAGAAGAAAAAGCCTTCGCACCTGTTCGCGTCGCGCTCCCATGGAGAGCAGCACGGCGATGTCTCTGGCTTTGTCGGTCACCGTCATCGACAGTACGGCTAGAATGTTCAAGCCCGCCACAAACGTGATGAGCCCGATAAAGATTGCGGTAACCAGTTTCTCCAGACGCAGCGCGCGGAACAATGCCCGATTTTCTTCCATCCACGTGGCTGTGGAAAACCCTTGCCCGGCTTCCTGTTCCGCTTTTGCGGCGATCTCCGCCGCCTGCTCGGGCTTGTCCAGGCGGAACTCCAGCACGTTGACGATGTCCCCGACCCCGGCAAGCGCTTGTGCCGCGGGCAGCGTTGTGAAGCTCCAGTTCTCGTCGTAATCGTAGAAGCCGGAGTCAAATACCCCTCGGACGCGGAATCTGCGCGTGCGTGGCATCAATCCGAAGGGCGTCAGTCGTCCCTGTGGGCTCGTCAACGTCACGTAATCTCCCACCTGCATTTTCCATTCATCGGCAAGCTGCTTGCCGACAAGCAAGCCCTCGATGCCGTCGGAATCTGACGAAAAATCAAGCCGTCCGGCGGAAAGTTTCTGCAGGGCTTCGTCGCTTTTTTTTTCGAGTTCGGGCTCGATGCCCTTGATGACCACGCCGCGCGCCTGCCCGCCATAGGACAGCAGCACCGTCTGGTAGATGGCCGGTGTGACCGAGCGTACGCCTGGTATTCTCTCGAATTTAGCGGCCAGCGCTTGATATTCCCGAATTCCGCTCGACCCCGGCCGCGTCAACGAGATGTGCGCCGTCACGCCCAGCAAGCGGTCCTGCAGCGTTTCCCGGAAGCCGCTGTTCATTGCAAGCGCGATCACCAGCGTCGCGACGCCCGCCGCTACACCCGCGATGGAAAAGAGGCTGATCAAGCGAAGAATGGCCGGTCGGTTTGGCGACCTCAGGTAACGTTTCGCCACAAACCATTCGAAACTCATGCGTCGCGCACTCCGGCTACGCTTTTGCGCTTTGCGAAGCGTCAGAATCACCGTGATGCGCTTCGGGGCGGAGTTGCGGGAAGAGAACGACGTCGCGTATCGAATGGGAGTCGGTCAGAAGCATCGTCAAGCGGTCGATGCCGATACCTTCGCCGGCGGCCGGCGGCATGCCGTGACAAAGGGCCCGGATGTAATCCAGATCCAGTTGCTTCGGCACCTCGTCTCCTCCCTGCGCAATCTGCGCCAAAAACCGCCGCTCTTGTTCGGCAGGATCGTTGAGCTCGGAAAAGCCGTTGGCGATCTCCATTCCCGCCACGTAAATCTCGAAGCGCTCGACCAGCGAGGGATCGTCCAGCTTCTGCTTGGAAAGGGGTGAAATTTCGATCGGAAAATCGTAAAGAATGGTCGGTTGGACGAGCTTGGCCTCGGCGACCGCTGCAAAGAGAAGCCCGGTCCACTCGCCGTCGGACGGCTCCTTCTTGGCCGCCACATATTCGCCGTGATTGGCCTTGGCCCACCCATTGTATCGCGCCGTCGCTTGCCGCGCTCCCCCGGGGGCCGCCAGTTCCTCGAGCGTTGGCGCGGCGCCCGCGCCTTGCGGCCAATATTTCACAATCGCTCCCCGCATCGTCAAGCGCTCCATCTTGCCAAAATCCAGCTGATGGTCGCCATACTTCACGATGGTTGAGCCCGTGATCGCCGTCGCCACCTGCGCGAACAGCTGCTCGTTCAATTCCATCAAGTCACGGTAGTTGCTGTAGGCCTCGTAAAACTCCAGCATCGTGAATTCGGGGTTGTGTTGCGTCGAGATTCCCTCATTCCGGAAGTTGCGGTTGATTTCGTACACCCGGTCCATTCCGCCCACCGTCAGGCGCTTCAAATACAGCTCCGGCGCAATGCGCAGGTAGAGATCGAGGTCCAGCGTGTTGTGGTGTGTTACGAACGGCCGCGCCGCCGCGCCGCCGGCGATCGCGTGCATCATGGGCGTTTCCACTTCGATATACCCTCGGCTGTCGAAGAATTTCCGCAGCTCGCGAATAATGCGCGCGCGCGTCTGAAAAACCTCCCGTGATTTCTCGTTCGCGATCAAGTCCAGGTACCGCTGGCGGTAGCGCAGTTCGACGTCCGCGAGGCCGTGCCACTTTTCCGGCAAGGGCAGCAAAGCCTTCGAAAGAAAGAAAATCTCCTCAACCCAGACGGAAAGCTCGCCCGTCTTGGTCCGGAACATGTGCCCCCGCACTCCAATATGATCGCCAAGGTCCAGCAAATGGAAAAGTTGGAAGCCCTGCTCCCCGAGCACATCCTTCCGTACGTAAATCTGGATCTTCTTGCCGGCCCCCTGCAGGTGGGCAAACCCGGCTTTGCCCATCAGCCGGTAAGAAACGACCCGCCCCGCAACCCGGATTTCCTTTTTGTTCGCTTCGAGATCACCACTGGTGACCTCAGAATACTTGGCCACCAGGTCGGCCGGCGTATCCGTCCAGCGAAATTCCCGTGGAAACGCTTCAAAGCCAAGCGCTTGAATCTGTTCGAGTTTTTTTTGACGCTGTTCGAACTGGTCTCGGGGCTCGAAGTGCAAGTGGAAGCCGTTCCTTTCCTCGCGGCCGTAATCAGGAGTATAAATGCGCCTGCTTGACAAGGGCAAGGAACCCGCGCGATTTCCGCGCGATATCCGGCTCACCCTCCCCTCCTCGAGCACCGCGAATTAACTATTATTCAAACTACCATGCTTCTTACACCTGTCCCACGCGCTCGACGAAGGCCCGTTACGTGTTGCTGCTTTGGTTCTTCGAGGAGGCTTCGCGACTCCGACCGATCAACCCGGGCTCCCGAGTTTGTTCAGCGATTTGCTCTCGCCCAGCACCTCGCAAGTCACGGCTCGAACCGTCCCGGCCGCGAGTGCAACCGCCAGGACGCCGTCGCCGCGACCTGCACACCTGTCCCGGGAAGCTGCGGTGCTCCTGAAGTCCGTCCCCTCTTCCCGCTCGATCCCGCTATCTTGCCCATAGACGGATGGCCCTCCTCAAGGGACAATATTCTCCCGGCGGATGGCTGACGCCTGATGCAACCTATTCGAGGCCTCCCACCTTCTATTAGGTTCATATGTGCTCCTCGGCCTCCGTCTTAGGGACAACTCTAATGGGGAGTCGGCGCATCCGTTCTTCTAGCGGCGCCGTTATTGGACCGTTGGCCCGTCAACGACCAGCCGAGCCGGTTGCGTGGACCGAAGCGGAAGCCATCCGCCGCGCACAGGCGGGAGACTCCACCGCTTTTGAGTTTCTCTATCAACTTCACAGCCGGCGCGTCTATGCCTTGTGCTTGAGGATGGTCGGCAATCCGGCCGACGCGGAGGATCTGATGCAGGAGGCGTTCCTGCAGCTCTTCCGCAAAATCGGCACGTTCCGTGGCGAATCGGCCTTTTCCACGTGGCTGCACCGCATGACCGTTAACGTTGTGTTAATGCGGCTGAGAAAGAAGTCCCTTCCGACCGACTCGTTGGAAGAGACGCTCGAGCCGGACGCGGAAACAAGCGGTCCGAAACGTGATGTTGGGGCGCCTGACTTGCGGCTCTCGGGCGCGGTAGACCGGGTCAATCTCGAGCGATCCATCGAGAAACTTCCGCCGGGCTACCGAACCGTGTTCGTGCTGCACGATGTGCAGGGCTACGAACACAACGAAATTGCCGGCATCATGGGATGCTCGGTAGGCAATTCGAAGTCGCAGTTGCATAAAGCGCGTACGCGCCTGCGCGAGCTCCTGCAGGAGGAGATCCGGGAGCAGGCGCGCCAGGAACGCCACTCGGCAAAGACGCAGACGGGCTCACAAGGTTAGGCTATGATGAATTTAACGG
>DATFTB010000079.1:0-11776 GCA_035262325.1 Candidatus Acidiferrum sp.
CACTGGTTTCATCGCGGCGCGAACCAGGGAAGCCTGCCAAAGTACCTCGAAGGCTTCGCCCACACCATCGCCGTGATGCAGACCGAGGAGGCCCTCGAGCGTGTGGCCTACGAGCAAGCGGAAGACCTCAGCCGCGACGGCGTGGTCTATTTCGAGACAAGATTCGCTCCCCTGTTTCACACGCAGAAAGGACTGACCCACCAGCAAGTGGTATCAGCGGTACTCAAGGGATTGGAGCGCGGTCGGAAGGATTTCGGAGTTCGCTCCGGTCTGATCATTTGCGCCATGCGCAACATGGACGTCTCCCTCGAAATGGCTGAACTCGCTGTCGATTTTCGCGGACGAGGCGTGATCGGGTTTGATCTGGCAGGCGAAGAAGGCGGTTTTCCTCCCAAGAAACATGTGGAGGCGTTTCACTACATCCAGCGACAAAACTTCAACATCACGATTCACGCAGGCGAGGGATTCGGCAAGGAATCCATCTGGCAGGCCATCCAGTATTGCGGTGCGCACCGTATCGGGCACGGCACGCGCCTCATTGACGATATCGCTGTTGCAAACGGCAAGGCAGTGAAACTTGGCGATCTCGCACAGTACGTCCTCGACAAGCGCATACCTCTGGAAATCTGCCTGATTAGCAACGTCCATACGGGCGCGGCGCCCAGTCTATCGGAACATCCTTTCAAGATTCTGTATCAGGAAAGGTTTCGCGTTACCCTCAATACCGACAACCGCCTGATGAGCGACACGACCATGACCAAGGAATTCGTGGCCGCTCAAGAAACGTTCGGCTTGACGCTCGATGATTTCGAGAAAATCACCATCAATGCCATGAAAAGCGCTTTTCTGCCGTACGACCAGCGGTGCGATTTCATCTATTCCGTAATCAAGCCGGGTTACGGAAAAATCCGCGCTTCCCTGCGAGCGGATTGACCGCCGGGAGCTGCCGGCTACGAGCGTATTCCTCAGCAGGTGAGCTTCAGCTCCAACATCAGGGTAGTGGCAGCAGCCGGCTTTAGCCACTTAGGAAGCTTCAAAGTGACTAAGCGGCAAGCCGCGCCAGAGTTTCGGCAAGCACCGCGACGCCTCTTTCGATATCTTCCGGCGACGCGTATTCGTCCGGCCGGTGGCTGTACCCGTTCCGGCAGGGAATAAACAGCATCCCGGTCGGGGCGATGCGCGAAATGAAAAGCGAGTCATGATAAGCTCGGCTGACCATGCGGATGAACCGGTGTCCCTGTTGGGCGCAAGATTCCGTGACAGCCTCGATGACCGCTGGGGCGCAATCGGCGGGCGCGTCCGCATTCAGCAGTTCCTGACGAACCGAGACCTGCCGCTTCGCCGCGAGGACGTGACACGCGCTATCAACCGCGTGCATGACTTGGTCACGGCGCTCGAGGCTGGTGTCGCGAATATCGACGCTCAGGCATACTCGGCTCGGGATGCTGTTCACTGCTCCGGGAAACACATCGCATATGCCGACGGTTGCTACCGTGTCAATCGCTCCACTAGTTCGCGCTTCATCTTCAATGGCAAGGATCAATTCTGCCGCAGCACACAAGGCGTCTCTGCGGTCGGGCATCAGCACCGCACCGGCATGTCCGCCCGCGCCTTCGATTGAAATCCGCAAGCTTGCAGGAGCCGCGATATGGCTCACAATTCCGAGCGGCACTTGCTGCCGCTCGAGTAACGGCCCCTGCTCAATATGCAATTCCACGAACGCCTTGTAGTAGCCTGCGGGTAGTTTCACCGCTTCGAGTTCTCCGACCAACCCCGCAGTTCGCCGCACTTCTTCCAGCGGAACTTTGTGCTTATCCGTCAGTTTTCTCGCGGCATCGGGTGAAAGGCTCCCTGACAGCAGGCGGCTGCCGAGGCAACCGATGCCGAAACGCGTTGGTTCCTCCGAGGTAAACAGGAGTAACTCGATCGGATGCTTCGGCGAAAAACCGGTGCGCTGCAGCGCGCGAATGGCCTCAAGTCCTCCCAGAACGCCAACCACGCCATCGTATTTCCCGGCGTTAGGAATCGCGTCAATGTGCGAGCCCGTGCCCACAATAGCCCCGCTTGCTTCCCGGCCCGTCCACCGCGCGAAGACGTTTCCAATCGCGTCCTGGCGAACAACAAGTCCGGCCTTCTCGCAACGGGTCTTCAGCCATGCGCGCGCTTTGAGATCCGTCGGGGTGAAAACGACTCGCGTGACGGCCGGCGCTTCCGCATCAGAGATCGCGGCCAGCTCTTCGATCTCGCCACTCAGGCGATTGCGATCGACTGCAAGTTTCATCGCTCCAGGCCTGCCAGCGGATGGCGGTTCCAGTCCTTGTAGATGAGGTATTTCGCGGGCGCCTTCCCGATGGCTCCGAACCACTGGGGGCACCACGGACCCATCCAGATGAAATCACCGGCGGTAACCGGATACCACGAGTCGCCCAGACGGTAAATGCCGCCTCCTTCGAGCATCAACAGGCCGTGCTCCATCACGTGCATTTCGACCATGCTCAGCGCGGCGCCCGGCTGGTATACCATGGTGTTCACCGCGAAATCGAAGTTCATCGTGTCTGGAAGCAAGCACCGTACCTGCAGGTCTGGGTCGTCGTTAAGCGGGTGTGGAGAAACGGCTTCTTCCGAGGAGACCAACGCGCCCGGCGGTTCAAGCGAAGCCACGGGTTGGTACGGCTTCTCGACAACGGCGGCGACGCTCGCTTTTTCCGCTACTACGCGATGTGGCAAGCCTTCGGGAAAGTAGGCATACCCACGAGGGTCGAGCGCATTCCGCCGGCCGCCGATCTCCACCTTGAGCTGGCCTTCGAGGACAAACAGAAAACGCTGCGCAGTTGTGCCCCCGAGCTCGCCGCCGGACTCAAATTCGGCTGTGTACTGCACGAATTTCGCCCCTATCGCCGGGCCTGCGTGAACGATTCCCGCGCACCCTCTCATGCCGGGCAGCGCCGTACGGACAAAAGTGTCGGCGGTCAAAAGCAAGTGATTCTGTTTTTGAGCGCTTCTTGTTTGACCGAGATTATGCACGGCACATCCTCTTTTGGAATTCCGGCGAAGCGGCAAGTTGGTCGAGCAGGCGCAGTCCGCACTCGAGTGCCTTTTCCACATCCCCCGACAAAACGGCCTCGGCGGGATCGTGACTGATGCCCCCCGGACTTCGCAGGAAGATCATGCCCGTCGGAACTTTCTCAGCTAGAACCATGGCGTCATGACCGGCTCCACTGACCATGCGGTACGGCTCGCAGCCAGTCTTCCGAATCGCCTCCTCAATTTGATCCACCAGGAACCGCTCCATGGCCACCGCGTTTTGTTCAAGCGATATCCTGCCCTGGAGCCGCAAGCCGCGCCGCTGCGCAATTTCTTCCGCCTGCCGCACGAGAGCGTCCGTCGCACGCCTGCGAACGTCATCGGATCTGTGCCGTACATCAAGACTCACGCGGGACTCGCCTGCAATCACGTTTGTGGCTCCAGGCTTAGCTTCGAGTCGGCCCACCGTCGCGACAAGGTTCGGCTCGCACTGCGCCGTGCGCTCGACCGCGACGGTCCACTCTGCTGCAGCGGCTAACGCATCGTGCCGCAGATGCATCGGCGTTGTGCCCGCGTGATTCGCGCGTCCGACAAAGCGCAGATCCATTCGCGTCTGTCCAACGATCGCTTCCACGACACCCAGCGGCCGTCCCAACGATTCGAGCACCGGTCCCTGCTCGATATGAAACTCCAGAAAAGCGACCGTATCTGGCTGCAACTGGGCGCGCGGAATTTCCCGCGGATCCAGCCCAAAATCTTCGATGGCCGTTCGAACCGAGATTCCATTCGCATCGGCTCGGTCCAAAAGCTCCTCATCCAACCTGCCTACCAGCGCGCGGCTGCCAATGAACGTCGTGCCGAACCGAACACCTTCTTCTTCCGAAAAGCCAAGGACTTCGATCCCGAAGGGCAGCCTTCGGCCCCCGAGAGCCTCGACCAGTGCCACCGCCAAAACCACCCCAAGAACACCGTCGTAGGCGCCCGCATTCGGCACGGTGTCGAGGTGCGACCCAACGAGCAGGCGCGGCGCCGAGGGCTGCTCGCCGGCATAAAACCCCCGCAGGTTTCCGGCGGCGTCGAGCGTCACCTCGGCGCCCAGCGTGTTCAGCCATTGCGTAATCTCGCGATGGCAATCACGCATCGGTGGCGAGAGGAAGGTGCGAAGTGTGCTGCCGGGCGTCTCCGTGAAAGTCGCAAGCCTAAGGCACCGCGCAATGACCTCCCGCACATGAATTGTCAGATTTCGTATGATAGACACCCTCGTCTCAGCCCTGCCGTCGAATGCGTGCCTCGATGTAGCCGTGCGGCTCGTCGATTGGCACAAAGATTTCGTTGGGATTGTCCTGACCAAATCGAGAAAGATCCACCGGCAGGCAATGTATGTTCGGCATTGTCAATTCGATGTCGTCAATCTCACGCACTTTCTCAAGTGCAGCTTCTCCCATCGCGTAAAGCGTGTGCTGCACAGACTTGCTGGTATGTCCCGCAAAGACCCTAAGTAAGGTTTCGCGGATGCTCGAGCGCAGAGTTTCGAACGCGACATCTGCCGAAGCATAGCCCCAACGTGCGCGCACTGTCGTGCCAAATAAACGATCACTCGCCTCTGGCAACGTGGTCAGCGAATCTTTGATGAATCCAACAAATTCCGAGCCGGCGGTTTTCAGGATGGTAAGATTCTCGAGTCCTGACCGTACCGCGAAGCGTCCGCTCCTGTTCTGAGTGACCTCTGCCGTCTGCACCTCCGCGCTCGCTAGCAGAAATGTCGTTGGGTGCGCTTTTCCATCAATCGGCAGATGCTCCCACTTTTTTTCGGATAACTTCACCTGGCCCGCGGACACTTGCGGGTTCCGGTCCAGCAAAAACGCGATCAATTCCTTGCCGAATTCCTCCATGCACGCGGCCGAAGAACTCCGCGCCAGAGAGTAGACCGTATTCTTCATCGTATCCGTGGGGAGGGTCTTGCTGTTATCTCCGTCAACGAAGCAGGATTCGAAATCTCCTTGGAGCAAAATCTCCAAAGTCCATTCCAGGAAATCATGGAGGACGGGATGCCGTTTCACCTTCACCAGCCGCACGCGGGACTTGCCGTAGCGGTTCTCCGCGAGAGCGATCATTCCGTCAACTCCCCCGGTAGGTGGTGTAGCCATAGGGGCTCAGCAGCAGCGGAATGTGGAACTGCGATTCACCTTCCCTAACGAGAAACGTGACCTCCACAACCGGGTACAAGCCTTCGTTCTTGTGCTCAAGGTGATAACTCGCAGTATCGAACGCCAAGCGGTAGAGCCCAGGAGGAAGCAGTTCGTCGTCCGGGAGCAACTGGCTGCACCGGCCGTCTCCGTCCGTTCGCGATGAACTCACGACGACCCAATCAGCGGCCACGCGTCTTTCGAGCCTCACAGGTACGCCTTTCGCAGGTCTGCCCTGGGCAACGTCCAAAACGTGTGTCGACACTCGACTCATGAGTCTAACCATTTCTTCAGCCGAATGTGCGCGATGTGGCGCTGTTCTTCGGCTGCCTCAAGAAGTTCAGTCCGATGATCATTCTGCAAGCGCCGCTCGAGAATTTCCAGGATTTCAAACGCCGACTTGCCCGTTGCGCAAACGATAAAAATGCGGTTGAACCGCTGTTCATAAGCGCGGTTGCCTTCCGCCAGTCGAAGCTTGATCTCCTCGCCCGACGTCGTAACGTGCTGCTGCTCTTCGTGAGACCAACTCGTCGACCGCGCAGAACGAGCGGCTGGCGCACACGATTCCCCGATCCGCGGGTGGCTCTCGAACGCCTCCACCCAATCTGGTTCCGGCAGATTTCTCCATACTTCGTCGCAAGCTGAGAAAAGAGCAGCTTCATTGTGAATCGGTCGCCGCGCTGCCAACTGATTTGCCCACGCAGTTGACCCGCAACAAGGCAGGATCTCCTTCGCGGCCTCCGCTCGTGGCTTTCGGTTCCACCGCGCCAATACTTCCTTCATATTGTCCGGCCTCGAACGCTCAATCGTTCTAGAAATTCCGCAACCAGGTTACCGGCGACTGCCGCGCGATACCGCGCTGTTGAACGGATGTCGTCGATCGGCCGAATTTCCGCCGCGGCTGTCCTGCTTGCGAGCCGCATGAGCTCCGGCTCAATTCGATGGCCTTTGACCAACCGCTCGGTCTCGCTCAAACGCAGCGGAACCGGGGCGACGCTGCCCATCGCCAACCGGACGTCGTCGACCACGCCGTCTGCGAGTCGGCCGAGCGCCGCGAAACACACCTTCGAAATCGCCTGCGCATGGCGCGCCCCGACTTTGCGCGCATGCGCATAATACCCCGAAAATCGTCTGTCGAGACAAATGCTCTCAACCAGTTCATCGGGAGCGAGCCTGGTTTTGCGGTAGCCGGTGTGAAAGTCGGAGTAGCTCACCGAGCGCCGCCCTTTCGCCGAAACGAGAATCAAGTCTGCGTCGTAGACCATCAGAGCAGGCAGCGAATCGCCGGCGGGAGAAGCGTTGACGATATTTCCTCCAATCGTTCCGCGATTCTGATTGGCGATCCCGCCGGTCCAGCGAGCCGCGCTCGCCAGAAGCGAAAACTCTCGGCGCACAATCTCGTGGTCGCAGAGGTCGGCATATGTGCATCCTGCGCCGATCCAAATTTTGCCTCCAATAGTTTCAATCCGACGCAGTTCCGGAAGGTTCCAGATGCTGACCAACTTCCGCGACGGGAGCCTCCCCGCGGAATACTGCACCATCACATCGGTTCCCCCAGCGATGGGCAGCCATTCCCCGGGTTCCTGCGCCAGCAGCGAGAGAACTGCGGAAAGCGTGCCGGGTGCGGCCAGCTCGTACTCGGCTGGACGAGCCCTCATCCGGCGATACCTCGGCGGCCTACTTCTGCCACGGCTTCAATAATCTGCGCGTAGCCCGTACAGCGGCAAAGATTCCCAGAGAGACCCTCGCGAATCTCTTCTATGGTAGGCTGCGGCTTTTTGCCTAGCAGGTGAAGAGCAGCCAGGATCATTCCCGGTGTGCAAATTCCGCACTGCGCACCGCCACAGTCAAGGAAGGCCTGCTGAAGTGCGTGAAGTCGTTCGTCCTCCGCGAGGCCCTCGACGGTTGTGATGTTAACGCCCTTCGCCTGCAACGCAGGAACAAGGCAGCTGTTCACCAGGACGCCATCCATCAAAACCGAGCACGAACCGCACTCGCCTTCGCCGCAGCCCTCCTTCGTCCCCGTAAGGCCAAGCTCCTCCCTCAGCACATCGAGCAAACGCTCCATCGGATAGGCCCGCACGGCCACAAGTTTGCCGTTGACCTGGAACGAAATTTCGCACTTGGTGTGACTCTGCGGCGGCTCGATCATCGACGATCTCCGGCAACGGGAGAAAATCTCTCTCGCTCTCGTTCGTTTGCAACTGCGTCGAAAATGTCCTCAGGAAGCAAAGGAATCGAACGGAACGGAACGCCCAGCGCGTCTTCGACGGCATTGATGACTGCAGGAGCCGGCCCATCCATCGGCAGTTCGCCGATTCCCTTTGCGCCAAACGCGCCATGAACGTTGCCCAACTCCTCAAAATAAACGCGAATCGGGGCCAGATCGGCGGACGTCGGAATAATGTAATTTGTCATCTGGCCGTTTTGCATTCGGCCCTCCTGCCAAATCACCTTTTCGTACAACGCGAACCCAATTCCCTGAGCTATCCCGCCAATGATTTGCCCCTTAGCCAGCACGGGATTCAGCACTCGGCCGACTTCCTGGAGCGCCACGAAATCATCCACCGACACGCTATAGGAGGTCAGATCGACTGCAACTTCTGCAACATAAACCGCCCAAGCAAACGCCGCGTAAGCCGAACCGCGGTATTTCTGTTCGTCCCAGACGATGTCCTCCGGCTGCTCGTAACGCGCGAGCGCCTGCAACTTTCCATTCTTGGCAACGTAAGCGCGTACGGCTGCGCGAAATTCCTCCGGCGAATAGGTCGCTCCCAGTAAACCGCTAGCCTCTAGCGTCTGTTGAATTCCGAGCGCAGCCGACTGGACAAGTTTCCCCACGACCATGACGGTCCGTGATGCCACGGTCGGTCCGCTGTTCGGCACTTCATGAGTGTCCGGCCGCGCGATGCTTACGTCCTCGTAGCGCACCTTGAGCGCTTCGGCGACGATTTGGCACAGTACCGTATTCGTTCCTTGGCCAAATTCCGTGCTGGAAACGAGTATTCGCACGGTGCCTTCGGCGCACCCCTCGACGCCGACAACCGAACTCAGAAAGCGCTCGCCCGAGCCTGTGAAGCCCGCGCCATGCAGAAATGACGCGAGGCCAATTCCTTTTTTGCGAGTGCTGTTCCTGTTTTCTTTCGCGAACCTTTCCTTCTTTGCCGAATAGTCGGAAATCTCCATCGCGCGGTCGAGCAATTTGCCGAGATTAATCGCCTCGGTGACCGTTTGGCCGGTGGTGGTGGTTTCACCGGGCTTGATGAAATTGCGCCGGCGAATCTCGGCAGGCGAAAGTTGAATCACCTGCGCGATGCGGTCCATATGTCGCTCCAGCGCAAATAGCGATTGCGGCGCGCCAAAACCACGAAACGCACCCTGTGGCGGAGTGTTCGTTGCCAGCGCTTTTGCGCGAATACGGATGCTCGGCCAATAATAGGCCCCGCCGGCATGAATGGCACCCCGTGACAGCACCACCGGCGACAGAGTTTCATAAGCGCCGCCGTCAATCGCAAATTCAATTTCTCCGCCCAAAATCTTGCCCTCTTTGCTTACCGCGGTACGGTGCCGCGTCCGCGAAGGGTGCCGTTTCGTTGTAGCGGCCATGTCTTCCATGCGGTCGTACACGATTTTAACGGGCCTTCCCGACTTCATCGCGAGCAGCGCCGCATGCCCCGCGATCATGGATGGATAATCTTCCTTGCCTCCGAACGCGCCGCCTGTTTCCGTTTGCACGACGCGCACACGTTCCGCTGGCAGGTTGAACAGTTTCACGAGCGACTTGTGAACGTAATACGGGCACTGCATCGAGCCCCAAACGGTGAGCCCCTGTTGCGGATCAAAAGCAGCGATCATTCCGTTGTTTTCGATATACAGCTGTTCCTGAGCCCCGGTCGCGTACTCGCCTTCGACAATGTAGTCGGCCCTTTCCCACACGGCGTCGAGGTCGCCCTTTTCAATTAGATACGACTTGAAAACATTGTCCGCGCCCCAGATGATTTGCGAGTGCTGCTCGCTCTCCTCGATGCTGAAGATGGCCGGAAGCGGTTCGTACTCGACCGAAACTGCTTCAACCGCCTGCGGAAGAAGGCGTCGGTCCGGGTGCGCCAACAGCAGGATCGGCTCTTCGGGATGGTTCACTTTCCCATCTGCCAGGCACGGCTCGTCATCATCGATCAGTGCGATGCAGTTTTTTCCTGGGATATCTTTCGCCGAAACGATCACGAACTCGTTCCAATCGACTCCCGGGCCGAATGTAATCTTTGTGATCCTGCCTCGCGGAATGCGGCTTCGCACGGTTGCCCCGAATAGCATGCCGGGAAGCACAATGTCGTCGACATAAAGCGCTTGTCCCGTAACCTTGCCGCGGCCCTCCAGTCGCGGCACTGACTTACCAACAATGCGGTTCGTGTTCATTCGAATTCGCCAACGCCTCGGTTCCGCGCCCGTTTTCCGGACGTGAGAGTGGACAATAGACCATCCGAAGTGCTGAATCCGCCGCAAATGTAGCGAACCGGCGTATGCCAAACCGACAGGCTGTTTAGCATCGGTACTCCCGCCCGGTCACCTCGTCGGAAAACCCGCCTTCCTTAAACACTTCCTTCCCTCGAAGATATGTGGCTTTCACCACACCATGCAGCTTCTCGCCCAGGTAAGGCGAGACCGTGTGACGATAATAGAGCCGGTCGCGGCTCACCTCGAACTCATCCTCAGGGGCAAACATAACAAAATCCGCGTCGTACCCGGCCGCGATTCGGCCTTTCCGTTTGTCGCAGCCAGCCAGCTGCGCGGGCGCCTCAGCCATCCATCGCGCAATATCGGTCAGCGTGAATCCACGCGCTCTAGCCTCGGAATACACTACCGGCAGAGCTACGGACAGACTCGCGATCCCGCCCCAGGCTGTCTTGAAGTTGCCCTCGGCAAGCCCCTTCATTTCCAGCGGGCACGGCGAATGGTCTGTTGCCACAAGATCGATAATCCCGTCACGCAAGCCTTGCCATAACTTTTCGCGGTTCTCCAGGCTGCGAATTGGCGGAGCGCACTTGAACAGCGTGGCGCCCTTCGGAATCGTTTCCCCTGCGATATGCAGGTAGTGCGGACAGGTCTCGACGGTTACCGCGAGACCCTCGGAGCGCGCACCGCGCAGTTCAGGCAACGCCTGGCTGGCACAAAGATGAACAATGTGCAACCGGAACTTGTATTCGCGGCACAGCGATAGCAGCAGCCGGATCGCGGAGAGTTCCGCCTCCTCGGGCCGCGATTTCAGATACGTCGGATAGCAGCTCCAGTCGGCATCCGCCAGTTCCTGCGTCGCCCGATCGATTGGGCCCGGGAGTTCCGCGTGCACCAGCAAGGGCAAACCAGTCCGCGCTACGTGAGGCAATGCCGCCCGAAGTTGCCCCTCCGTGACCATCGTGAAGCCGTCGATACCCGGGTGCACGAGAAAGCATTTGAAACCGGACACGCCCGCCTTCGCGAGCGGTTCTATGTCGTTTTGGTTGTCGGCCACGACGCCGCCCCACGCGGTCCAATCGACCCGGCAGCGGTCTTTTGCGGCCGCACGCTTGGCGCTGAGCGCTTCGACCGTGGTTGTGGCAGGCAGGCAGTTCAATGGCATATCGACAAGCAGCGTGTAACCACCCGCTGCCGCTGCTCGACCCGCCGTTTCGAAGCCTTCCCAATCCGCCCTGCCCGGATCATTAATATGGACATGTGAATCCACAAGTCCCGGCAGAATCGCAACGTCGCCAAAATCCCGCGAATCCGCCTGTGCCGGAACCTGCTCCGGCGCAACAACCTCTCGAACTCGCTCCCCTTCGACCAAGATGGCCGCCGGGCGCACCCCTTCCCGTGTAACTACCCTTCGGGAGACAAAGGCGCGCAGCGTCATGGTTGCAAGCGGAGCTCCGTTCCGAGTCTTAAGCGTTTGTTGAAAGAGCCTAGCGTTATATCTGCGCTTTTTCAACTCGCCAAGACTCGATAAATCCAGCCAAAAGAATTCTGCGTGGCCGCAATCTGGGCTTATACTTGCTGCTTTCGGCAGGCGTCAGGCCGCGCTCGGCAAGGCGAATCCGCGTGCGTTCGCGGCCTGAATCTTGACCAAGGCCGCCTTGGGGTGGCAATCGAAGATGAACGATCCATTCATGGCGCGGGCAATCGAGCTCTCGATCGAAAACGTTCAGTCGGGACGCGGCGGCCCGTTCGGCGCAGTGATCGTGAGAAGCGGTCAAATTGTCGCCGAAGGAGCCAATCAAGTTACGTCGTTGAATGACCCGACGGCGCACGCGGAAATTCTCGCGATCCGCCAGGCTTGCGCCAAACTGGGTGTCTTCGAACTGAAGGACTGCGAACTGTACACCTCCTGCGAACCCTGCCCCATGTGCCTTGGCGCAATCTACTGGGCGCGCCTCTTGCGCCTTTACTTCGCCAACACTGCCGAAGACGCCGCCAACATCGGGTTCGACGATTCATTCATCTACACCGAACTTCCACTGCCTCATTTAAAACGCCGCATCCCCGCCATTCAGATCATGCGCGACGAGGCGCTCGCCGGGTTCCGCGCCTGG
>DATFTB010000080.1:0-8220 GCA_035262325.1 Candidatus Acidiferrum sp.
CGAGGATGGCAGGGAGAAGATTTTCGGAGCATCGGGCGCGGCGATCGAGTTCGGCGAGGGCCGCTTTCGTCCTCGAGGAGTCGCGCCCGGCGCGAAGCGCTTGAAGGCGGGCTACCTGCGAACGCTCGATTTCCGCGTCGATCGAAAGCATCGGAATCTGCCGGGCGTCTTCCGTAACGAAGTCGTTTACGCCGACAACAATCTGTTCCTTCTTTTCAACCGCGCGCTGGAAATCATACGCGGCGCGCTGAATTTCGTTCTGCACGAAACCGCATTCGATCGCGCGTATCATGCCTCCCACGGCTCGGATTTTTTCGAGGTACTCTTCCGCCCCTCTTTCGATTTCGCCGGTCAGCGCTTCAACGGCATAGGAGCCCGCGGCAGGGTCAATCGTGTTCGTGACCCCGGTTTCGTGCGCGATGATCTGTTGCGTGCGCAGCGCGACGAGCGCGGACTCCTCGGTCGGTAACGCCAGAGCTTCGTCCATCGAATTGGTGTGCAGCGACTGGCATCCGCCGAGGATTGCGGCCAGCGCCTGAATCGCCACGCGGATGATGTTGTTTTCGGGTTGTTGCGCGGTGAGCGAAGAACCGGCCGTCTGCGCATGGAATCGCAACAGCAGCGAACGCGCATCCTTGGCGTGGAACCGGTCGCGCATGATCCGTGCCCACAAACGCCGCGCCGCGCGGAACTTCGAGATCTCTTCGAGCAGATCGCTGTGGGCGTTGAAAAAGAACGAAAGCTGAGGCGCGAACTCGTCGATTGGCAACCCCGCATCGAGTGCCGCCTCGACGTAGGACATTCCGTCGGCGAGGGTGAAAGCGACTTCCTGAACGGCGCTGGAGCCGGCTTCGCGAATGTGATAGCCGGAAATCGAAATGGTATTCCATTTGGGCAGGTTGTCGCGGCACCACGCGAAGATGTCCGTTACGATGCGCATGGCGTGCTTCACCGGGTAAATGTACGTGCCGCGCGCGATGTACTCCTTGAGGATATCGTTCTGGACCGTGCCGGAAAGCTTCCGAAGGCTCGCGCCCTGCCTCTTTGCGACGGCCACGTAGAGGCAAAGGAGGATCGAGGCCGTCGCATTGATGGTCATCGAGGTCGAAACTTTTTCAAGCGGAATGCGGTCGAAAAGTATCTCCATGTCCTCGAGCGAGTCGATCGCCACTCCGACCTTGCCCACCTCGCCGAGCGCCAGCGGATGATCCGAGTCCATGCCGATCTGCGTGGGCAGATCGAAGGCGACCGAAAGGCCCATCTGGCCCTTGTCGAGCAGGTAGCGGTAGCGCTGGTTCGATTCGACGGCGCTCCCGAAGCCTGCATACTGGCGCATGGTCCAGAAACGGCCGCGATACATGGTCGGATAAATTCCGCGCGTGTAGGGAAATTCGCCGGGGAAACCGAGCGACTCTTCGGGACGCGAGCCTCGAAGAGAGTCGGGCGTGTACAGGCGCTCGACCGGCAGGCCCGAGAGCGTCGTGAACTGCGCTTTGCGCTCCTCGGGTGTTCCGGGCTTCGGCTTGCTGTCAGCCATGCGAGACCTGTTTCCCCGAGCGAGGATCTGTTGCCCGTACGGCGCCATTACCATGAGGCGACGCCCGGCCGCTCACAACTGCCGGGCGCGGCGAAACGAACTGACCGAGAAGGCCACGAAAAGCAGGCCCACAACAATCGAAACGCCGACGAGCCAATGCGCAAGGTCGCGGGTCCAGGCGCGGAACGCCGAATTCAACCAGCCGAAGGCCAGCAGAGCGAAGGCGGCGCCCATGACCTCGTGAAAAACCTGTTTGACAACCCGCCAGAGCCGGCGAAACCCCTTTGCTTCCGGGGGAACGGGTGCCATTCCCGCAGTCGTGGACATAACCGCATCTTAGCGCACAATCGGCCACAGTCGGGAGCAGGTCCCGTCCCAACGGACAGGAAGCGGGGGCTGTAGATGGATTGAAGACAAATCCGAAAAGGTCGGCTTGTATCGAACCGAGCATAGGCCTAGAATCTCATTAGAAGTATTGGGGAGCCACCCTTGCAACTCGACGACCACCTAAAAAATCTGCTGCGTGAACTTGGGCACGCGATCAACGACACGGTGTCCGAATCTGAGCGGATCACGGGCGCCATCGCCGGGGTGCGCGCTCACGGTTACGACATTGTGCTGAAGCTCGACGCTACGATCGGTCTCGCCAAGCGCGACGGCAATGGCGACGGGCCGCGCATGACCACCCAGGACCGCCGTTTTCTCGAATCACTGCGGATCCAGGTCGATCAAGAGTCCCTGGAACAGGAGCCGGAAAAAAGGTCGTCGACGCGGCTGACGATGACTCCCCAGGACGTTCGTTTTCTGAAATCCCTCAGGATCGCGACGGACGATCTCGAATGAAAAAAGCCCTCGAAATCGCGGGGCTCTCGGCGCTCGGCATCATGGCGCTCGGGATCATGACAGCGCCCAGGGCTCAGGCGCAGGATCCTATCCTCACGCCGATCATCGTGAGCGAAGCGGCGCCCATCGTGGTCAACGCCGTCAAGCCCAAGCCCAAGCTAACCGGGACGGTGAAGTTCGAAGGATATGTCATGCACGCGAACGTCGCCCAGGTGACCGTTCGCGCCAAGGGCAACGACATGACGATCGAGACCTTCGCTTTGAGCCAGCCGGTTGCCACAAAAATGCAGCAGATTATCGACAAGGGTGGCTATCAGTACGGCGACAAGGTTACCGTCTACTACGATGCCCAGTCGCGCGAGGCCGTAAAGATCAAAGGAAAACCGTCGCGACCCCTCTAAAGCCCGGAGGGAAAAATGTTGCGCCTTCCTGCTGTCGCGGGTCACTTCTATCCAGGCAATCCGCAAGAACTCGCTCGAGCCGTAGCCGGCTTTACCAGCCGAGAGAACCCGGGCGAGAAAGCCCTGGTGCGCGCCTGCCTCGTCCCGCATGCCGGTTACATGTATTCCGGTGCCGTGGCCGGCGCCGTGTTCTCCCGAATCGCCCTCACACGAAAAATCCTTTTATTGGGCGTGCGCCACTACCCGCGCGGGGAAGCGCTGGCGATCCTTTCCGAAGGAACCTGGCGGACGCCTCTCGGCGATGCCCCGATTGACAGCCGTCTGGCCGAGCGACTGCGCGGTCAATGCCCCGCATTGCGCGAGGACAGCGAGGCGCACAGCCGGGAACACTCGCTCGAAGTCGAACTTCCCTTTCTCCAGGTGCTCGACCCGGGATTCTCGTTTGTGCCTGTGGTTGTCGGCACGCTGCGGCCCGAGGAACTCAGGGAATTAGGACAAGGAATCGCGCGCGTTCTCGAAGAAAGCCCGGAAGAAATCCTGATCGTGACATCCTCGGACATGAATCACTACGAAGACGACAGAACCACCCGGAACAAAGATCAAGCCGCCATCGATCGGATGCTCGAACTGGACGCCACAGGTCTCTATGAGGTTTGCCGCGACAGACGCATCACGATGTGCGGTCTTGGGCCGGCGATGGCCATGCTGACGGCCATGCGGCAGCTCGGAGTCGAGAACGCGCAACTGGTGCGGTATGCCACTTCCGGAGATGTGAGCGGAGATCGCACGGCGGTCGTGGGCTATGCCGGCATGACGTTCGGCTGATTTTCGCGAGCGCGGTTGTCGAAGAACAAGTGCTCAGTGATGGCTTGCGCCGCCCGAAGCGTGCGAGGATCCCGACGAAGCCGATGACCCGTGCAGGGAGCCCATTGAGCCACCGGAGCTCGAGCCGTGGCTCCCGCCCCACATTGCCGATCCCCCAGAGGAGCCGGACGTACGAGCCGGCGCGGGCGTGGCAAACGAAGCCCGGGATGGCATCGACTGGCGAGCCGCGGGGGGCTGGCCAGTGCGCGCGGTCTGAACCGCAGGCGCGCCCGCAAGCGGCACCTTCCCAGGCACCGTGGAGTTCGGCTCCGTCTTGGTAGTTTCTCTACCCGCAACGGCGGAATTGCTCCCGTTCACGAAGCGATGTCCGGCGGGATCGTAGACGATCGAAGACTCGCGGCTCAGAGTTACCGAGCGGCTGCCGCCATTCCCCGTGAGGATGGTCCGCGATACGCGCGTCGGCGCGCTCGAGGCCGCGAGCGCACTCGAGACCAGGGCTGTCGAGGGCGCACTCTTGACCACCGACCACTTTTCGTTGCCAGGCGATATTGGGGTCTTCCCCAAGGTCTGTCGCTCGACCGCGAAAACGCCCTGCGAAAGATTTTGCGGCAGCTTCCCGTTCTTATCGCCCGGATGCAGCGGCACAATCCCTAGCGTCGGACCGGAATGCACCCACACCGCGGTTACCGGCCGATAGTAAATCGGACCTCCTCTAAACCCCGATGGCACCCAGGTCCATCCGTAAACCGGCGAGAAAATCCAGCCGCCATAGTGATAAGGGAGCCAGCCCCACGGAGCCGAGCTCAAGAAACTCCAGCCAATCGACGGGTCCATGTACCAGTTGCCATTGTCGAACGGACACCAGCCGAGACCGGCACCGAAGGGCCTCCAGCCGTAGCCGTAACCACCCAGGTTGAACCACGAGCCGTAGGTGTAGAGATCCGCAAAACCTGAAGTATAGTTCGATGTGCTGACATACTGGTTCGAGTAGTTCGTTGCCGTTGCAACGCTGTCGATTCGCCCCGAAACCCATTTGTCGAAGTCATCGCTGTCACTGGCTCGCGCTACCACCAGGTTGTTGGGGTCGGTAACACGCACCGCGAGCGATTGGCCTTTTTCGAGCGACTTGGTCTCTTTCTTGTGCACCACCTCGACGTAGCCCTGTTCGACGTTCACCGTGCTGCCGTCGTCAAAGTTGTCCAGGCGGAAGCGCGCCCGCCCGTTGGCCTCGACCGTAAAATCGCCGCCGGTAACGCTGAAATAGTCGCCATTCGCCGGATGCACGTAGAAGATGCCCGTTCCCTGGCGAAGCACCAGCCGCGTCACATGCGCGCCGTCGTTGAGCGACAGATCGTAAAACTCCACCACCGTATTCGCGCCAATGAAGGCCATGGCCCCGTTTTCAAACTCGACTTCCGCACGGCCATTCTCCGTCGCCAGCGCGTATCCCTGGCGGATCGGCAAATTGAGTGGTGCCACTTCCCATATCACTTTCGTGTCACTCATGGGATCGTCGTGAAACTCGCGCGCAAAACGCACATCCCCCTGCGCCAGGCTAAGCCGCACAATGCGGGCGTGGCTCGCATCGGCCTTGGCGGGAGCGGGGAGCGACAGAGCCACGAGAACCAGCGAAAAGACCAGCAGGCAAGAATAAGCTTTCATGGGAAACCCCCGAAGGGACGCGGACCCTGACTGTTAGACGATAACGCAAGTTGGCGGGTTGCGTCAGAGGAAAAAGATGGGCCCCTCGTGAGGGGAGCGGGCCGGAGGAGGAAGGAGTCGCTAGAGGGCCAGCGAAGATTACGCAAACCGATGGGCACCATAAGAATTACTGATTTCCAAGTGCTTGACAACAGGATAGTTAACGGTTAATTTCCGGTTTCGAGGGGTGTCGACAAACAAACGGGAGGAGAAGTGGGCCTCGAACGGGGTGTTCGCGGAACTCGCATCCGTTTCGTTTTCTTGAAGGGGGTAGGCCATGAAGGGAATCATTCGCGGCTTAATATTGTTTTTCTTAGCGCTTAATTTACTCCGTGCGCCCGCGGCTTTCCCGCAGGGAGGAGCCACCGGTGCCATCAGCGGAGCGGTGGTGGACGTCGGCGGCGGAGCGGTGGCGGACGCGGACGTGCAAATCATCAACTCCGCCACCAGCGTTCTCGTGCGGCGCGTAAATACGGCAACCGACGGCTCGTTCGTGGCCGCCCTGCTTCCGCCCGCCACTTACTTCGTGGTGGTCAACAAATCGGGCTTTTCCGAAGCCAAAGCCGCCGGCATCGAAGTGCGCGTGACCGAGACCACCCGGCTTAGCATCACCCTAAAGCCCGGAACCGTGACCGAAAAGATCGAAGTCTCCGCCCAGGTGGCCACCGTCGATACCACGAATGCGACGACCGGCCAAACCATTAGCCAGCAGACCATCCGTGACCTTCCGCTCGCCACGCAAAACTACCAGCAGCTTCTTACCCTGAGCACCGGCGCTTACAGCGAGTTGAATGCCTCCGCGCAACTCGGGCGCGGCACCACCAAGGTGTTCGTGAATGGCCAGCGCGAGGACAACAACAACTACCTGATCGAAGGCATCAGCGCCACCGACTACAACGTGGCCCAGAACTACTACGTGCCCCTGCCGAACCCGGACGTCATTCAGGAGTTCAAGGTGCAAACCTCGCTCTACGACGCCACCCAGGGACGCAACGGTGGCGCCAACGTGAACGCTGTCCTGCGCAGCGGAACGCTCGAACTGCACGGCGACGTATACGAGTTTTTCCGGAACGATGCCCTCAACGCCAACGAATATTTTCACAACGCCACCGGCCAGCCTCGCCCCCCGGTGAAGCAGAACATCTTTGGCGGCAGCCTCGGCGGGCCGGTGGTCCAGCAAAAATTCGGTTTCTTCTTCGTCAACTATCAGGGGACGCGGCAACGCAGCGCCCTTTCGCCGGGAACACAGATCAACAATCCGGGCTTTCCGGTTATTCCGACCGACCGCACGGAACCGTCGATCTCCTCGGCCTTCTTTAACGGCGACCCCACCGTGGCGATCGATCCGGTGGTTTTGAAGCTTTTGCAATTCAAGAGCAACCAGTTTGGCGATCCGAACGGTTACCTCATCCCCTCCATTGCCGGTACCCCCGGCTCCACCGGGCAGCTGCTCGTAAGCAAGCCCGGGAAATACAACGACGACCAGTTCACCACCAACTGGGACCGCGATTTCCGCAACGGCCGGGACAAAGTCGGCGCCCGCTTCTTCTTTTCCAATTCAGAAACCTTCCTGCCCTTCGGCGCTGGCGGCTTGCAGGCTTCCCTTGGCGGAACCCTCGCGAGCAGTATCAGCGCCACGGACCTGGATTTTCCCTACGACATTCCCGTGACGGCGCGGTTCTTCAGCGTGAACGAAACGCACCTGTTCTCGCCCACGCTCGTGAACGACTTCCGCTTCGGGTATGTGCGGATGAACTACAGCCTCGAGAATATTCCCCCGGTTACGGTGAGCGACCTCGGCATCGACCGCCCGACCAACAACCTCACGCAATCGATCTACAAATTCACCTTCAACACCTCCGGCTTTCAGATCGGTCCGACCCCGCCCGCCAACCAGTACCAGCTCCAGAACAATTTCAATTTTGTCGACACCGTCAGTTGGGTGAAGGGTCCGCATGACTTCCGCTTCGGCGGCGAATACACCCGTGTGAATCTCAACAAGCTGTTTCCGCAGACTTTTAATGGCCAGTTGTTTTTCGTGAATCAGAACGGCTTCACCGACTGGCAGAACTTCCTCATGGGCGCGCCCGCTTTCAGTTTTGGCGGCGGCGGCGTGTACAACCACCAGTACCGCACCAACATCTTCGGTGTCTTCGCGCAGGACGACTTCAAGGCCACCCGCGAACTGACGCTGAATCTTGGGTTGCGCGTCGACATCAACGGGGCGTTCTACGACCAGCTCTGCCACATCGGAAACATCGATCAATCGCTCGCCGCCGCCAACCTCTACCCCATGGTCTACGGCGCTTGCGCGAATCACCTGGGGGTCCCGGGCCTCGCTGGCAGCGGCAGTGACACGACCTTCAAGAATGCTTACTCGACCGGGCTCGCTCCCCGCATCGGCCTCGCTTATGACCTCGGCGGCCGCCAGACCACGACCGTGCGCGCCGGCTACGGCATCTACTACGTGCGCGAAGACGTCGGCACCGCCGATCAGCTCTCCTTCCAAGCACCGTACCTGCCCATTACTTTCGGCGCACTGAATCCCGGTTGCTTGAACGTATTCTTTTCTCCCAATGCTCCGCCTTCCTGCTGGCCGGCGGGCGCGACTTCGAGCCCCAATGCGCTTCCCTCAGCTGGAACACTCAGCGCCAGTTTCCTTCCTTGCCAGGCGGCTTTTCTCGGATTCCCGGGAAAGGATCCGACGCAAGCCGGGCAGTTCGGCTGCGCCTCGGGCAGTCCCGGTTCCATTCCCACGCCGTTCCTGTTTGTCCTCGCTGTTCCACGCCACTTCGTCGTGCCCAATACCCAACAATGGAACCTGACCATCCAGCGGGCACTCGGCAAGCAGTGGGTTCTCGAGGTCGGCTATGTCGGGACGCATGCGATCCACCTCCGCGAAACGCGCACGAA